>JBILXT010000205.1:0-12513 GCA_044378235.1 Planctomycetaceae bacterium
GTCATGCGGTCACGTCGTTTAGTCGAGCGATCCCGGCTCAGTCCCTGGATGCTCGAATCAAGAATCGCAGTCGCCTGTTCTACACGATGGCCGACACGGAAGCTCGACTGGTTGATCCTGATGCCCAGGTCATCATTCTGGATATTGACGGCAACGTTTCTGAAAACAAAGGCGGCAATATCTTTCTCGTGGCGGACGGTGTCCTGAAGACTCCATCCACAGAAAACTGCCTCGCCGGGATCAGCCGTCAGACCGTCATCGAACTGGCTCAGAAGCTGGGCATCCCGGTTCAGGAAACTCGTTTGCAGATCTACGATTTCTATACGGCCGACGAAGTCTTTTTCACCAGCACCCCGTACTGCATCATGCCAGCAACAAAGTGTAATGGTCTGGTTGTTGGAAACGGATCTGTTGGGCCGATCACGCAGCGATTGCTGGCGGCGTGGAGCGATCTGGTCGGCATGGATATCGTCGAGCAGGCACAACAACAGATCCGTTAACAACTTTTCAGCGTAGTGCTTTTTCAAGATTTGAATTTCGGGTCGTGGACCTTGCTAAAGGTCCTGCAGCCAGGGGATCTTTAGCAAGATCCACTACCACTAACTGAAGTTTTCGTGACGAAGCACTGGACGCATCACTTCTCGTTGACCACCCAACGCAGCGGAATTCACTCGTAAAAGAAATCGCAGAATCCAGTCTTCATCAGGCGGTAAAATGACGGAACCAACTTTTCAGAATCTGTTTGACCTTTCCGGGCGAGTTGCATTGATCACCGGTGGTTCCGGGTTTCTGGGGAACTCACTGTCACGAGCTCTCGCGGAAGCCGGAGCAAGCGTCGTCGTGGGCAGTCGTGAACTGAGCCGTGCACAGGTTGTGGTGGGGGGATTGCCTGTTGTTGGCGATGCGAAACACCATGCGGTTGTATTGGATCAGATGGATGAGAATTCGTTGAACAGCGGTTTTGATGCGGCTGTTTCAGCGGCGGGCAAGGTCGATATTCTTATCAACAATGGTCAACAGGGGCATCCTGTTGATCTGACAAACATCACTGGAGAACAGTTCAGTCGCGACCTGCAGAATGCGACTGGATACTTCCTGCTGGCACGTCGACTGCGCGATCATGTCGTGGGGCGATCTGCTGCGGGATCGATCGTGATGATTGGTTCCATGTATGGCGTGGTTGGATCTTATCCGGATGCCTACGAAGATATCTGCGTCGCCAGTCCGGTCCAGTATCACACACTCAAGGGTGGCATCGTCCATATGACTCGACACCTGGCCGTGTACTGGGCCAGAGACGGAGTGCGAGTCAACTGCCTCAGTCCTGGACCGTTCCCCTCGGAGAAAGCTCCGGCGGCGATGGTGGAACGCCTCAAGACCAAAAGCCCGATGAAACGCATGGGGCTTCCGCATGAACTCAAAGGCCCGCTGCTCATGCTGGTCAGCGATGCCGGCAGCTATGTCACGGGGCAGAATCTGCTCGTCGATGGCGGTTGGACCGCGTGGTAACTGAGCGGCGTTCGATTTTCAATCTCTTGATGTTCGACAGACGCTTACCACTCATCCAACTGATCTGCGTCAATCGTTGGACAATCATCATTGGCATTCATGCGATCGACTGCGGCGTCGTCTTTGAACCCGGAGCCCGTGACAAGGCACACTACGGTTGACTCTGGATCGATCTCACCGGCCGCTGCGGCCTGAAGTGCACCAGCCAGCGCGGCGACGCCGGCCGGTTCCGAGAAGACTCCCTCTTCGCGAGCCAGCCGTTTCTGCAGTGCCCAGACGTAATCGTCCGCAACCAGATGTCCCGTACCACCCGTCGCGCGGCATTCGGAGACGGCGATATCTCCGTCGATTACACTGGCCACCTGCAGACCACTGATTTTTGTTGTACAGGAGACAGCCTGAGCTTTGGGCAGGCCTTGTCGAAGCGGCCCGGCGACCGTGTTGTTGCCTTCCGGTTGAACACAATGCACGGCCGCTGGTCTGGTAAGAATTCCGTCGGCGACGAGTTGCTGAAATCCGCGAGCCGTTGCGATACACAGGCCACCGCTTCCTGCTGGACAAAAGACGTGATCAATCCTTGAAGAGGACTGTTCGGCCAGTTCAAAGCTGATCGACTGCACGCCCGACATTCCGGCCGGGCTATAAACAAATGCGCTGATCTGCAGAGCATTTCCGGGCCGCTGTCCGATCGCCAGCAAGCGGCTGAGAACCTGCTCGGTCATGCTGGGGTCGGTGCCGAATCGTCGCACTCGTGCGATCTTCGCACCGTAAGCCATCATCTGTTTCAACTTACCCAGCGGTGCGCCTTCGACGATTGCGATTCGGCAGTCAATTCCGGCAGCAGCACAGTACGCAGCGAGTGACGCGCCGGTGTTTCCGCTCGATGTGGCAATACATCGTGTTTGCCCATTGGCGACCATGTGCGAGATTGCAGATGCCGCAAACCGGTCCTTGTAGGATCCTGAGGGATTGCAGCATTCGAGCTTAAAGAACAAGTTCTTCAGGCCAGCCTCTGGCCCGATTCTGCGAGATCTCACAAGGGGCGTATTGCCTTCTCCCAGCGTGATCTGAGCTGACTCGGGAAGTTCATCAAACTTCTGACTCCATCGCCAAATACTCATGGACAAATTCCCGATCCAGAAAGCAAAAAATCGTTCCAGGTTCGATTTGGGTTACCGCATTATAGATGGGCCACGCAAAGGGCTGGACGATGATCCTCAGGAAGAACAATTCAGAAAACTGGACATTGCCGTGGTGGAAGCGAATCGAATTGAAGATCTCGAGTATCGAGACAGGTATTCACGTCCTCGCTGAGACCTTGCGTTGCGAAGTTCTCCGCAAAGCAGTGACAAAACTAAAATTCCAGCGCATCCAGATCTGCGATCAGCTGGTCCATTTCTTCGCGGACCTTTTGCTTGATGCCGACCGACATGCCAACCGCCTCGCGACCATCCAGAATCAGTTCACGGTCACGCTCTTTGATCGCCATTTCGACCGCTGATTCGCCGCTGTCTCCGCCAAACAGTTTGGTCAGGTCGATTTTAAGACCACTGACTTCACCATCGGCTCCGGCGATCGCCGGTTGCTTGTGCTGAGGGAAAATGATGGCGTTCTCGGGGCAAACGCGACTACACGCCGGACAACCTTTTTTGCAGTTGTCCTGTTGTTCCACCAGAATACGATCGAGAGCATCGACGCCGTAAACACCGAACAGGCAAAAGTCGATGCACTCCATGCAGTTCGTGCAGCGACTGTAATCAATCACCGGATACCATCGACGGCCTGTGTCCTCCGGAAGAGTCGCTTTGTCAACGTGCGTCGCCGAGCCGCTATCAAACGCTCGGCGAGCTTCCAATAAGCGTTCGGGCTGAAGATAACGTTGCAGTTGTTCAGGCTGAGGCGATCCGCCGATCCAGCTCATCAGGTCAACGGTCTGCACGGAGTTCTCTTCTGAGATCCGACGAACCTCGCGAACAAACGCGTCAGCACTCTCGGATGCTCGCAGGTCAATGCAGTAAAGATTTCGCTTCGGCACGTTCACACTGCCGATGCCGTTGTACTGGCGAGTGTCCTCTTCTTCGTCCTCGTCAGACTCTTCGTCGGCGGACTTCAGCAGAGTCATTCCTTCTTTACCGCGAATGTTAGCGCGGTCCAGAGTCCAACGGATTGCTCGCTCATAAAGCCAGCCCAGCACAATCAGGTTGCCCGGGACTGATCGCAGAAACAACATGCCGGAGTGTTCCTGCGACATGTCGTAAAGATGAGGAACGAGCGAAACATCAACGTTGGGCTCTGCAATCAGAGCGGTCGCGATATCCTCTTCCAGCTGACGCTTGATCGGATTGCGTCCCTGAGCCTGGCTGATAACGACGGTGACTTTACTGCCTGCCATGAGATCCCTGCACTACAACGAAACTTAGCACTACGATTCGTTAACCTGCCCTTTGATCGTCTTCTGCGCATCATCCCAGGCGGAATTCAAAAACTCAATGTACCCGGCAGCAGAAAGCGGAGTCTGGCTGGTTTCGAACTCGTAAAGCCATCCGTTGCCGTAATTGTCGGCGTTGATTCCCGAAGGATCACTCAACAGCTGCGGATTGAACGCCACGACTTTACCGGCGAACGGCGGAAACATCGACGAGACCGCCTTAGCGCTTTCGATTTCTCCGATTTCCTGCTTGTCACGAACGACAGTGTCCGGATCAATTGACCACTCCAGGAAGTAAATGTCCTGCAGCAGTCGAAGCGAATAGGCCGTAAAGCCGACTCGATAACGTCCGGGCGCGACTTCCTTCAGCCACAAATGCCGCGGTGAATAGTGGCGATCCTGAGGAATCAGGGCCTTGTACTGGCCCATCATAAAATGCAATGGTTCGGTCATGCGAGATGCTTCATGAGCCTTGAACTCGGTCAGGAGAAAGACTACTGGCTGGTTGTAGTGGATCTTGCTAAAGATCCCGTGGCTGCAGGACCTTTAGCAAGGTCCACTACCTGAAATTTGAATCTGGATCAGTCACTAGTGCTTTGTCAAGATACAGAACGGGGGTGGTTGTAATGGATCTTGCTAAAGATCCCGTGGCTGCAGGACCTTTAGCAAGGTCCACTACCTGAAATTTGAATCTGGATCAGTCACTAGTGCTTTGTCAAGATACAGAACGGGGGTGGATGTAGTGGATCTTGCTAAAGATCCCCCGGCGGCAGGACCTTTAGCAAGGTCCACTACCGGTAATTTGAATCTGGATCAGACACTAGCCCTGAGATTCGCTGTTCGAACGAGCAGGTGGGGTTCTGAGTTGAACGTTTTGCGGCTCGGCCAGCTCGTCTTCATATCGTGAGTCATATTCGTCCATCAGCATGGACGGGCAGACTTCGTGCTTGTCGCACTGCTTGCAGACGATGCGGATGAGGTCCGGTCCGGCAATTTTTAGCTGGTGCGTTTCACAAAGTTCAAACAGTTCTTTCAGGTGAGTGCAGACCATTGGAAAATTCTCCGGCAGGAAGTTCGTAATTGGTATAGTGACAAATCGATACTCCGCACAAACTTCCCATGAACTCATGGGATTGTCCCCGCGTTGTGGGGAAGCGTATCACATTTGCCCAAAGTTATCCTGCAGAAAGCGGAACATGGAAATTCATCGCCGAGGTCCTGAGCGTCGTCCCTATCCACCACCTCGAAAAAACGTGCTGATGCTCAGTTGTATGGACCTGCGGCTGATCGATGACCTTGGTCAGTTTATGGAAGGCGATAATCTGATCAACCGCTACGATCAGCTGGTTTTTGCCGGAGCCGCCCTGGGAGTAATGCAGCCGACGCACGTGGCCTGGCGCGAAGTGTTTTTTCAGCATTTGGATATCGCGGTGCAGCTTCACGACATCCATGATGTCTACATCATGGAACACCGGAATTGCGGGGCTTACGCCCATTTTCTGGGGCCGGAATTCGAGTTTTCGGACACTCCGGAAGCTCAGAGTGCAGAAGAGGAAGCTCACCGAAAATACGCCAGTTTGCTGCGAGATGAGATTATCGAACACTGCGAACTGCGGAAAGCTCAGGGCGGAAAGCCGGAGCTGTGGGACCTGAATGTGCGGTGTTTTCTGGTCGACCTGCGAGGTTCGGTCAGAATGTTGATCGCAGAAGGCGAAAACTACGATTTCTGAGCCGGGCGAATTCCGGACAACCGTTCCGGAATCGCTTGTTGATGGCGGGCAGCATGGTATCCTCGGACGCTGAACGAAGAGGCTGTAGAGGATGTAGGACGCCCTTTTCAGGGCGTGGAAATCAGTCCTTTTTCTGCGGTACCGGCGGCCTGAAAAGGCCGTCCTACAATGAACTTACAGTCTCGTAGGGTCACTTTTCCGATCAAGTCCCCCCAAATTTGAACGAGTTTTCTCGATGACTGTCCCACAAATCTGTCCGCCTCAGCGAGTTCTCATGGGGCCAGGCCCCAGCGATATTCACCCGAGCGTCCTGGCCGCGATGGCGGCCCCAACTGTGGGACATCTTGATCCGTATTTCCTGAAGGTCATGGATGAAGTTCAGTCCATGCTGCGTCAGGTGTTCCAGACGACCAATCACATGACCATGGCCATCAGCGGCACGGGCAGTGCCGGGATGGAAACCTGCGTCGTGAATTTGATCGAGCCGGGAGACCGCATGGTTGTCGGCGTGAACGGTGTGTTCGGTGGGCGAATGGCGGAAGTCGCCGAGCGAGTGGGTGCGGAAGTGACGAAGATCGAGCGGCCATTCGGAGAAGTCTTTACTCCGGAAGAAGTCGCCGCCGCGATCAAAAAGTCACAGCCGAAAGTTGTCGGAATCGTTCACGCAGAAACCAGCACTGGAGCCAAACAGCCTCTGGAAGAGATCGCCAAAATCGTTCATGACGCCGGCGCGCTGTTGTTGGTTGACTGCGTAACCTCATTGGCGGGGATTCCGGTTGAGATTGATCGTCTGCAGATCGACGCGGCCTATAGTGGTTCACAGAAGTGTCTCGGGTGTCCTCCGGGATTGTCACCGGTGACCTTCGGGCCAAAGGCTTTGGAGGCGATGGATAATCGCAAGAAGAAAGTCTCCAGTTGGTATTTGGATATTGGTCTGCTGCGAAACTACTGGGGCAACAACCGAGCTTATCATCACACGGCTCCGATCAACATGAACTATGCGTTGCATCAGGCTTTGAGGCTGGTTCTGGCGGAAGGTTTGGAAGCTCGTTATGCCCGACACCATTTGCATCATTCGGCGTTGAAGGCTGGGTTGAATGCGATGGGGATTCAGTATTCAGTAGCGGCTGATGTGTCGTTGCCGATGCTGAATTCAGTTTTGATTCCGGATGGAGTGGATGACGCGGCCGTGCGAGGTCAGTTGCTGAACGAATTCGGGATCGAAATCGGCGGCGGGCTTGGTCCGATGAAGGGCAAAACCTGGCGTATCGGTTTGATGGGTGAAGCCGCGAAGAAGTCGAATGTTCTGGTGTTCCTGGCGGCTTTGGAGCAGTGCTTGAATAAGCAGGGCGTGCGACCCTCGCCGGGTGCGGGAGTTGCCGCGGCGAATGGGGTTTATTTGGCCTGAATGTAGTTCGTGGGCGTTGGAGACCTCGTCGACTTTGTCGACGGGAGTTTCTTTCTCCAAGAATCACCGGACGGCTCGCGCCGTTACGCTTTAATTGATTCGCCCTTTCGGGCTTTGAGTACATCGAATGAAAGTCGCGTTATTCATCCCGTGTTACATCGACCAGTTCTATCCTCATGTGGGGATGGCCACGGTTGCGGTGCTGGAACACTTTGGCGTCCAGGTGGATTTCCCTGAAGCGCAGACGTGTTGCGGGCAGCCGATGGCGAACAGCGGCTGCATGGATGAAGCTCGCCCGCTGGCCGAGAAATTCGTCAACACGTTTGATGGTTATGAATACGTCGTCGCACCGTCCGGAAGTTGCGTGTCGATGGTTCGTAATCATTACGATCATCTGTGTGACCATCACGACGAACGATCTGCCACGGTGCGCCGAAGAACTCTGGAACTGAGTGAGTTCCTGACGACTGTGCTGAAGGTCTCAAATGTTCCCGGCCGGTTTCCTCATCAGGTCGGTCTGCATCAAAGCTGCCACGGGTTGCGTGAGCTTCGACTGGGGCCATCTTCGGAAGTCATGAAGCCTCGCGACAGCATGATGGAATCGTTGCTGACCGGGCTTGAGGGAATTCGGTTCTCGAGGTTGTCGCGTCGTGATGAATGCTGCGGATTCGGTGGCACGTTTGCTGTCGCCGAAGAAGCCATTTCGTGCATGATGGGGGATGATCGAGTTAACGACCATGTCAGCGCCGGGACCGAGGTTCTAACGGCCGGTGATATGTCCTGCCTGATGCACCTGGAAGGCATCATTCGTCGGCGTAAAATCCCCATGCGAGTTATGCATTTCGCCGAGATCATGGCGGAGGCGATTGGTGCCGAAAAAGGGGTCAGGTCTCATTAGTTCGTTTTAGTCGGACAAGTTTGGTTCTAGTTTCGCCTCGTGGAGGCGGCAGCGGGTAGCCCCAGGCTTTAGCCTGGGGAATAGGTTTGAAAATGAACATTAAGCCGTGAAGCGGCGACAGCAATGTGTTGATGTCGTTGAACAGACCATCGCTGTCGCCGTTTCACGGCGGATGGATTGTGTTTTTTCCCCTCACCCCAGGCTGAAGCCTGAGGCTAAATGCTGCCGCAGTTACGCTGCGAAACACAACCGTTTTGTGAAAAAGGGGTCAGGTCTCATTAGTTCGTTCCATTCTCCTTCCGCCACCGGGGTTACCCCGGTGGTTTAACGGCCTTTGCACTACTTCGCTGCTCAGTTCTCAGCCCGTTGTTAAACCCGTTGAGTAGTGCAAAAGCCTGGTGCTCACCGGGGTGAACCCGGTGGCGTATTGATATTCGTTTAGAAATCTGTTCCTTGCTTCCTTCCTGAACAACCACCATGGCACATCCCGCATTAGCTCAGGCTTTCGTCGACAACCGCGAACGTGCGCAGTGGCACGATAAGGCGTTGTGGTTCGTTCGCGAAAAACGCGACCGCATGGCGGCCAGCGTTCCGGAGTGGGAACTGCTCCGCGAAACCGCGTCAGCCATCAAGCGACATACTCAGTCTCGGATGGCCGAGTATCTTGAGCAGTTCGAAGCCAACGCCACGAAGAATGGAATCGTCGTCCACTGGGCGGCGGATGCTCATGAGCACAACGAAATTGTGCTCAGCATTCTGGAACGCCATAAGGTGAAGCGACTGGTCAAAAGCAAGTCGATGCTGACCGAAGAGTGTCATCTCAATCCGTTTCTGGAAGAACACGGCGTTGACGTTGTTGACACTGACCTTGGCGAACGCATCGTGCAACTTCGCAAAGAGACTCCCAGCCATATTGTTCTGCCCGCGATTCACATTCGCAAAGAAGAAGTCGGCGAATGTTTTCATGAACACCTTGGAACAGAAAAAGGCGCTTCGGATCCGAACTATCTGACTGAGGCGGCTCGACATCACCTGCGAGAACGGTTCTGTCAGGCCGATGCGGGACTGACTGGCGTCAACTTCGCCATCGCGGAAACCGGTGGCATCGTCATCTGCACCAACGAAGGCAATGCGGATCTGGGCGTTGGTCTGCCGAAAGTTCACATCGCCTGCATGGGGATGGAAAAGTTAATCCCGCGAGCGAAGGACCTGAGCGTCTTCCTGAGGTTGCTCGCTCGTTCCGCCACAGGTCAGCCGGTGACGACATACTCTTCGCATTTTCACGGTCCTCCACCTGGCTGTGAAATGCACATTGTGATTGTCGACAATGGCCGCAGTGAGATCTTGAAATCTCCTGAGTTCCGACGCAGCCTGGACTGTATTCGCTGCGGAGCCTGCATGAATACGTGTCCGGTTTATCGACGCAGCGGGGGCCATAGTTACGAAGCCACTGTGCCTGGTCCAATCGGCTCGATCCTGACCCCGCTGCAGACTCCGGAGAAGCACAACACACTGCCGTTTGCCTGCACGCTGTGTGGTTCGTGCACAGACGTCTGCCCGGTGAAAATTGACCTGCATCAGCAGTTGTTTACTCTGCGAGAACTGCTCGACAACAAACGCCTGATTGGGACATCCAAGAAGCTATCCATGAAAGTGGTCTCGGGCGTTATGTCCCGGACATGGCTGTTTAATCTGCTGGGCGGGATGGCTCGTATGTCGCTGCGATTAATGCCGCGGTTTTTGATCTACAACCCGCTGAACGGGTGGGGCAAACAACGCGATCTTCCGGATGCTCCTAAGCAATCATTCCGGCAGCAGTACGCCGAGCGTCAGAAACAAAAGGGCGGAGGGAAATCATGATTGCGAAAGCCCCTAAATCGTCTCGCGAAACGATTCTCGCAAAAATCCGCGCCGCGCTGCCACAATCTTCTCAATTGCCGGAGCTGGAATCGACTGGCCCGTGGCAGACGTTTGAAGACAAGGAAGCTCGCTTTGGCGAAGTTCTGAAGTTTGTCGGCGGTCAGGCCGTGCATGTGAAGACCATCGCCGAAGCCGATGCGCATTTGCGGACGCTTGAGCCGTGGGCGAAGGGCAAAGTTCGCTGCACGATGATTCCGGGGCTTGGCGATACGACGTTCGACCTGAATTCGATTAACGATCCGCATCAGTTGGAAAACGTGGACTACGCTGTTCTTCGCGGACATTTTTGCGTGGCGGAAAACGGAGCCATCTGGGTGACGGACGATACGGTTCATCATCGAGTGCTCTACTTTATCCCGCAGCACATTTCTTTGGTGGTTCCGGCTTCACAGATCGTCAATAACATGCACGAAGCGTATGCTCGCATCAAGATTGGCGAGCATCGTTTTGCGGGCTTTATTTCCGGCCCTTCCAAGACGGCCGACATTGAGCAGTCTCTCGTCATCGGAGCGCATGGGGCTCGATCGCTGACGGTGTATTTGGTGGATGAGTTGTGAGTTTTGTTTACCGCCCAGCCGGAGGCGCCGGCTGCGTTGAGAAGCCGGCGCCTTCGGCTGGGCGGTAAACGATTTGGGCAATATTTGGCACTGAGATTAGTTGACGTCCAGTGACCGGACGGCTTGCGCCGTTACCCTATAACTGCGACAAAGCAGGTCGTTAAGTGGCTACACGTTCTCCACAACACCTGATCTTGCCGACCTCATCAGCGCGTCGCAGACTCTTTGAGTATTGATTGAGAGTTGCAGCCAGGGATGCTCCACCCTCTGATCGCGAACAAGGTCGCAGAAAGCATCCACCAGGCAGCGTTCGATGGCTGGATGTTCAAAGATCTGCTGATGTGAAACACCATTCGCGTCGTGGATCCAGAAGCGAGGTTTCTCGGGATTCCATGGGCGAGTAAAATCGTCGCAGACCAGAGCGGCCTGAGAACCCGCGATCTCAATCCAGCGTCGACGAATGGCGGTGAAGCCGCTTTCGAATGAGGCGACTCGATCACCCGAAAACCACATCAGACCATTCATGTGCATATCGACGCTGTCGGCGATGTTCTCCGGATGTTGCCATTGAGCCGCCGCGAAAACTCGATCCGGAACGGCATCGAACATCCACAGACTGGCTCCCACGCAGTACCAGCCGACGTCCAGCAGGCTTCCGCCTCCCAAAGAATTTGAGAACCTGACATTGCTTGCCGCCAGAACGTTTCCGGGAAAGGTGAACGCTGACGTGATCTGACGCAGTTCGCCCAATGAGCCGTTCTCGATCCGCGTCTTCATCTCTCGGGCCCGCGACGTGTGGTACCACATCGTGCCGTCGAGTAATACGACTTGATGGCTTCGAGCCGCCTCGACCATCCGTTCGGCCTGCTCAACAGAAACAGCCAATGGCTTTTCACAGAGAATATGCTTGCCGGCTGCTGCGGCCTTCAGAACATACTCGCAGTGCATGGAAGCGGGTAGAGGAATGTAAACGGCGTCGATGTCCGGGCTGTGAAGGATCTCTTCGTAGCTGCCGAAAGCCTGAGGAATCTTCAGCTCGTCCGCGAACGATTGGGCTCGCTCCCTGACGCGGCTTCCTATGGCAACAACCTCAGCCCTGGCCGCTGCCTGCAAATGCGGAGTGACCGATTTGGCAATGCGAGCGGTCCCCAGAATCCCGAACCTGAGTTTGTTGTTCACATCAATAGTCCTGGTGGTTGAACGAAGCCGACGCAGCATTGTAGGGTGTGCATCGCCCAGGAACAGGCAGGCCCGGAATTCATCAACGTTAACCACTGATGGTCTCTCATGTTTGATCAATTGAAACGTCTGTTTGGCAGCGAGTCTGCTCAGGAACCGGCCGCCGCAGTTCCGCAACAGGATCCGCTCGCCTGCCTGAAACAGTGGACGACGGAATCGCTGGATGGTCGGCGTGTGGATGTGTTTGTACCGTCGGGAGAGATTCGCCCCAGCGCGGTGGTGCTGTTTCTGCATGGACATGGACGGATCCTGCTGAACGAAAACAGCGTCTTCAGTAATCTGTTTCAGCAATATGGGCTGGCGGCGGTGTGTCCGGATGGAGGACGCAGTTGGTGGCTGGATATTGTCTGCGAGGATTTTCATCCCGAAATGACAGCTCAGAACTGGCTGCTGGAATCTGTCGTGCCATTTATTGAGCAAAGATTTGGAGTGGAGCCACCAAAAATTCCTTTGCTGGGCATCAGCATGGGCGGTCAGGGGGCATTGCAGTTGGCCTTTCGACAGGCCTCAAACTTCCCCATCGTGGCGGCGATTTCACCGGCGGTAGATTTCTTTCAGCTGTACGGATCCGGGATTCCCCTGGACAGCATGTTTCCGGATGCCGAGGCAGCTCGACAAGCCACGGTCGTGCTGAACCTTCATCCGCTCGCCTGGCCACGGCATCAGTTCTTCTGCTGCGACCCTCAGGACCATGACTGGTCTGACGGGGCCGCTCGATTGGGCATGAAGTTGTCGTCATCCGGAATTCTGCATGAACGTGATCTGGAAACCACTGGCGGCGGACATTCGTGGGAGTACTTCAATCGGATGGCTCCAGCATGCAT
>JBILXT010000604.1:0-3510 GCA_044378235.1 Planctomycetaceae bacterium
TCTCTGGAAATGCACGGCAGACGAGATACACGCGATCATTCATCACCACTGGTGAAGACCGGCTGGCAAATTCTTCCTTGCGCCACAGCAGGTTTTCGCCTTTGGGCGACCATTTGTCCGGCAGGTTGGTTTCAAACGACCGGCCATCATTGTGCGGTCCGCGCCAGTGTGGCCAATCTTCTGCCATTGCTGCGGCGCTGACCGCGCAGATGCCAAGAATCGTCAGGAATGAGGTTTTCATGATGTTCGCCCTCTCGTGTTATTCGTCCAGCCAGTCACAACTGGCATCTTCATGAGGTTCACGAATCCGTTTCAGCAGCGTGATGAGATCCTGCTGTTCGGTACGACTTAAGTGTCCAAGTTGCCGTTCGTGCATTTCGCGAACGGATTTTGCCATTTCATCCAGCAGTGCGAGGCCCTGAGTGGTGATGGCGATCTCGACAACGCGCCGATTTTCACTGCGGCGTTCACGGACGATTAACTGACGCTGCTCAAGCCGATCGAGCATTCGAGTGGTATCCGGCCCGCGGGAGATCAACCGCTTGCCAAGTGCCAATGTTTGCATCGAAGCCGGGTGTACAGATCTCAATAATCGCAGTGCATTGTATTGCTGAGCAGATAACTGGTAGCTGCCGAACAATTCGTCTTCCAGGGCTTTCAGGCAGTCGTAGGTTCGCCAGAGGTTCAGGAATGCCTCCTGCTCCGGAGAATCAAAGCGCTTTCCACTCTTAGGCTTGGTTGACGATGTCATACGGAAAGCATGGACGTTTCGACGACACTTGTCAAGACAAGCGTCAGCGCATGAAAAAACGGCATCCCTGCCGTTTCAAAGTTGAGCCATTGGCTATTGATACAGAAAAAACGCTTATCAGAGGATCTTCGAGGCCCGTTTCGGGGATCCCTTAGTCATCCGCATTCGCCAGCGCCCCGAACGTTAGCTGATCAGGAGGCTGGCGATCTGAAATCGATGATTCTCTGAGCCAAAACTGGGCAAATTACTTCGCTGGTGCAGCTTCTGGAGCAGCAGCTGGTGCTGGTGCGGCTGGAGCGGCTTCAACTGGTGGCTTTGGGGCATCAACAGCGGCTGGAGCTGCTTCTGGAGCAGCGGCTGGTGCGGCTGTTGCACAGCCACCACTTGCACAACCAGTGCTTGCGCCACATGCTGAACCGCAGCTTGGTGTGCCGCAGCTGCTGCCACATGATGAACCACAGCTAGGTGCTGCTTCGCAGCAAGTTGGAGCTGGTGCACAGCAAGAAGGTGCTGGTTCGCAGCATGATGGAGCAGGAGCACTGCAGCATGATGGAGCTGGTTCGCAGCAGGTTGGCTCTGGCTTGCAGTGCTTTACGCGGGCTGGCTTGCACTTCTGAACTTTGCACTTAACTGGCTTGCACTTAGCAGGCTTGCAGCAGCTTCGGCTAGCTTCTGCAGAATTGGTGAGCAGCATTGCTGCCAGCGCGAGGACGAGACCGAATGTTCGCATGGTAAAACCCCTTGTTCTCTTCACGGCTGTATTTCAGCCAGTTGGCCGTAGCGAGGTCATGGAAAACACTTCCAAACCTCGTTGGCCACTCAAAACTCCACCACACGCTATATTGACTGACCGGAATCTGTCAAACAACCTGCCTATTTTTCCATCATTCGGCCTTGTTGTCCGAGGTGAGTCCGACCAAATCCTCGGGAATTCGCTGAACTTCGCCCGCTTCGTTGACGCAGGCAATGACGGAATTTGCCTCGGCGAGCAATTCTTCGCCCCGGCAAAGTCTGTACGAATGTTCCAGCTTTGCCGGGGTGACTCGGGCGATTTCCGTGTGCAAAATCAATAAATCGTCGTATCGCGCTGGTCGACGGTACCGCACGTCAATCCGGGCGACGACAAAGTAAAGCTTGAGTTCTTCCATCCGTCGATAGCTGCCCCCCTGTGCTCGAAAGAGCTCCGTTCTTCCGACTTCGAAATAGCAGAGATAGTTTGAGTGGTGCAGGAATCCCATCGCGTCCGTCTCGTTGTAGCGGACACGAATCTCGGTAGAGTGCTTAGTAATCATGGTTCGGGATGAAATCATGGCTTGGGAGTTGGGTACACGGAAAACGACCGGAAGCAGGTTCTTCTTTTATGGTGGCGACATCAAGTGATTTGGGAGAGGTTCATGGTCGCGACCAACAGTCGCTGATCTTTGTCTACGGTTCTCTCAAACGTGGTTATGCCCTCCATCATCTTCTTGAGGGCCAGTCCTTTCGTGGTCCTGCGACGACGTGTCCGCTCTACCGCATTTTCGATCTCGGATCTTATCCGGGTCTCGTAGACTGGCCAGAAGGACTTGCGGTGCAGGGCGAGGTGTATGAAGTGGACGCGAAGTGCCTCAAAAGACTTGATGAAGCTGAAGGCGTTGACGAAGGGTTGTATGCTCGTCGAGTCATCAATCTGCAGCCTCCCTTTGACAGGGGTGAAACCTCTGCCTGGTTTTGGCTCGATAAAGTTGGCGGACTACGGGACTGTGGTACGAGTTGGCCTTGAATTGTTGGGGCTGATTTTGGCGATCCGATATTCGATGCTGCCGGAGGTTGCTTGAGACTCAATACTGCTGACATTCTCGCTGCCCGCGGACCTCGGAACACTGTGAATGTATTCCGCCCCTACCATTTTCTGGTCGAGAATGAGGTTTCGCGTCATCGTCGTGTGGAGAGCGTTGCCACGGTTTTTCTCACCAATCGCGAGTGTCCGTTTCATTGCCTCATGTGCGATCTGTGGAAGAACACGACAGAGCAGAATACTCCTGAAGGAGCGATTCCGAAGCAGATTGACTTTGCTCTGCAGCAGTTGCCGGTCGCTCAGCACATCAAGCTGTACAACAGTGGAAACTTCTTTGATCCGAAAGCGATCCCGCGTGCGGACTGGCTTGGAATTGCGGAGCGGGTCCGACGCTTTGACACGGTCATTGTGGAAAACCATCCTTCGTTATGCAATGACCGATGCGGCGAGTTTCAGCAATTGTGTGAGACCCAGCTTGAAGTTGCTCTGGGGCTGGAGACATCGCACCCACAAACGCTCGCTAAACTCAACAAACAAATGACAGTGGATGATTTTGCTCGTGCCTGTGAATCGCTGCTCAGGCAGAGCATTCTGATTCGAGCGTTTATTCTATTGAAGCCTCCAGAGACATCAGAAGAGCAGGGGATTGAGCGGGCTATTAACTCGGTCCGCTTTGCGTTCGAGTGTGGCGTTGATTGTTGTGCCGTGATTCCGGTAAGAACCGGCAACGGAATTATGGAGCAACTTGCGTCGGCCGGGCTGTACTCACCGCCTCGTTTGTCTTCACTGGAAACCGTGCTGCAAGAAGCCTTGTCGTGGAAGCATGGTCGTGTGTTTGCCGATTTGTGGGATGCTGCACAGTTTGCAGATTCTGCCAAGACTGCCGCGCTGCAGATCTCAAGACTTGAGCAGATGAATCTGACACAATCTGTGACCTGAAAAAACTGTGATGCTGCTTCCACCTTATCCATACTCAGTGACA
>JBILXT010000605.1:0-3505 GCA_044378235.1 Planctomycetaceae bacterium
TCCAGCACCGATAATATGGGAGACCGGTTTTTCCTGTCCCAACGCGGTGAAAGGAAATACCTGTCGTCCTTCCTTCGGCTCGACCGCAAGGTGACGAGGAAGGCGACTCGCGGGAATGGATTCGTGCACATCAGTGATCGCATGACATCCGACGGATGACGCCATACTCAGCGTCACAACACCGCCCAGCATACTGGACGCCAGTCTTGCGGCTAAAGACTTATGATTCATGGGATTCGTCCTTGATTCCGTGCTGTACAACCATGATGGCCCGAACAAAACTCTTTTTTCGGCGCCTTCGATGCAGCAGGCTTTTTTCTGCTGCCTTCGCTGTTCGCGACAAACACCGACAGTTCAATCACGAACTGTCATAAGACTATTTCTCGCCGTCAGCCGCGTCCTGCTCCGTGCTGTGAGACGCATTCTTCACGAGTTGGTCAAGATAGGTAGATGTCGGTCTGCGATATCCTGCGACAAGACGCTGAGTTGCCGATCCGTTACTCTGGTCGTTACGAGTGCTGGACGGCTCGGGATCCTTTTCGTAGTCCGCAGGCTTGGGAGCGGCCGGAGCTGCTTCTGGTTTGGCGGCATCACCACCAGTCGAAGTCGCAGCGGGGTCCGTTCCCGGCGCCGGTTCCACTGCAGGCTGCGTGGAATCCACGGGCATCGCTTCAGGCATCGGCTGCTCTGACTGAGGAGCGACCGAGGCATCAGTGGTCGAAATCATCTCGACCGTCTCATGCCCGTAATGTGCTGGATACATTGTCGGGGCCATGAACGTTGGCACATAGTGGAAGTCAGGCTGAGACTTCGCACAGGCCGCACCGTCCTGATAACCCGTGTACCAGTCGTTTTGTCTTGATGGATCATGTTCCGTGAAGACTGGTGGCTTCCAGTACTTCTTCGGTGGTACCACAGGTGGTCTGCCGTCTCCGCCGGTCAGAACATCGTAGTAACCCTTTTTCCACCCGTCTCGATAGTCGCAGGTAAAGCACTGCTCATTGCAGCCATCGAACTCGTGCCATGCCTGGCCCGTTCGAATCTTTTGGCCCATCTCGTATTTACAATCAGAGAGAGCCGTGCAACCGGACAGACTGAGGAAAAGGGCGAATGATCGCCACCGGCCTCGTTGAACAACCTTGTTCCACATTGAAGAGACTCCTGTTTCTCTATGGACATCCGCGTTTGTTCATCGGGATCCGTCTCGACGAGGTTTCAGGTTAAACCCTGCGCCACATTGAGTTTCCAGTGTGCTTTTCATTACAGGGCTAAAACTCATCCCAGAGTCACTAATCTTCCTGTGCTTTACTAATTAGCCCATTCGCACTATCCTCCAAGGTGTGGGATCGTGGCGTGGAATACCGTTTCGGGGGGCAATGATCCATCTCATTGAGTTCCTCCGGTTGACTTTTTGGGTTACGCAGATTGGTCACGGGCCGCCTAAAATAATGAGGCGTGCGATGCCCCATAATGTCGGCAGAATCGTTTGTACCGGAGCCGATAGCCGAAGTGATAAGATGAATCAGGAAGCGGGTTCCATGATGACTGCACAAAAGGTCATTTCTTTTGCGCTTTCCTGATTTCCGCTGGAACACTGAAGCAAAATGTGTTTGATCGCCTCAGTTTTTATGTCCTTATCCAGTGAACTTTGAGTGTATGGTCGTTTTTTTGCAGACCACCGCTTCATGGCAGCAGCCGGGGCACCCTTGGTTGTATGTATTGAGGTGAGATTTGAGCGAGGAGCGATTCGTGCCAGTAGCGTCTCAGCGAATTCAGCAGATCATCTGTACGCAGGCATTGTCGACATTGACGACCGTGGTTCCCGGCGAGGGGCCACGAACAGGAGAAGGTAAACCGGACACTGCGCACGCAATCCCGGATTTTTCAGGGGTTCGAGCGGCTGGCGAAGTCAGGGAAGGAGCGACAGCCTCGCCGCTGAGCACTGGCGGAGTCTTGAGACATCGACAAGTCTGGCTGACGTCTATCCCCCTGGCTGCTGCGGACCTCATTAGTCTTCTGGGATGCTACCTGATCGGAACGTTGGTCACTCTCTGCTTCTTTTCTTCAACGTTTGGGCAGGGGGTTTTAAACAACCTGTTTGCGATTTTTGTTTCCCACATGATTATTGGAGGTGCCCTGGGACTGTTTCCGGCCTCCGGAATCAATCCTGTCTGTGAACTGCGAAATCAACTGACGTCGATCGGCGGCTCTTTTTTGACAGTGATCGCACTCAACGGGCTCGTTGGGGAATTCACGTTCAACGAAGTTGTGACGGTGATCGTGGCGTTTCCGCTTTCGCTCGTGCTTGCCCCGGCTGCTCGGTTCCTGACTCGAAAGCTATGTGCCCGGCGGCGTTGGTGGGGTGAGAAAGTCATCATTGTTGGCAGTGGACAGCAGGGGCGGCTTGTTTATGAGTTTCTTGAACGCCAGCCTCAGCGCGGTTTGAAGCCGCTGGGGATTGTGGATGATGATTCTGCCGGATACTGGATGTCCGAAGATGCTTCGCCCCTGGAGTTTCTTGGCAACACCTCAGACTTGGTCAGCATCTGTGAAGCCCGGAAGTGTTTCTGGGTAATCGCGGCTGTCTCCGACAAAACTGAAGCCCAGGTACGTCAGATACTTTCGTATGGCAGTCTGATCCCCAATCTGGTTGTTTTGTCGAATAACCTTATGATGCCCACACTGTGGGTCAACTCGTTCGACACGGCAGGTCTTGGCGGAGTTCTTATCCAGGACCGACTGCTTTTCCCTTATCAACGCGTTGCCAAGCGTGCTTTTGATATCGTTGCATCAGCCGCAATGATGTTGATACTGAGCCCTCTTATTCTTCTGCTGGCACTGATGATCCGCAAAGAGTCAAAGGGACCGATCTTCTATGCCCATGAACGAATTGGTCGGGGAGGCCGAAGATTCCTTGCGTACAAGATTCGCAGCATGGTGCCAAATGCGGCGGCAGTGCTGAACGATTATCTGGAAGCCAATCCTGAGGCCAAGGCAGAATGGGCGCGTGATCAGAAATTGAAGAATGATCCTCGAATCATTCCGGGCGTTGGTAACTTCCTGCGTAAGACCAGCCTTGATGAGATTCCACAGTTGTGGAACGTTTTCCGTGGCGACATGAGCCTCGTGGGGCCTCGCCCAATCGTTGAAAACGAAATTGACAAATACAGGCCGGTGTTCTCACTGTATCTTCGGGTACGTCCGGGATTAACTGGTCTCTGGCAGGTTTCCGGCCGCAATAACACCACCTATGACGCTCGAGTTCGGCTGGACACATATTACGTACGAAATTGGTCTCTCTGGCTGGACTACTTCATTTTGCTCCGCACGATTCGGACGGTTGTACTGCGAGAAGGCAGTTATTGATCGTCTGACTTGTGTGATCGATATCCGGCCACTGCGCTGTTCATGGCATCGGATATCCTTGCGGAATCGTTCCCGAAGTGAATCGCAATGCGGACGTTGTGAGAACCTGTTACGGATGACAAGTAGTACTCATGGGGAT
>JBILXT010000606.1:0-3500 GCA_044378235.1 Planctomycetaceae bacterium
AGCATCACAGCGTTCTCCATTTCACGCAACCACGATCAGTCTTTTAGGCATGCTGTTTTGCGTCTTCACGACGCTTGCGGTCCTGGTAAGTGTGTCCAGCGACCAATCAGGGGCTTCTCTTGCCGAGGTAACCAGTTCCTTTCGAGGAACTTTGCAAGATCATGGTCGTAGTGATGTCGCCATGATCGCGGCTGCATTTCGTCAGGTGGCAGCAGTTCCTGATGACGAGCAGCTGGATCAGTCTTATGGTGGCGTGAATGCCCCGCGATACATCGAACGCAACGATCAGTCGATTGTGCTGCCCGAGGAAGAAGAGACAGAACTATTCTCAAGTGAAGAACTGCTCCCGACTGATGTCAATGGCCCGGTGTTCTCTCATCTGATGACAGAGTTGCAGAGATACTGCAAGGTGTCACCCGCAGAGGAACTCGGCGGTCAGCTGGCCCTGGATCTGCATTCGCAGATTCCACAATCAGAAGGTTCCGTTCGTGTCGCGATCGAGAAAGTTCTGAGGATATGCCGGAAGGCGAATGATACGCTTCACCGGTCACCGGCAGAATTCGAAGTCATCGTTTGGGCATCGACACCGGCAACGGATGCAATGGCGACCGCGTCGGAGGACGCATTCACACTTGAGCAAACACTGGAAAGATCCTTCAAGGCTCAATCCGTCCCCGCGGTCACAATCAGTTCCAGCGGAAGAATCTGGACTCATCCAGAGAGCCCACGCCCGTTGGCAACAGTGATCGTAAGAGCTGCGAAACGCTAAAACTGCTGTCCCGTCAGACGCTCAAATGCTTCGATGTATCGCTTCGATGTTCGATCGATGACGGCTTGCGGCAACTCTGGCGGTGGACTGTTCTTATCCCAGCCTGATTGCTCCAGCCAGTCTCGGACAAACTGCTTATCGAACGAGGCCTGCCCCCGTCCTGCGGCATAGTCATCGGCGGGCCAGAATCGCGAGCTGTCCGGCGTCATGACTTCGTCAATCAAAATGATATCATCGCCCTTTAGCCCGAACTCGAACTTTGTATCAGCGATGATGATGCCTTTGGTCCGAGCATGTGAGCAGCCTTCGTGGTAAACCTGGAGGCTCAGATCGCGCAGGCGCCGAGACAGATCGTTTCCGACGACACCGCACATCTGTTCGAACGTGATATTTTCATCATGGCCCGTTTCCGCCTTGGTCGCTGGCGTAAAGATGGGCTCGGGAAGCTCACTGCTTTCCTTCAATCCTGCGGGAAGTTTGATTCCACACACAGTGCCTGATTTTTGATATTCCTTCCAGCCGGAGCCCGAAAGGTAGCCCCGCACGACACACTCGACCGGAACGACTTCGGTTTTCATCACCACCATGCTGCGAGCTGCAAGGCTGGCGAGATCTGTCCCGGGGGGCAGAGGCAAGGTCGTCAAATCCGTGGAAATCAGATGATGCTTCACGCCCAGACGCGCAAACCAAAACAGACTAAGACGCGTTAAAACCTCGCCTTTTCGAGGAATACCGTTGGGCAAAATGTAGTCAAACGCACTAATTCGGTCCGAGGCGACAAAAAGAAGCCGATCCCCAAAATCAAAGACATCGCGGACTTTTCCGCGCCGAACGGGGATTCCGGGAATGGAACTCTGGAGCACAACGGACGACATGGACGACCATCTCAGAGGCAAAAAGTGCGGATTGAGCCGATGTTTGTGGACGGAGTGCAGTCTACAAGGCCCCCGGCGTTTGAACAATGAACAGACATTTGCCTAGACTGCGCGGACGCAGGGGCATTTTTAAGTGACGAGGCTTCGGGGATTTTCATGGGGGTTATTCAGTTTAAAGTTGAACGCCCGGATCTCCTTCAGTCCGCATCGTCACAGTCGCTGGTCGACTTCCTGATGTATGATGGCCGAGTCATCCCTGCTCGAACGACTTTGAACGGAAATATTCTTCGTTGTGAACGAATGCAATCGGAGAGTGGTCAGCTGAGATTGCTGTGGCCGCGATTCGATGGAAGCGTACTGGTGGCGCACACCACCAGCCTTCGCGAACAGGCCGAACCGTATAGCCTCGAAGTCGAGCTTGCTCGTGGACAATTGTCTCGGCTTAGAAATCAGTTTTATGCATGGAGCGGGGCCGGGTTATTGTCGTCCTCGGCACTTGACCATTTAATCCACGACGCCCACCGGTCTTTCCGCGCTGCCGTACTGCGGACGGAAGCCCCCGAACTCTCATCTGGGGCCGCATTGCTGTCGATGGATTTGTCGTCTCGCGCGACTGAGATGTTGTGTCAGCACTATATAGAGCAACGGCTGGGCTACCGTCGAAATCGCTCTGCTCGTCTGCCCGTGTTTCTGGGTTGTCGTTTGAATCGGATTCCGGACGACCCGGAAACTTACTGCAGTGCATTCAATGCCGTGCAGGTCGACACCCGCTGGAGTACTTTGGAACACGATGACGGAGAATATACCTGGGAGCGACTGGACGAACTGGTCGCGTGGGCCCAGGAACGGAAGCTGTTCGTGATGGGCGGCCCGCTGATGGATCTTTCCCAGGACGCCTTGCCGACATGGCTCAAAAGCTGGACAGGGGATCTCGTCAATCTTCAGAGCTTCACCGCTGACTTCGTGGAAACCGTTGTCGGCCGTTATGTGGGACGAATTCGCCACTGGGAAGTTGTGACTGGTGCCAATCGAGGTGGCGTTGCTGATCTCGATGAAGAGCAACGCATGAATCTGGTGGTTCGCACCATCGAAGCCGCTCGTCAGGTCGATGAGCATACTCAGATCAGCCTGCGCGTGATCCAGCCATGGGGCGAATATCTCAGCCAGACCCGCAATCGACTCTCCCCGATTCAGTTCACCGATACATTGCGACGATGCGGGGTACGTCTGGGCGAGGTGAATCTGGATATCCGTTTTGGCAACGCTCCGTCCCCAACACTGTGGCGTGACTGCCTCAGCTTGTCTCAGTTGCTGGATCACTGGTCGTTGCTGCAGATGCCAATGAATGTGATGCTGACGCTGCCTCCTGCTCCTAACGGCCATGGAAAAGCACTTGAAGAAGCTCAGGCCGAATGGCTGGAGAAAACGGTCAAGATGTGCCTGGCTAAGGAGCGAGTTGTCGGCGTCTACTGTACCAACTGGTCAGACGAAGCATCCGGCGATGCCTCCACGTCTCTGTTGAACTCCGAGGGAATCGCCCGCGAACCACTGAAGCGTCTGCAGAAGCTTCAGGATGAATACTGGGCCTGATTCAAGTGGACTATCGAAATCAAAATCAGCAGGCATGGAACCATCTGGCCGATTCGGGAAGCCTGTTTGCTCGAGTGGCCACTGACGCTGAATGTCGGCAGCCTCTGAAAACGCTGGACGGTCGCGGCTGGTTACCTCCATCCGTGGCAGGACTGAATGTGTTGTGTCTGGCTTCCGGCGGAGGATGGCAGGCGATTCTTTACGCATGTGCCGGCGCGAACGTGACAGTGGTTGATCTCAGCGAGTCCATGCTGAAACTGGATAAT
>JBILXT010000607.1:0-3496 GCA_044378235.1 Planctomycetaceae bacterium
AGCGGAACGCATTTGTTGCTGCAGGTTCTGCAGGCCCTTCCGGACAAAACCCACTACGGCTCTTTCGTGGCGACGACGCCTTCGATTGTCTTTAAACGCGGATCAGATGCGTCAATCATTCGCAAAATTCGAGCACTGGCGCCGGGCGAATTGCTTCCAGCTCACATGTACTATTCCGAGCCGGTAGCGAAGGCACTCAATGAACTTCATTGTGTGCACTATTTCATTTATCGAGATCTCAGAGACGTGTTATTGTCAGAAATAAACTACCTGACCTCCAGTGCATGGTGGCATGCTCTGCATCGTCCCTTCAAAAAGGCCGGGAACGATCTTGAGCGATGGAAGCTTTCGCTTCGAGGCATGGTCGATCGGTTCTCGGAGTATCCGAACATTGCGAAACGTTTTGGCTTTTATGAAGGCTGGATTGGGCGTGAGGATACTCTTCCGGTCCGCTTCGAAGATCTGACGAGTGACCAGCGTGATTCCACACTTGAGAAGATCGCTCAGTTCTACAATCAACGAACCGGGCGTACACTCGATGTCGCCGGGTTTGTAAAAGACGCGATTCATGAAATTCAGCCGGGCGCCAGCCATACGTTCCACAAGGGTGAGTCGGGTCGTGGACGCAAGAATATGCCGGAAGAGCTTCGCCAGGAGTTTAATGAGTTGGCTGGCGATCTGATGAAGAAGCTTGGTTATCAAATAGGCTGACATAATACCGATGACGTTTGTTCCCGGAGCAGGAAAAGTCTATTTGGCCGGTGCTGGTCCCGGCGATCCGGGGTTGATCACCATGCGCGCGGCGGAATGCCTGGCCGCAGCGGATCTCGTGCTGTATGACGGTCTGGTGAATCCCCTGTTGCTGCGTCGGACTCGTGGCGTTTGCGAACGAACGGCTCGAACTCGACGCGATGGAACCACCATTGTTTCTCAACAGGAGATCAATGAACGTCTGATCGCAGAAGCTCGTGCGGGAAAGATCGTGGTTCGTCTCAAAGGCGGAGATCCCTACATCTTTGGGCGTGGAAGTGAAGAAGCCGCGGCGCTGCAGGCGGCCGGGATTCCATTTGAAGTAATCCCCGGAGTCACCGCCGCTACGGGAGCAGGCGAGTATGCCGGGTTCTCGTTTACGCATCGTGAAATCTCATCGGCCGTGGCGTTTATTACGGGCCATGAAGATCCTTTGCGAGAAGCCAGTCGACTGGATTACGAAGCGTTATCGCGATTTCCAGGCACGCTGGTGTTCTACATGGGTTTAAATCGACTGTCGGAGATCTGTCGACAGCTGATGGCTGCCGGAATGCCCGAGATGACTCCCGCGGCCGTGGTTTGTCACGCATCACTTTCAACGCAACAGGTTGTGGAAGGGACATTGGGTTCCATTCCGGCTATGGCAGCCGAGAGGCAACTGAAACCTCCGTCGTTGATCGTCGTGGGGGAATGCGTCAAGCAGCGAGCTCAGTTGTCATGGTTTGAACAGTTGCCATTGTTCGGCGAATCCATCGGGGTAACGCGTCCGGATGAACAGGCTGATGACGTGGCGGCACAAATTGTGCGAATGGGTGGTGAGCCTGTGATTATGCCGATGATTGAAGTCGGCCCGGTGGAGGAATCGCTTGAGCCATTGATAAGGGGAACGCTCGATCGACTGCATGAGTTTCAATGGCTGGTCTTCACCAGCGTGAACGGCGTCAGTGAGTTCTTTCGCCACCTGCGCTTATCCGGTCGAGATGCTCGAGCGTTGCACGCGGCGAAGATCGCTGCGATTGGAACATCAACGGCGCTGAAGCTGGAAACATTCGGGATTAAAGCAGACTTTGTGCCGGAGGAGTTTCGAGCCGAGTCGCTGGGCAAGGCTCTTGCAGAACGGGCTCAGGGGCAATCTGTGCTTTGGGTACGTGCCAGCCGCGGTCGTGATGTGCTGCCAAGATTACTGCAGGACGCAGGAGTTCGACTCGAACAATTGGTCGTCTACGAAAACCGTGATGTGGCAGAATTTTCTCCAGATGTCATCGGCCGATTGAAGTCAGGGACTCTGCAGTGGGTTGGTCTTAGCAGCCCATCGATTGCTCGCCAATTCGCGGAGTTGCTTAAGGTGGCAGAGATATCTCCGGCTGACCTGAAGACGAACGTCTCGGCCATCAGCGCGGTGACGGCCAACGCTGCGGAGGAATGCGGGCTGAAGGTCAGATGCATCGCTCAGAAATCGACATGGGATGGAATACTTGAAGCTATCGCGTTGCCGCGGGGGTGAGCGGCACGGCGCTAGCCGCCGGTGTCTTCCAGTTTTTTTGGCTACAATAATCACCGGTGGCTAGCGCCATTCCGCTCACAAAATCTGCGTCAGCAGCTGCGCGGTAAACAATTGAATCAATTCTACGCGGGTGGGCGAAGGTCGCGTTTTTCTTCGGCGTAGCTGAGACGTACGTAGACGGGTTCCAGTGTTTCCGGGATCGAATACTCTTTTCGGCTGACCATGTCTTGTCCAAGCAGAGCGATCGTTGAGGCTCGCGGCTGCCAGCAGGAATCCTCCAGCAGTCGGCATTCTGCAGCCAATTCGGGACGCAGTTTGCTGAGTCCCGGGCCGGTCAGAATATGATCCTTCGGCAATGCATCCTGGCTCGTCACGCGAATTGGATCCGTTAGTTGTCGGCACTCTGACACGGGATCAAGCCGATAAGTCCCCGCAAACATCTCTCCTCGCTGAGCATCGACAACAGCCGTAACGAGCGTCTCTTCAGCAGGAGCCTGTTGAGCAATCGCGCGGAGTGTATCGACGGCGACCAGTTGCGACTGATTGAGCCATGCAAACGTCTTGGCAAACACGAGACCGACTCGCAGGCCGGTGAAACTTCCCGGGCCGATGCTGACCGCGACGGAGCGAACATCGGTGGGCTTGAGAGTTAGTTCACGCAGCAGTTTGTCGACCTCTGTCACCAGCGACTGCGCGTGACGAACTCCGCCGGCCGCGAGAATTCGCTCAGCCAGCAATCCGGAGCCATCAACAACGGCGATGGATCCCAAAGATCCTGATGTTTCTACAGCAAGCAGCATTGTTCGATTCTGGTTAGGAATGAGCAGTCGAAAGTTGAGGATCGTGGGCTGGTTTCCAGTCGATCAACTGCAACTCCACCTTATTGAATCCACGGAACGAATTAATGACCGGAGCGAAGCTGATGGAGAACGGGCCGCGAACGGACGCCAGTTCTTCAGCCCATTCGCCTCGACCCCACGCGACAGCTCGCATGACCGTTCCCTGTTGACGAACCTGAAGCGAAAGATGTCGAGAACCTTCGCCCATGGTTTTCGGGGGCTCGGCCAGATCGACTCGATTGGCTACGAAGCGTGGTTGAGGATTCGCCTGACCAAATGGGCCCAGTCGCTCCAATTCCTGTACCGCGCGGAGATTGACTTCTTTGAGAAGAACTTCTGCGTCGATCGCCAGTTCGGTGTCTTCCGGAGTCGGGTGGAAATTCTCTGCGGCCCACGCCGCCAG
>JBILXT010000206.1:0-12403 GCA_044378235.1 Planctomycetaceae bacterium
AATCCCGGCGGTAGTTCCAGTCCGACCGGGCTGACTAATGTCTCGGGTGTCTTGTACTTTTCTGCAAATGATGGCACCAACGGCATTGAATTGTGGAAGGTTGACGGTACTGGCCAGGCAGTGATGGTTGATGACAGCATCCCTGGAGGCGGGATCAGCCAATTTGGAAGCTCGGGACCGGTGTCGATGACCAATGTCAACAGCACCGTGTATTTCATAGCAAGCGACGGTGGCGTTAACAATACGGGATTCGAACTCTGGCGTGTGAACACCGCTGGTATTGCTGAGTTGGTTGAAGACTCGGTGCCCGGAGGCGGCATTGGACCTGGCGCGCTGGGTGCGAGTATCTTCCTTCTCACGAATGCAGGGGGAGTGCTTTACTTTCAGGCCGATGATGGCACAAATGGACCGGAACTCTGGCGAATCAATAACTCGGGGAGAGCCGAGATGGTCGAAGATGCCATCCCCGGCGGAGGAATTCGACCTTCGTCACTTGGCTCTGTTCCGCGATATATGACGGACGTCGCAGGGACACTGTACTTCCGGGCAACGGATGGAACGAACGGCTATGAGCTCTGGAAAATTGATTCATCCGGTACTGCCGTGATGGTGGAAGATTCAGTAGCTGGAGGCGGCATTGCTCCGGGAAGTACACAATCGCAGCCAAAGTACCTGACAAACGTCAATGGCACGTTGTACTTCAGTGCTACGGATAACACGAACGGCACGGAACTCTGGAGAATCAATACCGCTGGGAATGCGGAGATGGTGGAAGACTCAATTCCAGGCAAAGGGATCAATCCGTCTCTTAATTCTTATCCTCGCTACATGACGGTTGCCAACAACACCCTCTTCTTTCAGGCCAATGATGGGACCAACGGGCTTGAACTCTGGCGCATCAACAGCACCGGTTCGGCCGTGATGGTTGAAGATGCCGTTCCCGGCGGAGGTATCGAACCCGGGAGCGGAAGCTCGTTTGGAGGGTTCAACGTCCTCAATATCAATGGTATGCTGCTGTTTCAGGCATTTACCTCAGTTAACGGCGCGGAACTCTGGAGGATCAATGCCTTTGGTGTCGCGGTGATGATCGAGGACACTCTTCCCGGTGGAGGCATCAATCCTGGCGGCGCCAGTTCGTCACCCACACTGCTGACCAACGTCAATGGAACTCTGTTTTTTAGTGCTGACGATGGTTACTCCAATGGAACAGAACTCTGGGTTCTTCGAAGCAGCGACATTGTGTCGTCTCTTCCCGCCCCCGGAACGCCGGCACCCACGGCACTTGCCCCGGAATTGGATGCCGGAGGAAACGAACGAATCTTTACCGGCGATACCTTCCGCCGGACGATCAGTTTTCGAGATGAAGACTCCACAAATCTGACTCTGTCCATCAACTATGGCGACGGTACCGGGATCCAGCCTCTGGAGTATCGCAAAGCTGATCGCTCTGCTTTCCTGAATCATGTCTACGACAAGTCCGGAGTTTACACGGTCACGGTGGTGTTGCAGGATGATTCTGTGCCGTCACCGCATGTGGTCACGAGCACTTTTCAGATGACGGTGTTGAATACTCCTCCGGAGATCGCCTTCAACGAGGTCCTGCTGACCAAACGGATCAGGGAAGGTGAGACTGTCAGCCTGAGTGGTACATTTCAGGATCTTGGCGTTACCGATGCTCATCGCATTGAGGTCGACTGGGGTGATGGATCTCCCGTTACCACCCAGAATGTTCCTGTCGGGGCTCGAGCGTACGCTTTGACTCATCGATACGACGATGATGGTGCCTCGCGAGCAGACTCACATGTTTATCGGGTTGTGGTCACAGTGCGCGACCAGTCCGGGGCGTCGTCTGCAACACCGGTATTCCTGGTGGAAGTTGACAACGTCGCCCCCACAGTTCTGGAGACGACTTTAAACCATTCGCAAATCAATGAAGGTGGAACGCTTCGCGTTGATGGCAGCTTTGTAGATCCCGGTCTGCTCGATACACATTTTGTCTCCATTAACTGGGGGGATGGTTCGCCGCGTCAAAGAATCGCAACTAACCAGATTCAGCAGACAGGCACGTTGAGACAGTTCTCAGTAAGCCACACTTTTCTGGATAATCCGGAGGCTGCGAGCAACTATGTCATTACCGTCGAAGTTTCCGATGATGACGATCCACTGAATGTCGTCTCTTCAACAGAGAGCCTTATCGTCAACAATATTAACCCGACGTTTCGAGCCTCCGCTGTCGGTCAGCCCCTTTTCGAACTCAGCACCGATGAGATCATAGAAGGAAGTGAACTTTCACTGAGACTTCGTATTACTGATCCCGGTCGTGAAAGTCACACTCTGATAATTGACTGGGGAGATGGAACTCCGGCGGAGACTCTGAACCTGTTACCGGGTGTCGAGACGTCACCAATCCTCCGGCATACTTATAAGAACGCGACTGACTTCATCGATTTCTATACGATTCAGGCCACGATCTCGGATCGCGACACAGCCCCGCTGGATGCGCAGACAGTTTTGCAACCAATCGCCGTGTACAACTCCCGGCCGACTGTTTCGGCTCCGGTTCTTTCTGCAACAGGCCCAATTTCTGAGGGCGATGAACTGGTTATCTCAGGCTCGTTCTCCGATGTCGCACTGGGTGAAAGTTATACCGTTGTCGTCGAGTGGGGCGATGGAACATTCACGCCTGCGGAAGTCGACGAGGTCACGCGCACGTATTCAGCTCGCCACAAGTACCTTGATGACTCCCCCGTATTCGAAGATCTGTACGCTGTTCAGGTTTTTGTCAGCGATGGATTGCAATTTGGTTTTGCACAATCTTTCATTGAGGTGAGGAATGTTGCCCCCACGGTATCGGTTCTGCCGGTGGTTGACCTCTGGAACCCCAACATCGTCATCAGAGCAGTCTCGCAGGATGTCGGCCTGTACGATCAACAGGAAATCTTCGGCACGTCGCCATTCCCTGGTGCAGCGGGATACACATGGTCGCTAACCAAAGGGGGTGTTCCGGTTCCATTCACAGAGCGATCGTGGGCGTCCAACGAGATTGAACTGGACCCATCTCTCGTCCCATCAGGCGAAGAGCCATTGATTCTCTCTGTTACCGCTGATGACGGTGATGGCGGAGCAACGACCGCTGAAATCGTGTTGCTGCTCGGGACGACGTTCGATGAAGTCCTGACAGTGACAGACTCCAGCCTGCCAGTCGACATAACGTCGGCCCTTATTCTGGGACTGGAGGGAAACGATATTCTGGACGCAAGTGCCGTCACGCGCACGGACCTCAGTCTGACCATATTCGGCGGCATGGGTGATGACCTGGTCTTCGATGGATCAGGAAACGACACCATCATCCTTGGTGCTGGCAACGATTCCTTGAATCTTCCGCAGTTTGACTTCTGGAACTCGCTTCAGGTACTTCCCAACATGGCCGGGGATGATGAAGTGTTCCTTATTCCCAACAGTACTTTGACAGCGTATGACAACCTTGGCAGCAATACACTGAACTTCTCACTTGCGGAATCCGCCCTGATGCAGGAATTCGGCATTACGTTTGATCTGGATCAGACTATAGATCGCGGTTTTGGAATTCAGTCTCAGGATGTCGCTCCTGAAAGCTACCAGCCGAACGAACATTTCGTGGCCGCATTCGGAACGTTCGTGAAGCTTATTGGCAGCAACTACGCCGACAAGTTAACAGGGGCGTCGAATTCGACAGTACTGGGAGGATTTGGTGCTGACAGATTCTTTACAAAAGATGACATCGTTGATGTGACGTTTGGCGGGGGAGCCGATGCCGATGTGCTGACCGCGCTGGGCCTGCGAGTTGCTCGTGTAAAGTTTCATGGTGACGATGGCGCTGATGAATTGCATGTTGATGATTTCGCGGAAGTGCTGGACGATCTTGATTTCGACGGCGGTAATGATGCGGATGTGTTCATTAATCGCGGCCGTGTTTCGCGAGTCAAATTTAAGGGCGGAGCGGACGCAGACATCCTCCAGAACCAGAAAGGTCGAATCAGCCGGATTCGCTTTCAGGGCGATGACGGCATCGATACCTTCATCAATGAAGAAATCGCCAGTATCGAATGGCAGGATGGCGATGATCTCGCTTTGCAGGCGGAACAGGGCCTTGATTTCGACGGTGGCCGCGACGCAGACGTCCTGATCAACCGTGGTCGCGTTTCGCGAGTCGTCTTCAAGGGCGGTGCTGATGCGGACTTGCTGCAGAACCAGAAAGGTCGTATCAGCCGCATCCGCTTTCAGGGCGATGATGGCATCGACACTTTCGTTAATGAAGAAATCGCCAGCATTGAATGGCAGGTTGGCGATGATCCGACATTACAGCCTGATCAGGGAATCGACTTCGACGGCGGCGATGACGCGGACCTGTTGATCAACCGTGGCCGTGTTTCGCGGGTCGTTTTCAGGGGTGGTGCAGATGCGGATGTGCTGAGTAATCAGAAGGGGCGAATCAGTCGCATTCGTTTCCAGGGGGATGACGGCCCAGATCAGCTGATCAATGATGAGAATGACGAAGGAGCCAGTATTGAATGGCTTCCCGGAGATGATCCGGACCTGCGGGCTGATCAGGGCATCGAATTTGACGGCGGCAACGATGCAGACATTCTCATCAATCGCGGCCGCGTCTCGCGAGTTGTGTTCAGAGGCGGGTCGGATGCGGATATCATTCGGAATCAGAAGGGACGCATCTCGAGAATTCGATTTCAGGGCGATGATGGAGTCGACTCGCTCATCAACGAAGAATTCGCCTCGATCGCATGGCAGATTGGTGACGATGCGACGTTGCAGGCTGAACAGGGGATCGATTTCGATGGAGGGAATGATGCCGACATCCTGATCAATCGTGGCCGCGTCTCACGCGTTGTGTTCAGAGGTGGGGCGGATGCCGACGTGCTGCAAAATCAGAAAGGCCGAGTCTCTCGCATCCGCTTTCAGGGGGATGATGGCGATGATGTTCTGTTCAATGACGAGTTCGGCATTATCGAGTGGCAGACGGGAGATGATCCGGATCTGCAACTGGAACAGGGAATCGATTTCGAAGGTGGCGATGATGCCGACATCCTGATTAATCGCGGTCGTGTTTCCCGAGTCGTCTTCCGCGGCGGTGCTGATCAGGACGTGCTGCAGAACAGAAGCGGCAGGATCACGAAAGTTCAATTCACCGGAGGCGATGGAGCCGACACCTTCATTAACGAAGAGTTTGCTACGATCGCATGGCAAACTGGAGATGATCCGGACTTCGGAGCGGATCAGGGCATTGACTTTGATGGCGGAGACGATGCCGACGTTCTGATTAATCGCGGTCGGGTCTCGCGAGTGCTTTTCCGAGGTGGAGCGGACGCTGATTTGCTCGACCTGCAGTCCGGAGAAGTGACTGACGACGTTCTGTTCGAGGGCGGCGATGATGCGGACGTTTTGATAGCACGCAGTCGCGTTCGCCGCATTCGCTTTAATGGAGACGCAGGAACTGATGAGTTCCTGATCACGGGTCTTGTCATCGGAGAGGGGTTCGATGATGGGCTGGTGGAATTCTTTGGCGGTGATGATGCAGATCTGCTGGTGACTCGCGGAACCGTGCGACGACTCGTGTTCCGAGGAGGTGCTGATGACGAGGCGGACGACGTACTGCAGACCGCTGGTGGGTCTATTGGGGAATTGGAGTTCTTCAGCGAAAGCGGTGTTGGCGTTCTGGTCAATCGTACAAATGACATGGGAGCGATCACATTGACCGGCAGCAATGCCGGCAACATGTTTATCAATCGCGGTCAGAATATTGGTCAGATCACGTTCCTCGGAGCCAGTGGCGACGATGTGTTTGTGAATTCGGGTTCCGCCAAACCCGGCAGTCCCGGCATCCTGAGATTCGATGCCGGTGACGGCTCCAATGCGCTGCGTAACGAAGGGACCGGCTGGACCGAAGTGATGTACACCGGCGGACTCGGCGAAGATTTCCTGCAAAACAACGGCGGCGGTATCGGACTGGTCCGTTTTGTCGGCGGATTGGGTTCCAATGCGATAGAGAACAATGCCAACGGAATCTCCGGGATTGTTGTTCAGGGCAGCAACGATGATGACATCTTCGCAAATGACGGTCACAACGTCAGCGGAATCACATTCGACGCCCTGAACGGGAACAATACGCTGATCAACACCGGTGCCAATGTCAGCGGAATTGCATTCGACGGTGGTGTCAACTCCGATCGATTCTTTAACACGGGTACAGGACTGACCAGCTCGACGTTCAACGGTAATGCCGGAGACGACCGTCTGTACAACTACGGATCAGCGACGAGAAACGTCACCATGGTTGGCGGAGCAGGTGCGGACTGGTGGATCAATCAGGCCTCCGCTGTGGGCGGGCAGCATCTGCGGCTCGAGGCTGGCAGCGGAGATGACTCAGGAGATGTGTTGATCAACTGGGCCGCTGATGTTTCAGACGTTCAGTTCGAGGGAGGCTTTGGGGACGATCTGCTGCAGAACGGCGGCGTTAACATCGACCGCGTTCAATTCACCGGGGGTACGGGACACGATCTGCTCCTGAATCTTGGTAACGGTGCTGATCGGTTCTCATTTGACGCCGGTGAAGGAGATGACATCTTTGAGAACCGAGGTCAGAACGGCGGCGAATTGAGGATGCTGGGCGGACCTGGTGATGATGCGTTCTACCAGAATGCAGGGTACGCGGCTGATATCGAACTGAACGGTGGCGATGGTGATGACACCTTTTTGAACTTCAGCAATGGGATGGGGCGAGTCGCACTTATTGGCGGTGCTGGAAATGACATTCTTCAGAACACCGGCAACGATGTAGAACTGATTGAAGTCGTCGGGGGAGCTGGAAAGAACACGCTGCAGAACTTTGGCAGTCGAATTGCGACCCTTCGAATGACCGCCTCTGGTACGTTTTCCGGAGCATTCGATACGCTTCTGAACTCCGGAAATTTCATCGACATGGTGCAGGTCACCAGTGACGTTCCGGTCACTGTGATCAGTTCGGGAAGCGACATTGCTGTCATCTCGGTGGTCGGCAGTCGATTTAACGATGTCGTGCGGATCTCCGGAAACAGAATTGGTTCAACTTCGTTTTTCGGAAGCCATGGAGATGACAGCCTGCTGATCGATACTCAGTCAGACCAAAGCTCATCGGTCGTATTCCACGGCGACGCGGGCGATGACCTGTTTCTATTTCGAGGATTCACGAACAACATTCACTTCGAGGGTGGTGCTGACGACGATCAGGTCATGTGTGCTGGAGTATTCAACTCCGCGCTCCTGCGTGGTGATTCAGGAGACGATCTCTATCGCTTCGCAGAATTCACGACGGGACTGGTGACGATTGACGAAGTCTATAGTCGTACGCTGATGACAGATGATGCGAGTCGGGATACTCTCGATTTTTCATCGTATCGCACGGGAGCCATCTCCCTCGATCTCGCACTGGTGACACCTCAAACTCAATGGGCGCACTTCGTGCCATTGGTGATTACGCTGACAGACGGTCTTGGAATTGAAGACGTTGTTGGCACAAGCAGGGCCGACACGATTCTTGGGAACTCACGCAATAACTCACTTTCCGGTGCGCAGTATCTGCCAAGTCATCCGTCCCCGGGATCTGCGGTGGCACGAACCAAAACGCAGTGGGTCTATCTGGATTTTGGCAGCCACGACGATCCGGGTGAGTTTGTCTACACAGAAGCGATGGCAGTCGAAGTCAAATCCCGAATTGAACAGGCCTATACAGGCTTTGATGTGCGATTTGTTCTGAATACGGCAGACCTTCCAGCGGAGATTCGCGGTGACTCGTCGAAGTTCGCGACTCTCTACTTTAATCAGACGCCGTCTACAGGCCGTCCCGGTGGTGAAGCCTCGGAGATTGACTTTGGTAACGTGAATCCCGGCGGCTTTGGAGTAGTGCAGATCAACGGTATGCTCGGTGGGCGCGAAGTGCTGGAGTCCTCGCGAAAAGCCGTTGCAGCGGAATCGGAAACAGCTGATGGCGACCTGATTCAGGCTCCGGACATCCCGAAGCCAGCTGCCACTGTAGAGAACTTCATCGCGTTGTCAGCCAAGCTGGGGGCGCATGAACTGGGGCATCTGCTGGGGCTCCGTCATTATGATGCGTTTGGTCCTGTAGGTTTCGGAATCCACTCGCCTCCCGGACTGGATGTCTTTAAACCGGTTTATTCGGGAATCGCCGCGGCGTTCGAAACGACGGATCACATAATCAGTTCTCCCGCATCTGTCGGGTCGACTCGTTTTAATGATCTGCGACAGCTTTACTTTGGCCAGCGCGAAGCAATCAAGCTTGCACTCGCGTTCAGTGATGAGAGCCTGGTGCGGAAGCAGGAATCGCTGTTACCGCACACCAGTTCGGCGACAGCCCAACCTCTGGACCTGGTGACTCTCGATGTTCCGAACCTGGCGACAGGTGGCATCAACAGAGACAAGGTCTTCCAGGTACAGGCCGCCTCCGTTGTTGGCTCTATAGGCCTTGCGGGCGCGACGAGCGAAAGTGACTGGTACTCGTTTACGGGTTATGCAGGTGACGTGGTCACGATCGAGATTATGTCTCAGGCCTTAAAGCGCTACTACACCAACTACGCCAGCAGCATTGACTCGGTGCTGCGACTCTTCAATGCGGCTGGCCAGTTGGTACAGACATTCGGCACCGATGCGATCAACGATGATGAGTTTGAGAGCAGTGATTCGTTATTGATGGATGTGACGTTGCCTGCTGACGGTTCGTACTTCATTGAAGTGGACACATTTCGTCGTGATGTCGGAGATGCTTCGTATCCGGCGGCCGTGGCATTGCGTGACGAACTGGAACGGCGTCGTACGGACGGCGATACGGACAATGATCTGTCGCCCGATGAATTCCAGTTTCTCGCACGTTTGAACGACTCGCTCAACGACACCGATACGGGCAGTTACGAATTGCTGATCTATCGATCATCCAGCGCGAATGCCGTTGATGAGATTGACACGATCAAGGGACGCGAAGGAGTTGACCAAATCACCGGGGGGCCGGGAGATGACTATTCCGTTGGGCTGCAGGCCTCTGGCTCGATCCGAGTCAATTACGGCAGTGCCTGGAACGGCAACTATGTGTTTACGGACCGTGGCGGCCATGCAGTGACGACGATTGTGGATTTTGGAGATGGCACCGCACCGGTCGTATCGGCCGTCTCGACCACAGCCCAGGGCAGCGTGCTGCCATTGTCTCATGTTTATTCCCAGACAGGAACATTTGTTATCACCATCAGCGTGACAAACGATGATGGCCTGACGGCCAGTCGTTCGCTGAACGTTGAAGTGGCTGGTGGAGTGACCGGGTTTGACGTGGCCTCCGGGATGACACAGAGGTCGTGGATTGATTCACTCGACATTCTGTTTTCATCAGAACAGATGGCTGCAAACCTGATCGCAAATCCTGAACGCCTGCGACTGAGTCGTTATGGGCTCAACGGCCCGAATCCGGACGGCAGCGGTGGAACACAAATTCCCTTCAGCAGTGCCTCCGGACTTTCGCGCACAGGATCACTACTGAAATTCAATTTCGGTAGTCAGGTGATTGGGAATAACGGGCGAAACTCCACGGCAGCCGACGGATATTATCGACTTGATTTGGACTTTGACGGCGACGGTCTGGCAGACGCCACACGCTGGTTCTATCGGCTTCTGGGCGACGTGAACGGTGATCGTCAGGTCAATGCGACCGACGCAAACCTGATCCTTGCAGGGATGGCAAGGCCGTATAACCGTGAACTGGATATCAACGGAGATGGAGTCGTAAACAACACCGATCGAGGATGGACACTCAGGTCGAACGGGCGAAAACTAAAAGACGGACTATTCGTAAATGACTAGTCGTCGATTCCAGATTGGAACGATTCTTATGAGACTTCGCATTCAGAATACAGCGGCTCTGATGGCATGTTGCTGGCTGCTCTGCTCATGCTCAACATCGGCAGAAATCATCGTGTCGATCGATAACATCTCGTTAGCTGCAGGTGGTCCATCGGGATTTGCCAACGTCTGGGTTCACTGGGATGACAATGGCGGTCTGGCCCCGCCTTCCATCAATGTCGATAACTTCTCCGGGAAACTCAACATCGTTTCGCCTGGTGGTGCTGGCAGTGCCGTGCACTTCAGTTCTTATTTTGATGCGGGAGCGGGAGTCAACCACAATGGCGATCACCATTTCTTCGCCCCGTACGTTGACGACTATCTCTTTCATAACAACAGTCTCGACATCAACAGTGGCGTCCACGCGGGATCGGTCAGTGGGACCAACGACACCATATTTTCCGGTGGTGACTTTCGCAACGATGTGCTCACAGATGTGGTACTTGAGAGCATGCCCAGACTTCTGTTTCGCCTTGAGCTTTATGCAACGGGCGTGGCTTCTGGTTCGGAAGTCTTTTCCCTTCAGTTCGCAGCAGAACCGGACTCAATCTTCTACGAGAACGATGGTGTCACCACGATCCCGTTTTCTTTGTCCTCATTTGGATCACAAGGGCAGATCACGGTGACGGGAGGCGCCACCGCCGTTCCTGAACCTGGCTGTGGAATCGCGTTGCTTGTTGGAGCAGGCTTCTGGGGATGGAGACGCCGGAAACGCATGCTGCAGAGATACCATGCCGAATGAATCGGACACGGAGGGCTAAGCCTGATTGTTGTCAATGAGCCACAAGGATATCAGCAGGATGATGAATGATGGCCGAGATACCTGACCAGAATACGAACAATCTGCAGACGATCATCGGCCCCGAGACCGACTCCGGCATTGATCACTCCCTGCAGGAAACTGTCATTTCCGGACAGGACAATCTTCTGCCCGATGGAGCGACACATATCGGGGCTTCTGAAGAACTCGATTCTTTCTCTGACTACGAGAGCCATGGTTCAGCCTTACCTTCCTCAAAGCATCTCTCGATCGGAGAGTACCAGGTTACAAAAGTTCTTGGCAAGGGTGGCATGGGAGTTGTCTATCTTGCTCGCCATCGCACGTTGAAACGTTACGTTGCAATCAAGATGATGTTGAGTGGTAGACAGGCGACATTGGAGCAGACACAGAGATTCCTGACGGAAGCTCGGGCCGTCGCTCACCTGCAGCATCCGAACATCGTCCAGATCTTTGAAGTCGGCGAACATGACAACATGCCATACTTCACACTGGAACTGGTCGACGGCCAGCCGCTTGATGAGCAATTGCGAAAGCAGACGCTCTCAGAGAAAGATGCAGCGTCTCTGATGCAGATCCTTTGTACCGCTCTGCAGTATGCTCATGACCAGGGGATTCTCCATCGCGATCTCAAGCCCGCCAACGTGCTGATGACCAGCGATGGTCGCCCGAAAGTCAGTGATTTCGGACTCGCGCGGAGAATTGATGAAGACGCCGAAGACTCGTCGCGGACCAGAATCGGGACGATCATGGGGACGCCCAGCTACATGTCACCCGAGCAGGCTCGTGGTGACGTGCACTTATTGACTGCAGCGACCGATCAGTATTCGTTGGGAGCCATCCTGTATCAGATGCTGACGGGTCGTCCACCGTTTATGGGCGCCCGGGCCATCGATACCGTGTCGCAGGTGATTAACAACGAGCCCATCGCACCGCGAGAACTGCAGCCCAGGCTGTCAGTCGACCTCGAAACTATCTGCCTGAAGGCCCTGCAAAAGGATATTGAGAAACGCTATCCATCGTGTGCCGAAATGGCAAAAGATCTTGCGAGGTTTCTTTGCGGAGAGCCAATTCTGGCTCGACCGATCAGTCGCGCCGAACGTTTGTGGAGATGGTGCCGAAGGAATCCTGTCATTGCATCTTTGTCGCTTCTCACAGCGGTCGCGTTGCTTGCCGTGGCCGGAGTATCAACATGGTCGGCAATGACTCTGAAGTCGAGGAATGTCGAGCTGACTCAGCGAACTGAACGACTGCAGGATTTCGTGCAGACGATGTATACGGAGCTGCTGGACTTCAATGTGGATGAGGCACCAAGAATTAAACCGGCACGTGATCGCCTGCTCGGAAGTTTCAATGACATCATGTTGCAGGTTGTTGAAGAGCTTCCACGGTCCGGGGCAGCAGAACCCACATACGCTGCCGTGAAGATGGGTCTGGTGGATTCGTTGATCGATCAGCAGAAAACGGATGAGGCAGAAAGGATTCTCGCAGAGCTGCGAGAGATTTTCGAACGTCGAATCATCCTGAAACAAGGCAGTGATGCGGCTCGCAATAATCTTGTTCTGCTATTGTCGAAGATCGGGAGCTTGAAACGCGATCTGCGGCGGGATCTTCAGGCCAGCCTGGCGGCCTATCAGCAGGCCATGAAACTGGCGCAGGAGATCATTGATGATCCTAAAGCGTCGGATGATGGGC
>JBILXT010000010.1:0-42329 GCA_044378235.1 Planctomycetaceae bacterium
GTTCTCCACAACCGTGCCGATGAAAAAGGCTCCGCAGTGATTTCGCCGCTGAAGAGCTTTTCATGGTTCACATAATTTCCGAAACTCGGACTTTCCAATTTCGTATAGAGATCAGAAACGTTCCCGGATTTTTTCAACTCTGTATTGATCCAGAACATCACGGCATCTCTTTCGTGTTGCTCCGGTTGTTCACTCTCGGTCGGCGGCATCCCTTGCAAATGCAGTTGCCGGAGTACCGTATTCCAAAGCTCTATGTCGTGGCCGGATGCCAGATCAAAACTGATGCTGGACAAGACGACACCGGACTCATTGCTGCTCTCGCCGTGACAATCGGCACAGTACTTCGTCAAGAATGGAGAGACGGTATCGTCGAAGGCTTTTTTGTCGGAGACAACGGGGGTAGTTGCCTTATCGGCCTGAGCAAAAAGCAAATTTGAGGAACACCACAAAACGGCGATGAAGGTCATCGCCGAACCGAGAACAGACGTTTTCAATGTTCTTGTCAACAGGCCAATTTGCGACAGCAAATCAGTATTCGTCTGCAAACCTGGTGGGGCCGCGTTGATGTTGCGATAGGGACTCATTGCTCCGGCTTTTCATCAAAGAAAAAAACGCGGGAAAAACAGAGGGGTTATCCGGGACTTCCGTTTCGAATGAGCCTGAAACCGCTCCGGAGACATTTCACTTTTCATCTTAACATCATGCCCTTCTGTTTCTATCGCCTGGCGAAATTTCTGGCTCTACTTGCCATAGCGGAGTTGCGAATTGCTGCTGGGCTACGGGTACGGACGCCACGGAAATACAGGATTCACTCAGTCGATGTATATCTTACATCTCAACAGAGGCGGATCCATCGGGCGAGGCGTCTTTGCGTTCTCTACGGGCCGCCGCAGATATTGAAGTCCGACGATCAGCCGAGACCGTCCGTGCAATGAAAGTGTCTCTTCGCATCAAGCCTCGCCTAATCGAATGGCGTGCAGCATGAAATGCTTCGATACACAGTTCACGACAGGCGGGTTTATTCTTTAGTCATCTGGCGAACAACGGCGCTCGTGCCACGAAACGAACCGTCGTGTGGCAGATGCACTTTTCGTTTTGAGACTGCTCTGGTCACGTCGAGCAAACGCGCACAGGTGTGTTGGACACGTGTCGGACCGGAGTAATGAATCGAATGCCGGTTCCCCGCGTCGGGCGTGACAACCGATGTGGTGTAGAGGATCTGTGGGCCAGTCGCCCGTGCGATGTTCCCAAAAACGACTTCACGCAGTTCGCGCCCAATGTGTTCCTCAACAGCGATGCTGTTTTCTTGTCGCTACATGATTGCTGTGGCGATTTTGACAGAGTCTTGATCCCCCTCGGTAGCGCTCATGGCTGTTTCGACCGCCACAGTGATAAACGATCGCCGGAACCTGGTCGTGGGCACCTCGCCACAGGGCTCACTTGATGGCGTTCTTAAACAGCTTGCCATCCTTCATAATCACAAAGAGGTGCTTCTCTGGCTGTTCGGGCATTTTCAGGTTCTCCAGAGGGTCACCATCGATCAGCGACATGTCGGCCAGCGCGTCCTCTTCGATCACTCCCAGCTTGTCACGGTGCGTGTTCAGTCGGCCGGATGGCGCGAGCAGTTCGGCGTTCGTTGAAGTGGCCATCTTCAGCACCTCGTGCGGCTCGAACCAGCGGACCATCCTGATCAGGTGCTTTCCCGGCCTGGCAGCGTGCTTAGCGTCGAACAAGGCTTAGGTGCCTCGGGCGATTCTCAAGTGGTGGATGATTGCCATCCGGATCGAAAAGGTCCGTTCCGTTCCACATATCAAGTTGCTTCCTGCGACCAGCGATGTCATCGGCGATCTTTTCAATCTTGTTACCAACGACCAGTGCCGACATTGCGCCAGTCAGCTTGTCCGACTTACCTTCGAACACTGTCACGTTCCTGAACAGGACATCTGGTGAATCGGCAGCTGCGGCAACTGCAGCGGTGTCGATACAGGCAGAGCGAATACCAGAACGGAAGCTATTCGAGGCAGGTTGAGTTGCTGGTGGGAGTAAACGTCGGAGTCCGATGCGGCCGGCAATCACTTTGCAATGTAAATCGTCTTTCCTTCCTTGATCGTCTCAAGCACCTTCAGATCGGCCAATCCCAGGACTGGCACTTTGTGAGGATTCTGATCCAGCACAACAAAGTCGGCCAGCTTCCCTGATTCAATTGAGCCGCGGTTCGATTCTTCGTAGTGCTGATAAGCGGCCCACAGAGTAATCGACTTTAATGCTTCGTCGACCGGGATACACTGCTCAGCTCCAAGGATGTCGCCACTGCGTGTGCGGCGCGTGACCACTGACGACAGGATGCGGATTGCGCTCGGCAGTGCAACCGGAGCATCGTGGTGCTGCGAGAAAATCATTCCTCGCCGAAGTGCAGAACGCGCTGGGCTGATTCGCTCAGCCCGCGCGGCTCCGAGGACTGAATCCCGGTGCCAGTCGCCCCAGTAGAAGCAGTGCATCCCGAACATGGACGGGAACAGGCCGTACTCCTTCATGGCGTCGAGCTGATCTTCGCGAACTGTCTGGCAGTGGATCATCACATCCCGCCGATCTTTGCCAGGACCATGCTTCGCACGGGCGTCCTTCACCCCATGGATCATCATGTCACAGGCCGCGTCGCCGTTGCAATGTGCCTGGAATTGCCAGCCTGTCTCGTAGCACAGGGCGATCTTGCGGTTCACCTCTTCGGCCGGTACGGTCGGGTAACCTGCGAAACTCGATGGCTGACCGTGAGGCGGAATGAAGTACGGCTGCGACAGGAACGCCGTCTTGCCCTGCGGGGAGCCGTCGAAGCTGAACTTCACCCCGGCGATGCGGTAGCCGTTCTTCATCGACTTGCTGTGCCACGGTGTGTCCAAACCGAACGGCGCGTCGGAGAAGGTCATGTCCGGGTACGAAGCGACGTCGATGATCATCTTCTTCGCCTCGGCCAACCGCATCCAGGTCTTGTCCAGAACGGCGTTCGAACGGCCCTCCTGCGCGAATGTAAACCCATTGGCGGCGTACAACCGCTGCCCGGCAAGGCCGAGGCTGTCCAATTCGGCGTCACCCATCTTCGGCAGCAACTTCACAGCAGCCACCATGAACGCCGTCTCTTCCAGGACGCCGTCCGGTGTCTTGCCGTCTTCTTCCCGGCGAATGACACCGCCCGGCGGGTTCTCTGTGTCTGCAGTGATACCGGCGAGTTCAAGCGCCTTCGTGTTCATGGCGCATAGGTGGGACGACTGGTGGATAATCAGCACCGGAACATCTTTCGACACTTCGTCGAGCTCATGCCGGTTCGGGTGTCGCTGTTCCTTCAGTTGAGCGTCGTCGTACCCAAAGCCGAGGATGAGCTTGAACTTCCTCGCGGTTTCGCCTTCGGCCCACTTCCTGAGTTCTGCTTGCAGGTCAGCGATGTCCTTGACGGTGTGGTCGGGCGGGGCCAGCAGGTTGGCCGACGCCGCCTGCACACCCACGTACATGCAGTGCCCGTGTCCGTCTACGAAGCCCGGAAGCAGGCACTTACCTTCCAGGTCGACCAGCCTGGTATCTTCACCCTTTAGCTTCAGGACGTCCTCTTTCTTTCCCACCGCAACGATTCTGCCGTCCCGGATCGCTACGGCCTCGGCAATCGGATTCCGATCGTCGATCGTAACGATATCGCCGCCATGGTAGATGGTGTCGGGTGAGTCGGCAGCAATCGCCGGGATGGCCATAGACAGCAGCAAAATGGACAGCAAAAAAGAACGCATAAGGCCCTGCCTTCCAGGAAAAGTGAACATTACGGCCGTATCCTTAACAGATTCCGATTTGCGTCCATAAACACGGCTGAACTAAAGAAGCTGACCAAGGTGCAAGCTGATCAATCGCCTTTGTTGTGGTGTTGCCATGTTGTGTCGTCAAAGGCTGGTGTTCATTTTCGTTCTCAGCCTCTGCAGTCGCACGACAAATGGGGAAGAGCAACGACATGTCGACGATCCCTCAGTCGAGTCGGCAGAGCCTGTATTTTCCACTGCACTTTTGGACGAGTCAATCGAATCGCGATCGTTAAGGTCTGAACCGTCTCCGGTGATCCAGCAGATTTCCACTGCTTACGTTCCGGGCGAAGGGCTGACCGTTTCGATGCTGAATGGAACGAGCCAGTTAAAGCTGTTTGGCCAGTTCTCCACGATCGGCGTCGTCAGCACGGATCGCCCATTCTCGGCAGGCCTGCCTCTGCTGATGCTGCCTCCCTCAGCGTTTGGCTTCAACACCAACACGTTCGACCTCCATGCCCGCCAGACCAGCTTTGGAGCTTCGTTCACCGGAGCGGAAGTTAACGGCCTTCGGCCAGGCGCGACTTTCCTCGGCTTCATCCAGAATGACAGCCTGACGAGTGATTCTTATGGTTTCCTTCCCTTCAATGCGTTTGGAGAATTGAAGAACGAGGACTGGAGGTTTGCCGCCGGTCTGCAAAGTGATGTATTCAACCCAGCGAAACCCACGATTATTTCACTCGGAAGTCTTTTCGGCTCCGGCAACACCGGATCGTTCCGCGCTCAAGTCCGCGCGGAACGGTTCTTTGCCCCTTCCGAAGATCTGCAGTTCATTTCACAGGTGGCGTTGAGTGAGCCTGTTTCGACAATCGTTTCAGGCAATGCCAGAATCATTGAAGACAACGGCTGGCCTAACATCGAAGGGCGGTGGGAAACCGGCATTGGTCCTGTTGAAAAGCTCACCGGTGGTCGCAGTCAGCGTCCTGTTCAGGTTGGTGTTTCGGGAGTGATCGGCGAACTGCGTTCAACGCGCCTGATCACAGCTCCGACCGATCCAGACTCGCCTAACCGGTCCATTGTCCGAACCTGGGGACTGGGACTGGATGCTCAGATTGTCGTAACAGATCGCTTCGGCTTTGCTGGCGAATTCTTCATCGGTGAAGGTCTGGGAGAATACAACGGCGGCATTATGCAATCCTACAATACGCAAACACAGCAGTCGCTGCGGAGTCGAGGTGGCTGGGGGGAAGCGTATTTGTATTTGACGGAAAAACTGCACGTGCACACCGGCTATGGCATTGACGCTCCTGCGCAGGGAGATCTGGCACCAACCCAGTTTGCAAAGAATCAGACGTACTTCACGAACATCGTCTATGACATCAGTAAGTCGCTGCAGTTCAGTTTCGAGGTTGACTATCGCAAGACAGACTACATCGCCTTTGACGACGCTGAAGGGACCATCTTTATGACCCAGATGCTGTGGCGTTTTTAGTGCCGTGTCGCCTATCACTTTTTGATGATCAACACTATGGCTTGATCGGTCGCGAAGGCTTCTATTCAAGATGGACGAGAGCGTCCACGCCTGCAGTAGTCGGGCCCCCGATCGCTTTCAATGGTCATATGTTTTTGGAATGGAATGCACTTGTCGAATTGCAGTCCATAGCCAAATATCCGGCTCGCTGAGGCAAACCAATACAGAATTGTGTGCTTTCACAAACTGCTCCGATCACATCAGCCGCGGCCAATTCGGTGTGTCGGACTGACGCGTTGAAGCAAGCTCCGGTTCGCTGCTTCGGTCGAGAACAGGTTGCATACACAAATTCAACATTCCGATCGATGTGACGGAAGCGACTGATATCAACATTTGCAGACGCATTGAGCTGCACTTCTCTTCGTTACCACCGATTCCGCGTTCTGATAAAGGGGTTGCAGATTTGATGCGGCTGTAGTGCTGCACGCAGTCAACAATTGAAACTATGGAGTTTGCTCCTGCAATAAAATAACCTCATCCGGTCGGGAACCATCAAATTCGATCGTCACCTGTTTGATCGATGGCGGTGTCTCGCCATCCAGCATCATTTGCCCTGAATAATCCGGTATGGAAGGGCCAACTGACAACGTGTAAGAACCTTTTAACGCAGGAAGTTGGAAGTATCCCGTCTCGTCGGACCTGACCGCAGTCCCGATAACAGCCATAAACGCGTGCATGATGCGATATTCGGTTTTGCGGATGCCAACAATGATGTTGGCAACGCCCTGACCGTTTTTGTCGACGACTCGACCTCTCTGGGTAACGCCTTTCTCAAGGACAACTTCGCCCTGATCTGCTTCTTTCGTCACATCAACAAACCGTGGAGCAAAGCCTGTGGGATAGATGGCCCCAGCGGCCGTTCCGTCCATGGGAATGGACAATGAAAAACGCCCATCCGCGTCGACAGGGAATGGCCCTGAATCCCACAGCATGGTCAGATTCGCATTGTTGGATTGAAATCGAACAATCGCCTCGGTCACTCCCACGCCATCTTCAGCAACTAATCGCCCTGTGATTCGTCGTCCCGGGAACATTCGCACGGCAGGCATGACGCCATCCAGAATCTTCTTTTCGTAGTCTCGGTCGGACAGGTCCGCGAAACCTTCTGCCACGACCTTAATCCGCACTTCGTTGTTAGGGTGGACCGTTCCGGTGGGAGCAAAGGAATAGCGTCCCTCTTCGTCAGTCATTGCGGTCCACACCAGCGGTCCCTTCAGCTCCTCGTGCATATTCTTTGAGAACGTCCGTATCAGCACCGTCACCCGCGCATTGGCCACCGGTCGATCTTCCAGATCAATGACGGTGCCATTTACCGTCGCTGGCAGCGGATGGGGGGCGTTTCCTGACTTTGTGACATTCTCTGATGGCTGCGTGCTGGCATCGTCGTCATTTGTCACGATGACTATGTCAGGCAGAGATTTTCGCAATAGCTCGATACCTGCCTGTGTCACCCTGGTTTCGGTCAAGTTCAAGGTTTCCAGCGACGTCATCGATTTCAGGTGCAGCAGGCCATCATCTGTCACTGAGGTTTTTGCGACGTCCAGCTTTCGTAGCCGCGTGAGAGATTTCAGGTGCTTGAGCCCCGCGTCGGTGATCGTTGTCCCACGGGCCGAAAGCACAACAAGGTTGCTACGTTCGGCTGCTCGGGCAAGCGTGGTGTCATCAACGACTGAGATGTAGTCAACCATCACGGCCGGTTTCAACCCGCCGCCGATTTCGTTCCCGTAGCTCGCTCCGCCGCTCTTGATTTGGAAATCAACGTCGCCACGTTCCCACCACTGCCAATGCTCCCGCGCCGCCTTCGCGAATTCTTCCGGAGATACGTCATCCGGTGATCCAAATTGGCTCGTCGGTGTCCCATCGATATTCTTTACGCCCATGTTGAGCTCCCCCGGGAAGATCAAAGCCTTGAGCATACTCAGATCAGAATGCACACTTGCGGCGATATCGTTCAGTGACGGTAGCTGATCGGGTTTCGGGATATCGAGAGGAAGCTCCCAGGTGATGTGATGGATCACTCCACGTTCGTCAGCGTGATTGGCCTTTGCGTATTCGTCCTGCGGCGTGATCCCAACCTCCAGCTTGACTTTGCCATCCTTGTCTTCAAACCAATTCGGCAATCTTCCTCGCGGCACCATCATCCACCACTCGATGTCGATTCCCTGATGGTTCGCTTTGGCAAGGCTCAAACGGAAAGACTCCGACCCCTGTGGCGAGGCCTCGTAGTTGGTTGCGGGGCCGTCAATAAAGTAGCGGCCAGGTTGCAACATGCGGCGTGTCAGCGGGTATTTCTTCAGCGTCTCCGCAGTGCCCCGCACGGACGACACAAGCATCACCCCGCCATTTTCGAACCGCTTCGCCTGATGGATCGTGTAGATCAGCCCTTCTCGCTCTTCTGTATGGACAGCGTTCTCGACTGCAGTTAGTTGTTCAAACGCCTTGTCGATATCGATTACCCGCACACCTTCAGCGAACTGGGGCTCAAAGACACTTTGTTCAACGGGCACATCGTATTCCCAGGTTCGAACGAAACGCGTTTTCCAGTCGCCGTCGATCTTTTCCAGCATTTCGGCACGTGTGGGCAACGACTTTGGACTAATAAAGATGAGCGTCCGTTGCTTGTCTAAATCCATGACTGACGGGTCTACCGGTTTGACGGCTCCATGAAATGTCAGCCGGTAGCATTTGTGAGGCACGCCGTCGATGCTGCGATCACCCTCTGGATAACGTTCGCAATCACGTTCCAGCTGTTCACGAAGGTTGAGTGCCTGGTCAAGCAGTTCGTCAGTGCCCAGGCTCTTTGTTCGCGATGCCGTATCTGATCCCTTTTTGTGGTCCCAGAACCAGGTCCCGTTGTCGATGCGGACCTGATCATCACTGATCAGACAGAATCCCCTGCCCCGAGCGAACCAGGTTTCTGCAAACTGATGCGTCTTGCCGTCATCGGTGTGCGCATTAGCCACCTCATGAATCGTCTGCACCTGCTGGAGTGCATCTGTCACCTGAGCGTAGAGAACACTTCCAGTGCTTTGCCATCCGAGAACCCACCATAGGCCGAGGCATGCAATGATCGCACCTATCGTCAAATAGCTGGTTCGCATAAGGAGCTTTCCTGCAGACGTTGAGACGCTTTGGCGCGGGGGGTTGCTGTCGATGCGCGAAATCACACGTTCGACGAAGGAATCATCGGCGGGCCACTCTTCCCCGAGTTGTCTGAGTTGTTGTTCGATACTGTCGTTCGTCATTTGTGCACCTCTGCAAGCCACTCCCGCAATCGACTGATGGCCCTGGAAAGCTGTTTGGTGACCGTGCCGACTGGACGTCCGGTCAGTTCAGCCACTTCTACGACCGAGTAAGCATCAATGTAGTGAAATACCACAACTTCCAATTCGTGTTCCGGAAGTCTCCCGACACTCTTCAAAAGATCTTCGAACGGTTCATTCCACGTTGAAAAGACCGTGGGAATCGCATTTTCGGGGACGGACTCGATCGCTACCGTCACACGAATTTTCCGGGATCGCTTTATGGCTTCTCGCCTTGTCAGGGTCAGGAGCCACGAACTAAATGCCCTGACGTCCCGCAGACTTCCGAGATTGCAATAGGCCTGGAAAAAGCAGTCCTGAGCAACATCCTGAGCAGAGTGATAATCGTGCAGCACGGACCATGCGGTAGAAAGAACAGCGCGTTGGTAGCGTCGAACCAGTTCAGCAAATGCCGCCCTGTCATCAAACTGTGCTTCTTTCACCAGTTCTGCCGTGGGTCGCATCATTCATACTTGTTGGGAAGACTTTTGGGTTCTTAAGAGCATAGAGCCCGCTGGACTGGAACGTGCGACATGAAAATTGACGATTTCTTCAATTCCGCAGGATTCGTGTTCACTGCGTGGCGGCCTGTCAGGCGTTCGCGGCACGTTGGCGAAAACCGAATCTCAAAAATGCTCCACTTTCCGGCAACGAACGCCGTTATTTCTGCTTGCTGTTTATGCTCAGTATTAGTTCTTGTGAAGAACCCGACACATTAATCCCATCATCAGGATGCCTGTGCGATGGGGACGTTTCTTGCAGACGAACATGGAGAGTAGTAGTCAGAACTTGTCAGCGCAAGTCAATCGTGGATATGTCCTTGCAACGGAGGATTCTTCCCTCCCAATAGAGCGATGCCTGCCAGTGAGTGGGTTTGACGCGAATCAGCGTCGGAGACCTGCCTGCTCCGGTCACATCGAATGGCCGTCGGTCATCCGGCTAAGCTCTCTCGATTCGTGCAGTGTCTTTGATAATGCAACGGGATAAGATTTCGTGAATCAGATTGATGCTGCACTGGCGTGTCGGACCGGAGTAACGAACTGAATGCTGGTTCGCCACATCGGTCGTGACAACCGACGCGTGCAAAGGATGGCACGTACTCGGTGCATGGCGATGTGACCGGAGCCGCGGACGGCTGGGCCGTCGTGACGAGACGGTTGGTTTCAAGTGAGCGGGGTAAACGACTCATACCCGCGCGGCAGACCGAGTCGCTCGGCGGCGGCCTTTGACTTTTCCGGTGATGAACCGACGATGCCAGTGACAGGCACGCCAGCTCGCCGCAGACCTTCGACATGCACCGGACCAATGAACCCGGTGCCAACCACGGCAGCCGTGAGATTCTCGATTCGTGAACTCATCGCAGTTTGCCCCGCGCGGGAGTTGCAGATTGGATTGGGCCGAGGCGGCTGTGGAACTCGTATTGGTCGCCGCGATAGAGCGTCCGCTCCCACCAGAGCGGCGAGTCGTCTTCGAGATAGCCGACGGAGACGACTTCCAATGCCGGAGACTTGGCAGTGGTCTGAAGGTGCTCGGCTTCGCTGGCTGACAACAGCACCGCTCGGATCACTTCATTCGCGCCACCGATCTTGAGGCCGTGCCTCTCGGTCCAGGTGCGATAAAGCGAGCCTTCCGCTTGCGACTTTGTCAGCTTCGGACAGTGACGCTGCACGACGTAGCGGCGCTCGAAAATCACCGGCACGCCGTCCGCAAGGCGGATGCGATCCAGTTCCCATAACTCATCAGTCGGCGTGACGCCTAAGGCGACGTGGAGTGATTCATCCATCTCGGCGGCAGTCAGCTTGCCGAACGTGAGCAGTTCCGTGCTCGGCTTTTTCCCGGCGGCGCGAGCCTTCTCGGTAAAGCTCACGAGAGATCGCACGTCGTAGTCAATCACATCACGGCGGACGAACGTGCCGAGCCCCTTGCGGAATTCGAGGAAGCCCTCGGACACCAGGCTGGCCAGCGACTTGTTGGCGGTGGCTCGGCTAACCTGAAACTTCTCGGCGACTTCACGCTCTGTCAGGAATTGGTCTCCTGACCGATACTCCGCCGCCAGAGCCGCACGCAGCCGCTGATTCAGCTGCTGATAGACCGGGCTGCGAACGAGTGATGTATCCATGTTGTTGAGACTTTCGGGAGGACTTGATTCCGTGGCTTAGCCACGATAGCATGTTGCCATTGAGTTGGCAATCCGTTCGTTCGTCGTTCTGCCTTCGGGCAGTAAACACCATGAGCCGCCTCAGGGACTACAAACAGACGCTTCTTCCACGAGGACTTGGTGCGACTTATGAACAAGCATCTTTGGTTCGCGCTCATCGTGATGCTCGGCATGCAGCAGTCGGCGCGAGCGTTGGAGATTCCGTTACATCCCACCGAGGCACGGATCGTTGAGCAGATCATCGCCGTCGAGGGGCATGCAGTGGAAGTGGCCGAGGTGCCCGGTTGGGCGAAGGTAGGCGTCATCAATCGACTCAAGGAACTGGGCGTCGAGACCGCCAATCTGAAGTCCTGGGGAGTTCGCGACACGAAGAACAATGCGGTGTCGTTCAGTTGCACCTACGACTCGAACGGTCGTGTGCTCGCACTCACCGGCAACGGCCCCTGGCTGCGAGACGAGAGTCTCCGTGCTCTGAAAGGGATGCCGGAGGTGCGGATCATCCGCTTCGATCACAACGGATTCCTGAAGAATCATCCCCAGTCACCGCTCTACAGCGGAGTTGGCTTCGATGCGTTGTTGGACTCGAAGCTGGTCGACATCAAATTGACGCTCGGCATCAACGATGCCGGCATGGAGCAAGCCGCCAGGATCAAGGGGCTGAAGTCATTCGTGGTGGTGCATTCGCAAGTGAGCGAAACTGGTGTGAAGTTCTTCGAAGGCCATCCGACGCTGGAATCTTTTGCTGTCGCCGAGATGGGCAACGTCTCGCAAGCGTCTTTGGAGTCCATTGCGAAGATGCCGAAGGTCGAGCATGTTGGCTTTCACGAAGCGTTCGTCACTTACGACCGCGGGCTCAAGCATCTGCTGCCGATGAAAGGCCGACTGAAGACGCTCGACCTCTCGATGAGCCTAATCAACGCCGCCGATCTAGAGCTGGTGAAGGCCGATCATCCCGGCGCGAAGGTTACGACAATCTCTCCCGCCGAGATCGTGAAGCGGCACAGCTATGTGGCCGCCAGAATCGCTGGCGTCGCCACAGGCGAAGCCGCCGAGGAACTGAAGAAGGCCATCGCGGAATTCGAAGCCAGCAAGAAGTCGTCGAAGTAGCAAACGAGAGATAGGCGGCCTGCCTGTCAGCGTTGGCAAGGTGATCTGGAACAATTCTGACAGGCTGGAAGCCTATCCCACGGGCAAGCGATTCGGGAGCAAATCGATGAACACCATCTCGAAGTCTGCAATGAAAACCATCGTGTTCTGGGCTCGTCGAGCTTTAGGCATCGTGCTGTGTTTGCCAGCTTCGACAGCCCTGGCCGAAGGCCCCGAGTTTTTCGAGCAGAAGGTCATGCCGTTCGTGAAGGCGCATTGCCACGAGTGCCACAGCGGCGACAACCCTCGGGCATCTTTTTCATTTGAAGGGCTGAAGCCCGACTTCAGCCAGCCCCGTTTTGCAAGCCGCTGGGCTGAGGTGATGGATGCCATCAACCTGGGCACGATGCCGCCGAAGGACAAGCCGCGACCACCTGCCGCGGAAGGCCTTGCCGTGGCCGAATGGATCGGCGGCGAGATTCGGCGAGTTCAGCAGGAGAGCCGGATGGCCGGCGGGCAGATCCTGCTGCGGCGGCTGAACCGAGACGAATACGCAAACACCGTCGTCGACCTGCTGTCGCTCGACGTCGGCATGACGGACACAATCCGCAACCTGCTTCCTGCCGACGGCACGGCCGACGGATTCGACCGCATCGCCGCCGCGCTCTATTTGGACCAGACCCAAATGGAGAGCTACCTCGATGCGGCGAAGTTGATCGCGGACCGGTCGATCTTCGAGAAACCACTCGCGACGAACAAGCTGGTCTGGGAGCCGCAGAAATCGATTGGTTTCGGCGGAGACAAGCACGTGCAGGCGGACATCAGCAAAGACATTGTTCTGAAAGCTGGCGCACGGTCCGGTGAAAACCGGAAAGACGGAATCGTCGCCTGGAACTCGGGCTTTGGCAGACCCGAGCCAGATAACGATCCGGAGAGGTTCTATGGGTCGGGCGATGGCCCTCTACCAGATCTCACCAAGACCGTCACAACGGACGGCTACTACCGGATTCGGTTTCCCGCCGGGGCTTCACGCGGAGATCGAGGAGTGCCGATCCGGCTGAAGCTCTCCTACGCACAAGGCAGTTCCATCGCCGCCGAGCACACCGTCAAGGAAGTGCAAGGAACGATCGATCAGCCGGTCATGCATGAAGTCCTGATGTTTCTCCGAGCGCCCGGGCCTGATCAAAGAGTGGGCCTGAATTGGTATTGGAACGCCCCCAAAATCATCATGACCAATCCCGGCCACACTGCGGCGTGGATGAGATTCATGGGGGCTCAAAACGGAGTCGCAAAGGGCGTAACGGACGGAGTGGATGAGGCCGCGATGGCCAAGCTCAATGAGGGGCGGCAGGCCGCCTTTCAAGCTCTCGCCACCTTCGATCAAGAGGTCTTTCAAATCATCCCCGGCAAGAGCATCGAGACAGCGCCGAAGATTTTCCTGGGCACCCTTGAAATCGAAGGTCCCATTCAAGAGTGGCCACCGAAATCGCATCTCGCCTTGGGGCTCGAGGAGGGCGAAGCTCAGCGCGAGCAGGCGATCCGCCGCATGTTTTCCGAGTTCATCCCCCGCGCGTTCCGTCGGCCTGTGGATGCCGAGGAAGTCGACGCCATTGTCTCCAATATCCTGCACGCACAGCGGGAGTTCGGGTTGTCGCCTCACGAGACTCTGCGTTACGGATTGCAGGTTCTGCTGGTCGCGCCGGGATTCCTCATGATCCAGGAACCGCAGCAGGAGCAGACGGCGCGTCCCCTGGACAACTACGAGTTGGCCAATCGCCTCTCGTATTTTCTCTGGAACTCGATGCCGGACGCCGAACTGCTCGAGCAGGCTGCGGCCGGTCGATTGACCGAACCTGCGATCCGTCGCCAGCAGGTGGATCGCATGCTGAAGGATCCAAAGATCGGGCGCTTTGTGGAGAGCTTTGCCGGGCAATGGCTGGATGTCAGGCGATACGGCTCGGTCCAACCATCGGAACACTATCGGGGTCGCATCCCCCCGTGGGGACCCCGCTATGACAACGAACTGGAGGTGGCGTCTCGCAAGGAGCCGGTGGCGTTCTTCCAATACGTGTTGGATCACAATCGTCCGATCACAGACTTTATCGACTCGGATTATCTCGTCATCAACGATCGACTGGCCACGCTCTACCAAATCGCAGACGTGAAGGGGCCCGAGTTTCGCATGGTCAGCATTCCCGCAGGCGTCGAGCGCGGCGGAGTGCTGGGGATGGCCGGGCTGCTGACGTTGTTGTCCGACGGCAACCGGACGCTGCCCGTGCGGCGCGCCGCCTGGGTGCGTGAGAAGCTGCTGAACGATCCCCCGTCACCCCCGCCGCCAGGCGCGGGTGAGATTCAACCGAATACCACGGGAGTGAATTTGACGGTGCGTCAACGGCTGGAACTCCATCGCAAGGAACCGACCTGCGCGAGTTGCCACGCCACGCTCGACGGCTACGGAATGGCGCTGGAGAATTACGATGCCATCGGCGCGTGGAACACGGCTCAGGATGAACAGGGACGTCCCCATCCTTATGGGCGACCGCTGGACGTCAGTGGCAGTCTCAAGTCAGGCCGTACGTTCTCAACGTTGAAGGAGTACAAGCAATCGCTCCTGGCAGAGCGAGATCGCTTTGGCCGGGCGTTCGTGACCACTGCGCTCACCTACGCGCTGACGCGTCCGGTGGGAGTCATTGACGCTGATGCGGTCGACGAGATTTACAAACAACTGGAGAAAGACGAGTTCCGAGTCCACTCGGTCATTCACGCGATTGCCGGAAGCCGACTTTTCCTGACGAAATGAGTGCCGGCATTCGCCGCAGGCGGTACAGACGGTCTGTAGTTCCGCAGTACAAAAAAAGATCCAACCCACGGGAGACCAATTCCATGGCGCTTGCTCAAAACAAGATTCTGTCCCGCCGCACTTTCCTCCGTGGCACGGGTGTCGCCATCGCGCTTCCGTGGCTCGAATGCATGAGCCCGATGTCCAGGTCGGTTGCGAACGCCGGCGGCATCTCGGCAACCGAGCGGCCGAAGCGAGCCGTCTTCTGCATGTGGGGCATGGGGGTGAACGGGCGGGATTACACGCCGCAGAAGTTTGGCAAGGAATGGGAGGTCACGCCGATCCTGAAGCCGCTCGAACACCTGCGGGATGAGTTCACGATCATCTCCGGATTGCGACTGACCCACTCCGGCGGGCACGGTGGCGATCGGACCTTTCTCACCGGCACCAACACGCGTGCGGGTGGAGCAAAGCTGCGTGTCTCCTGTGATCAGGAGTTAGCCGAAGCCATTGGCAAAGAGACCCGCTTCCCGTCCATGGTATTGGGAGTTCGACGTGGCACGGGCTTCGGTCTCACGGTCGATCACACGCTTTCCTGGACAAAATTCGGCACTCCGCTGCCAGCCGAGAATCGTCCTGACGTCATCTTCGATCGCTTGTTCCGCGCCGAGACGCCCGAGGAAATCGCTGCCCGCAAACAGGCTTCGAACCGGCGAGGATCGATCCTTGATATGGTCGACGCGTCCGCCAAGAGGCTGAATGCGAAGCTCGGAAAGAACGATCAACAGAAGTTGGAAGAGTACTTCACCTCGATCCGCCAGGTTGAGCAGCAGATGCAGACCGATCTTGACTGGATGACCAAACCGCGGCCGAAAGTCGATCCCATCAACTTCGGCAAGACGCAGGCGATCGACCCCAATCAGGGCCGCGGCGACACCTTCGATTATCGCAACTATCAGCGGCTGATGTATGACGTCATCACGCTCGCTCTACAGACCGACAGCACGCGCGTTATTTCCTACATGCCCCGGATGGATTTGTCGGACGGAACCTTCACGTTCAATTCCCTCGGATGTCCGTACAATTACCACGAAATGACTCACCACGGCGAAGACTCGAAGCTCTTGGAGTGGCTCACCAAAGTCGACACCTGGTACTCGGCGGAGTGGGCTTACTTCATCGAGAAGCTCAAGAGCGTCAAGGAAGGCAACGAAACGCTGCTCGATCATACGCTGCTCGCCTGGAGCAGCACCGGCGGCACACTGAATGCGCACAACAACACCGAGCTGCCCGCGATGTTGTTCGGAGGCAAGGCACTGGGAATCAAACATCAGGGCCACCTCAGCCAAAAGGACACGCGCCTCGGCAACCTGTGGCAGTCCTACTTCCAGGTCCTTGGCGTCAAAGTCCCTGACAACTTCCAGGGGGGCGAAGCCGACGGCATTATCAAAGAACTCGTGTGAACCCGCTTTTTTTGGCCCCAGATCATGAATCTCATGAGACCATTTTTCCTGCTGATCCTGTTCCTGTCCGCCGCGCTCCCGGCTGCGGGGGCCCAGTCGAAATTCACCATCGAACCTGTGGGCGGCAAAGTGACTGCGTCCTGGAAAGGGACGGCGGACACCAGCGGCATCGACCTCGCTCCGACGGACGATGAGATTGCTGCGCTGGCCTCGCATTCGGAGATCGAAGCCATCCGCATCTCCGGCACGACACGTTTTACCGGGAAAGGATTTGCCGCTTTGAAAGGGCTGTCGAAGCTGCGTGAGCTGAGCTTCGGTGGCACCGGCCCTGGTCAGTTCTCGGAAATGTTCCCGCCCGGATCACTCGAGGGTTACCACGCGCTCGCCGAACTGGATCAGGTGACTCGCCTGAACTTGGACCACGTCATGCTGCCGGTCGAAGGCGCGGTCATCCTCCTGAAAGGGATGGCAGGACTGGAGCACGCGGGACTCGGCGTCTTTGCCGATGACAAAATCGTCGCCGCGGCGGCTGACGCGCCGAAGCTGAAGACTCTTTCCTTCGGTCACTGGGCCACGGTCCCTGAGAGTCCGCTCACGAGGGCCGGGGCTCAGGCTTTCGCCAGATTACGCTCGCTCGAATCGCTGCACGCGGGAGAACAGGCCCCGCCCGCCGGAGGTTCGATGCGCGATCTGACCGAGGCTGTGGCGAAGATAGAAACGCTCAAGTCGCTGACGCTCGCGTTCACCAGCGTGAAGAGTCACGGCAAGCCGAAGAATCCGGTGACTGTCGCCGATCTCGAACCCCTGGCAGCTCTGTCGAACCTGGAAAGGCTCGGAATCCAACACGCGAGTCTCGATCGGGCGACCGCGAGCAAACTAGCGGAGATAGGCTCAGTCAAGATCGTGAGCTTCAGCGCAGTGAATCTTGACGACGGAGCATTGGTGGCACTGAAGGCGTTACCGAATCTCGCGGTCGTAGAAATCTGGAACTCCTGCGATTGGTCCGACGCCGATCTGGAAGCGCTCAAGGCCGCCAGGCCGAAGGTCATATTCCACATGGTGGGAGGGCCGAAAAAATGAGCAGGATCGCATGGGCCGCTCGACACTGGAACGGCACTCATTTCCAACAGCGCAGGCCTGAGAAACTCATGATTCGTTCTGCCATTACGATGTTCGTTGTAGCGGCTATTGGATGCTGCGTTGGTGATGCGCAATGCGTGATGGCTGGCGAAGTCGATCCTCAAGTCACCGCGTTTCTGAATCGGTATTGCGTCGAGTGTCATGGCGCAACGAAGCCGAAGGGGGACTTTCGCGTTGATGCCTTGAAGATTGCCGCGAATCAGGCTGACGCGGAGAACTGGCAGCTTGTGCTCGATAACCTGCAACTCGGCGAGATGCCGCCCGGGGACGCCAAGCACCCGACGCCTGAAGAGGTCGAAAAAGTTACCGGTTGGATTCAGAGCGAGATCTCCCGTGCCGCTTCGGTGCTGAAAGGGACTGGCGGCGAGGTCGTGCTGCGGCGGCTCAACCGTGTCGAATATGCGAACACGATCGCTGACCTCTTCGACGTGCATGGAGACTTCACCGCGGGGTTTCCCGAGGACCTGCGGGAGCACGGATTTGACAACAACGGCAGTGCCTTGATGCACTCTGCCGCGCAGATGCAGGAATACATGAAGGCGGCGGAGTTTGTCCTGGCCCGGGCGATCGCCCCGGCTAAGCGGCCCGAGACGGTGAGCAAGACCATGACACTTCATGAGGGCAATCGCAAAGGGATTGAAATCGCCCGCAAGGGCCTCGAGGACCGTCTGGCCAACTTCGACAAACTCGGGCCCGTCGAGCAGAAGCACACCCTGCAGATACAGGCCGCGGCGAAAGACGACCCCGCCTATGGCTATCGTTTCCCCGTGCGTGAAAACGGCGAATTGCGACCACCCAAGCCGACCGATGGTCCGCATCTCGATGCTGTCATGACGGTGCAGAACTATTTCAGCGGTGAGCCCCAACTCGGCCTTCCCGCAGGGCGCGGCTGGTATCGGGTGGAAGCGGTGGCCTATGCGCTGAAGAATGACGGCAAGCCCGCGCGGCTGAAGTTCACAGTCCATGAGGGTTATTCAGGCAAGCTGCCGAAAGCGGAAAGCGTCTTCGCCTTCACCGACGAGCAACCGCGCGAGGTCGAGGCCCGCTATTACCTGGAGCCGGGCGACCGCGTGGTGTTCACGATCATGGATGGCGCACCGCACAGTCAGGGTCGCACAATGATTGACCAGCCGGGGCCGTTCATCGCCATCCGTTCCTTCAGCATTGAGGGCCCGGTCTTTGAAAGCTGGCCGCCAACGGGGCATCGCACCTTGTTTGGCGAAATCGATCCATCGCAGCTCACGCCGGAGAAAGCCGAAGCCATCGCCGCGCATCTAGCGCCGAAGCTCTTCCGCAGGCCCGTGGATGCTGCCGCGGTGGCGAAATACCGCGAGCTGTTCGAGAAGTTCACGAAGTCGATGACGCCAGACGAGGCGCTGCGCGGCATGCTGACCGCGATGCTTGTCTCACCGCGATTCCTCTACCACGAAGAACCGCCCAGCGGTCCCGACGCCTTCGCTATCGCGTCGCGAATGTCCTATTTCCTCTGGCGCTCCACGCCGGATGACGAATTGCTGAAGGCTGCGGCGGATGGCAGATTGCTCGATCCGGTCGTTCGCCGTGCCCAAGCCCAGCGCATGTTGGCGGACGCGCGGGCTGGGCGCTTTGTCAAAGACTTCACCGGCCAATGGCTGCGCGTTCGCGAGGTTGGCATGATGAAGGCGAACGCCGACCTCTACCCCGAATACGACGACGAACTCGAAGCCGCGATGCGTGGCGAGACAGAGCACTTCATCGCAGAGATGTTCCAGCGCGATCTGCCGCTCGCCAATCTCATCGACTCCGACTGGACAATGCTCAATGAGCGCCTCGCGAAGCACTACGCCATCGACGGCGTGGTCGGGCCTGATTTCCGACGCGTGAGTTTGGATAAGTCGAAGACGGTGCGCGGCGGATTGTTGACCCATGCGAGCATTCATGCGGTCACATCAAACGGCAGCACGACTTCACCGGTGATTCGCGGCACCTGGATGCTCGAAAAGTTTCTCGGCACACCTGCTCCGCCACCGCCACCGGACGTGCCGGCCATCGAGCCGGACATTCGCGGTGCCACCACCATCAAGCAGCAACTCGCGAAACATCGGGACATTGCCAGTTGCGCCTCGTGCCACCGGAAGATCGACCCGCCCGGCTTCGCGCTGGAAAACTTCGATGTCATCGGCGGCTGGCGGGATCACTACCGCGCACTCGTAGAACCGATGCCCGGTGCTCGTGCCAAACTCTCCGACGGCCCGCCCGTCGATTCCGCCGATGAATGGGCGGGTGTGGGCCAATTCAGCAATTTTCAGGAGTTCCGTGAATTGGTGAAAAAGCGTGAAGACCTCGTCACGCAAAACCTAACGCACCAACTCGCGACGTTCGCCCTCGGCCGAGCCCCCGGATTCACCGACCGCCAACCGCTCAAGGACATCGCGACCCACGTCCACGAGAAGCAGAGCGGAATGAAGTCGCTGGTGCTCGATATCGTCTCCAGCCCCGTATTTACCAATCCCTAAGCCAACCAAGGCACATTCATGAATCCTCAACCCGCCCTCGCCTCCCGCCGCTGCTTCCTTCGTGGAGCCGGCGTCGCTCTCGGTTTGCCATGGCTCGAATCGCTCGGTGGCATCGCCCATGCCGCAGAAGCTGGAAAAGAGCCGCGTCGCCTGTTGCTGATCTGTCTGCCGCTTGGCATTTTCCGGGATTCGCTCATTCCGAAGCAATCCGGAACCGGCTACGAGCTCACGGAGTATCTCGCCCCGCTGGCTGATCTTCGGGATCGTTTCAGCATTGTCTCTGGTCTGGAGCATCCGGGCGTCGGCGGCGGTCACGCCTCACAGCCGCGCATCTTCACCGGTATACCCTCGGCCGAGCGGAACCGCCGCTCGCTCGACCAGTACGTCGCCGCCACGCTTGGCCAGCACACGCGTTTTGACTCGCTCGGGTTGAGCGCCGGGGCCAACGACTTTGGCTGGACTGACGGCGGCAGCATGGTGCCAGCGGAGAAAAGTATCGGCGATGCCTTCGCCAGGCTCTTTGCCGAGGAGGGCGCGGCGAACAAGGCCAGGGTTCTGGGCGAGATTGGTCGCGGCAAGAGCATCCTCGATCATGTGCTGGAGGAAGCTCGCGACCTGGAAAGTCGCCTCTCCCAACACGACCGCGAGAAGCTCGGCGAATACTTCGAATCTGTCCGCGCCACAGAAAAGCGGCTCGTGAAGTCCGAGGAATGGATTCACCAACCAAAGCCGCAGGTAGACTCCAAACCGCCCGCGCCTTTCGCGCCAGACGAAATCATCACCAATCTGCGCGGCGTCTGCGACTTGACCCATCTCGCCTTCAAGACCGACAGCACTCGCGTCATCACCTTTGGTTACTTCCGACAGGACACCGTGGCCGTGCCCGGAGTGAATGTCGGCTATCACAACCTTTCTCATCACGGTCAGGACGAAGGGAGCATCGCCCAGCTGAAACGAGTCGAACGGGCCTTCTTCGACGAGCTGAAAACGCTGCTCACGAACCTGAGGAACACGACGGAAGGAGACGCCACGCTGCTCGACCGCACGACGATCCTCATCACCTCAAACCTCGGCAGTGGCAACAGCCACAGCAACAAAGACCTGCCCGTGCTGCTCGCCGGAGGCCGCTTCCAACACGGCCAGCACATGGCCTTCGCTCCCGGCAGCATGCCGCTGTGTAATCTCTATGTCAGCGTGCTGAACCAGCTTGGCTTTGAAGACCGTTCCTTCGGCACTTCGACTGGCATATTGAAGGGGCTGGAACTTGCCTGAAGGGAATGGGCACGGAGCGATGAATCGCGACGACAAGCACAAAGGGAACCTCATGACGGATGACAGACAGGAAGCCAGTTCCACGATGACGCGACGCTCGGCTTTGGGCGCGATTGCTGCGGCGACGATGGGGTCGGTCGTTGTGACGACTGAGTCGCAGCAACGCAGCCGCCTGGGATTGGTTGCTTTCAACTGCGCGATCCGCCGCATGTGGATGCAGCAGCAAGATCCGAAGGTCGACCTATTTGAGCCACTGACATTTCTTAAGCACTGCCGCGATGTCGGTGCGGGCGGGATGCAGGTGTCGCTCGAAGTGCTTGATGCGGCGCGAGTGAAGTCGCTCAAAGAGTTCGCGGCTGAGCACTCGCTCTGCATCGACGGCATCGTCAATCCGCCGAAGGACGACGGGGATCTCGCTCGGTTCGAAGCCGAGATTCGTACCGCTTCGGAAGTCGGAGTGCAGGCGGTTCGTACGGTCGTGATGCCGGGGCGGCGCTACGAGCAATTCAAGTCGCTTGCTGAAGTTCGCGAGGCCGAAGCGAAAGCAGTGAAGATGCTCGAGCTCGCCGCGCCGATCGTCACGAAGCATCGCGTGAGACTGGCGGTCGAGAATCACAAAGATCAGCGCATCGACGAACGGCTCGCGCTCTACAAACACCTCAGTTGCGAGTTCATCGGCGCGACGGTCGATACCGGCAACAGCTTTGCGTTGCTCGACGATCCTTATGGCGCGATTGAGGCACTGGCTCCGTATGCATTCTCGGTCCACTTCAAGGATCAGGCCCTGCGCGAGTACGAGCATGGATTTCTGCTGGCTGATATCCCGCTGGGGCAAGGCAGCTTCGACATGAAACGTGTTGCGGCGATTCTCAGACGCGCGAAGCCCGACATCCGCATGATGCTGGAACTCATTACCCGCGACCCGCTCAAAGTGCCGTGCCTCAGCGAGAAATTCTGGGCGACGATGCCACAGGTGTCCGGCAACGACCTCGCACGAACACTTCGCTTTGTGCGCGAGCATCCGGCGAAGAGCCTGCAAGAAGTCGGCTCGCTGTCTCTCGACAAGCAGGTCGAACTCGAAGACGCCAACATTGCGGCCAGCGTCAAATACGCGAGAGAGGAGCTGGACTTATGACATTTTCTCGTCGCGTGTTTCTCGGAGCAGTCGGTATTGCCAACGCCTGGACAATGACGGCGAAGGCTGAGTCCGAACGATCTGCCAACAACATCGTTCGAGTCGGCGTCATCGGAACGGGTGTGCGCGGCAAGTACTTGATCGGCAATCTGCCGCCGTCGGTGACGGTCGGAGCGATCTGTGATTGCGCGTCGCTGCGGATTGCCAGCGTGATGGAACCGCAGGGCGAGTTCGCAAAGGTACTCGCTCACTTCACGCAAGCCGATGCCGCGAAGTGCGCGACGTTTCAGGACTACCGCCGTTTGCTCGATCGAGCGAAAGCCAAGGACAAACTCGACGCCGTCATCATCGCTACGCCGGATCATCATCACGCACAGGCTGCGATTCTCGCGCTGCAGGCGGGACTGGATGTGTATCTCGAAAAGCCACTCACCGTGACCATTCGCGAAGGCCGGTTGCTCGCCGACGCCGTGAAGCGCACGGGCCGAGTCCTGCAAGTCGGCAGCCAGCAACGGACGATGGAAGTCAATCGCTTCGCTTGCGAGTTCATCCGCAACGGAGGACTGGGGCGGATCTCGAAAGTCGAATTGCCGAACTATCCGGGGCCGTTGCCGATGCCGTCGCTCGATCAAGAGCCAGCGTTTGGCGGAGTCGACTTCGACTTGTTCTGCGGTCCGGCTCCGCTGAGGCCGCATCACCGACACTTGTGGATGAAGGAAGACTTCAAAGTCGGCGATCTCTTGTGGCGTGGCTGGGATCTGTTTCGAGACTACTCCGGGCACCTGATGACGAACTGGGGAGCACACACGGTCGACATGGTGCAACTCGCCCTTGGTCGCGACGACACCGGGCCGGTTGAAGTGCGTGCGGTCGAACCGAACTCCTTCGCTGAGTTATGGCCGCACTGGAAGTCGAAGACACCGGCTCCTGTGGGCGACTCTGCAACTTCCGATCGTCGCTTCTGGCCGGTGACGATGAAGTACGCCGACGGAATCGAATTGCACTTCACACCATGGGATTCAACGCACGCCGGAAGTCTGAAAAACGGGCCGGACTTTATCGTCTTTCACGGCGAGAAAGGCCGACTGAAGATGCGCCGCAACCACTTCGAGACCGATCCGGCCGGACTCATCTCCAGCGGCCCCGACGCTGCCACAATCGACAAGTGGAAAGGAGGCGGTCATGTCGCTCGCCCGCATCTGGAGAATTGGCTGGATGCGATCTGCAATGGATCGCCGCTCAACGCTCCTGTCGAAGCCGGACATCGCACCGTGACGATTTGCCACTTGGCGAACATCGCGCGAGAATTGAATCGCCCTTTGCGCTGGGATCCGGTTCGGGAACAGTTCACTGAAGACGCCGCAGCCGATGACTCGCTGACACGCCCGCGCCGGAATGGCTTCAGCCTGCCTTGATCCCTCGCGAAGACGAGATCAACTCAAGAGAAGCCTCGACGGCAAACTGAAAGGGAATGAGACCCCAGAGGCTCAACGCGACAATCTGATGCGACTTGACACCAATGAAGACAGTGCCATCACGCTCGAAGAGGTGAAACGCCTACAGCGCAGAGTTGCGGCTGGAGTGTGACCATCGTTTGTGAAATGCTCCTGCACTTTCCAGCAAACAGTTTCGCCAGAGTATCCCCGCCGCCGTGGGTCCAATTTTCATGCCGATCTCCAACGCACCAACGCCCTCCAGTGAGACCGACCGTCGCGAGTTGGCACCCACCCGTTCGACGCTCCGGTCACATCGACCGACGCAATGAATAATCACAAGGCGCGATTCATGATCGGCGACGCCGAGTTGTATTCTGAATACAACCATGTTTTCCGTGCGGATCGCGGGCGTTGCGGCCTTGGTGTTGGATGTCGATTTGACCGATGCAGAAAAGAAAAGGGCCCTGGATCTGAAATGAATTTCTTGGACTCCGAGGACGTTTAGTCCTCGACTTCTCTGCTCGGATAGTTGCCACACGCAGGGGTTTCAGCGACATTCTGCGTATGCCAACATTGTCCGTACAACTTTATGTGATTACTCAAAACTTCGAGGAGCCCCACGACTGTCGTCTCGGTGAGGCCCTGTTTTTTCCTGAAGTGACTTGCCTCGACGATACCCCCCAAAACCTGCGGAACCTCGTGGCTGAAAATGGGCTGGCGCTTTTGGCGAAGGTGCCGAATCTGGAGCTGGCGAGGCGTCTGGTGGCGATCGATCCAGAGCTGATTCCCGTTGAACTGACCGTTGAACCGGCCGAACGGAATCGAATCTGGCGGGACGAGGTGACTCTGAAGATCCCCGCGATTCGCTGGCGGCAAAGCCGTGATGCGTTCATCGTTTATCTGCCGACTCTGGGCATTGAGGTGCTCGCGAACAAGGAAGAAGAACTGCCCCAGTTGGTTGAAGATCAGGTCCGCCTGGCTCTGTTTCGACTGAAGGCAACTCGTTCGCTGAAGACAATGGTCCAGCAGGCTCGCTGCAGAAGCGTGGAAATGGACACCGTTGCCATCGAACACTTCGCTGAAACGCCCAAACAACAGACACAGGCTGAGCAAAAGCCCAGTTCGGACGACGGCAAGGTTCTGACGAAGATCGGTAACCTGATCTCAGGCCTGACGATGCCGCAGGCTTATGATCGTGAAGAATCCGTACAACAGCTCAGCGATGCGTTGACGGGCTTGATCGCTCGCAGTGTGCTGCTTGTTGGAGCGTCAGGAGTTGGCAAAACTTCGATCCTGAAAGAGGTGGTTCGACGTAGTACGGAATTGGGACTTGGGTCCTGGAAATTCTGGGCGACCAGCGGTTCGCGTCTGGTCTCCGGAATGACGGGTTTCGGAATGTGGCAGGAAAGACTGGAACTGCTGCGAAAGGAAATGGTCAAGGAGCATGTGATTCTGCATGTGGGCTCGTTGCTGGAACTGATGGAAGTTGGTCGCAGCGAATGTCAAACACAGGGGATTGCGTCGTTTCTTCGTCCGGCAATCGCTCGCGGGGAGATTCTGGTCGTGGCTGAATGTACGCCCGAGCAACTGTCACTGATTGAACGTCAGGATGTCGCGTTGCTGCGTGCATTCCTGCAGATTCCAATTCATGAGCCGCCTCAGGAAAGGCGTTTGAATATCCTGACGCAGGTTGCTCGAGCGGGATGGAAAACGACGGCAGAATTATACTCTGCGGCTGCGATTGAAGAGATCGAACGATTGCATCGCCGCTTTGCGACGTACTCTGCCTTCCCTGCACGGCCGGTCAGATTTCTGCAGAACTTACGACGTGATGTTGCTGCTCGTCAACTGGTGACAGAAGCTTCGAAGGCGGGCACAGAGTCCAACGCCGAGTTTCTGATCAGCGGCGCGGATGTGACGCAAGCGTTTTCCCGCGAAACCGGATTGCCGATGTGGCTGCTGGATGACAGCGTTCGCCTGGATCTCAACGCCGCAGAAACTTGGTTTGCAGCGCGAGTTATCGGGCAGCCGGAATCGGTCGCTCTGATCGTCAATCTGCTGGCCACGCTCAAAGCTCAGCTGAATCGAGATCATCGGCCGTTGGCCAGCTTCTTGTTTATCGGGCCGACGGGTGTGGGCAAGACGGAGATGGCTCGCACGCTGGCCGAGTATCTGTTTGGATCAGCCGGAGCCGGTGACTCCCGCATGATTCGCATCGACATGAGCGAATATGCAGATCCCATGGCTGTGCAGCGTTTGATCGGCGGAACGACTGAAGCCGAAGGAGTTCTGACAGCGCGAGTTCGTGAGCAGCCGTTTGCAGTAGTGTTGCTTGATGAATTCGAGAAAGCTCATCATTCGCTGTTTGATCTGTTGCTGCAGATTCTGGGTGAAGGTCGCCTCACAGATGCGGCCGGACGAGTCGCCGACTTTCGCAATTGCGTTGTCATCATGACGTCGAATCTGGGGGCCGCGACATATGCTCGCGGTTCCGTTGGTTTCGGTTTGAGTGAATCTGATGTCCGGCATTCGCGCGATCACTTTGAGAAATCCGTACGGGAATTCGTACGTCCGGAGCTCTTCAATCGAATTGATCGTATCGTCCCGTTCTCGCCCTTGGATCGAGCCACGGCGCGAAAGGTTGTGGAGCGCCAATTGGAATTGATCCGGCAGCGTGACGGGCTCAAGTATCGTCGCGTCACGTTTCAGGTGAGTGATCAGGTGATCGATTATCTGCTGGAACACGGCTTCGAGCCGCGTTACGGCGCGCGGTCCTTGAAGCGTGTGATGGAACGCGATTTGTTGGCCCCAATGGCGGAAAAGTTTAACCGCTATGCCGGCGACACGGTACTGCATGCTGAGTGTTCTGTGGTGACAGATGCTCCGGATCGGAAGCCTGTTCTGAAGCACTCGGTGCGGGCTCAGGCTGATGCGTCGGGAAGACTGTTGACAGCGGTTGGAGCTGACGCAGGACAGATGGAAGTCGTAACGCGACTGCAGGACCTGAGGTCTCGATCGCAGCGACTTCAGGCCAGCTCCGTGATTTTGGACATGCAGAATACTGTGTTTCAACTGGAGCGGCAGGAACGAAAGTGGAACAAACTGACTCAGCAGTCGGCGGTTGTCCTCAAGCAGCGCCATGAACTGGATCGTCGTCGCGAATGGATGATGAGATTTGAGCAGTTCCTGAACACGATCGTTGCTCAGGAAGATCTGGCGCTGATGTCCTTCTATGCAGAAGATCGTCCAGAGATGCCTGAAAGTGATACGCTGCGTAAAGCTGTCGCGAAGGGCGTTACTGATTTCTCGGAGCAACTCCTGGACTTGCTGGATCTGCAGACGGAGCAGCCGGATGTGATCAGGATGTTGCTCGTTGCTGATGATGCGGGAGCACTGAAGCAACTGGCTCTTGCTTACTGGACGATCGCGGCCAATATGGGAGCTACGGGAGATCTGTGGGTCTATGTTTCTACGGGGCTGAAACGCGAGCCGATCCCGGACGAAGAATGGACGCTGGAGAAACTCAAATGGGACGAGATGCCGCGATCAAAAGATCCCAACCAGCCTGAAACGTGGCAGTTGATTCAGCGACAATCTGTGTCGGACGGAACACCTCGCCCATGGCTGCTGAGAAAACGTCCGGCGGATGCGAGAAAGTTTCTGAATGACAGTCTGGACGGAGTTCTGGGGCTGTATCTGGAGTTTCGGGGTTCGCGTGTCTTTCAGCGATTCGTTCATGAGGATGGATTGCATCGCTTCACGTATTCACAGAGCAAGCAGGCATGCGGTGTGTTGACGAACGTGCCGGAGCCAGATGCGTTTTTGCCCGCGTCCGGGATCGAACGCAAAGGGGCGATCCTGCCGACGACTCGGTGTCGAGATTACGACTATCCTCGCATGCGCATTATTGATCCACTGATTCCAGAACCGCCGGTTTTGTATGAAGCCTCGCTGAGAAGGTCGCTGGAATCCGTGCTGTTGCGTCGTCATCAGGAGACAGCGGAGAGGATGATTGAATAAGGATGTCTATGGATATCATTGAGAAAACTCGCCGGTTGAAAAAGTATGAAGCCTCGGAGGCGGCGGCGTTTCGTTCTGAAGGCTCACCGGGAATGGACTTTTTGTCGCCGTTCGGTCCCCTGATTGGACGGACTCGGATTTCTGTCGATCTGATTGATCATCTCAATTCGGTTTCTGACGCAGTGTTGACGCCGGGGCAAGGAGCTGAGTTCGAGTTATCAGAAGCGGATTGTTCGTGGGGTGGCGAGGATTCTCTGCAAAGCTGTGTTGCTCGCGCGATCCGAACTTATGTCGAGAGTGTCGAACATGAGCCGCCGGGACTTGTCCAACTGGATAATTTCTGGGTTGTCAGCCAGTTCGCAGGAACTCCCAGCCCGGTGCATTTTCATTCCGGGGACTTGTCGGGGGTGCTCTATCTGAAGGTTCCCACGATTTCACCAGATGAGGAACAAAGAAATTACATCGCGGGTCGTCAGGCGGGGTACATCAACTTTCTGATCGGCGGCAAGCAGAGGTTTTCGAGGTCGCTGATTAGTTTCAAACCCGTGATCGGAGATCTCTACATTTTTCCCGGTTGGTTGTTGCACGGTGCGGAGCCGTTTCGCGGGATAGGTGAGCGGCGAAGTTTGGCATTCAATGCGAGGGTTGATTGAACCGTTTACCGCCCAGCCGGAGGCGCCGGCCAGCATGAAAGCCGGCGCCTTCGGCTGGGCGGTAAACGAAGGTCAGCAGCGGGCTTCCTGCACCAGTGACGATGACAGAGTTTTACTGGTGCAGAAAGCCGTTAAACCACCGACGCAGGGTCGGTGGCGGGGTGATCAACAAACGACGAGAACGCAATGGAAATCAAGGTTCCGGTTTATGTTGAGACGGCTTCTTTGGTGGCGGGTAAGCCTCCGGAGTATGTCGTTCGACCATTGTTCTTCGACGGGCCGGAGACGAAATCGACGTTCCTGCAAAGTGCGTTGAACAAACTGACGCAGCGTCTGCGAGAGACTCTTGTGGAGCTGGGGAAAGTTCAGCGACACGATGCACTCGCCGCATGGACGTATTGTCCGGAACTGGAAACCAAACGGTGTGAGATTCGTCTGGAAGTCGCCAAGCAGTTTGCGCGGCTCAAGCTGCTTCTGGTCATGATCCCTGAATTTGATCGACGCATCGGCTTTACGCCCGCGTTTCCTGATGTCTGGTTCGAAATCACGGCCGACCAGAATCCCGAAGAGCGACTGACCGAAGCGATTACCGAGCATCTGCGGAAAGCATCGCGGGAGTCACACGGTGAGAGTTTGCCGGAGCTGGAACGATTCTCACTGAAAGGCAACGCGTGGGTCTCGGAGGTTGAATTTCGTCTGAATCCGCCTCGAGTTCGTGAAAATAAAAAGGATAGTCTGTTCGCATTTCTGGGCGCATCAGAAACTGTTGATGGCGAATCAGAACTTTATCGAGTCGGCCGGTGCCTGAACCATCAGTATCCTCAGGACCTGAATCGAGTTGAACTGCGGGATCGAGAAGTTGACGAGTTAACTCGACTGTTGCAAGCCGATGATCGTCGACCTGTCCTGTTGCTGGGAGCACGTCAGGTCGGGAAGACTTCGATTCTGCATGAGTATGTGTTTCGGCATGTGAAACGCATTCTCAATCCTCATCGCGACAAGCAGGCTGTCTGGTTGTTGTCGCCGCAACGATTGATCTCCGGCATGTCGTATGTGGGCCAGTGGGAAACTCGCTTTCATGCGATTGTGAAGCACGCATCATTGCGGGATCTGGTGTTGTATTTTGATGATCTGTTGGGTTTGTTTCAGGCGGGGGTGACAAGTCAGTCAACGCTCAGCGTGGCGGCACTGCTGAAGACGGTTTTTGAACGTCGGCATGTTCGCGTGATTGGTGAAATGACTCCTGAAGCGTTTCGAGTCCTGCGGGAGAAAGACCGTAGCTTTGCCGATGCCTTTCATGTGATCCGCATCAGTGAAATGTCTGCGGATGACAATCTGCGAGTGTTATTCAGCCAGCAACGACAGCTCGAAACTCGACATCGCTGCCGCTTTTCCATCGACGCGTTGCCAGCCGTGATTGATTTGCAGCGTCGCTATGCACGTGATGTTGCGTTCCCGGGTAAAGCGGCCAACTTTTTGAAGAGACTGGCTGTCCGCATCGAAGGCGAAGCACAACCTGACGCTGCTTCGGACAAGGCGGGAACTCCTACGGTGATTAGTCGTGAGCGAGTGCTGGATGCTTTTCATCAGCAAACCGGTCTGCCCCGTTCCTTCCTCGATCAGCAGCAGACATTGGCGTCGGATCATGTGGCACAAAAGCTTCGCGAGCGATTTGTCGGGCAACCTGATGCGGTGAAAGCGGCTGTTGAAATTATCGCGATCGCGCGAGCACGGCTGAATGATCCGACACGTCCTATCGCGTCGCTGTTGTTGCTTGGGCCAACCGGTGTCGGAAAGACGGAGTTTGCGAAATCTCTGGCCGCTTATCTGTTCGGACACGCAGATCGCTTGTTGCGTTTCGATATGAACGAGTATGTCTCGCCGAATGCAGTGCCACAACTGGTCGGGACGTTTGCTCAGCCTGAAGGATTGCTGACGGCCGCTGTTCGTCGTCAGCCGTTTGCTGTCATCTTGTTTGATGAAATCGAAAAGGGACATCCGGACGTATTCGATCTGCTGTTACAGGTGCTGGGCGAGGGACGACTCACGGATGCTCGTGGTCGGACAACGGACTTTTCCAACACGATCATTGTACTGACATCCAACCTGGGAACTCAGCGTTCTGAAAGTGGCCTGGGATTTGGAAACGCGGTCGCTGCAGAATCGGGCGTCTCGGTGAGAGCGGCGGAGAATTTCTTTCGTCCAGAGTTCTTCAATCGACTGGATCGAGTGATCCCATTTGAGCGACTTTCACGCGACGACATGCAGGTGATCGCTCGGCACTTGATGTCTGACGTTCTGCATCGAGACGGGTTGGTACGACGACAATGCGTGTTGAATACATCAACCGCCGCTGTCGATTGGGTGATCGATCAGGGATACAACCCGGTACTCGGCGCGCGAGCACTGAAGCGGGCGATTGAGAAGGAGTTGACTCGCCCGATCGCTACGTTCCTTGCGGGGTATTCGGCTTCGACACTGGAGATCACGGAGCAGAGTGATAGCGGCCTTGATGAACAGTCGGCTTTGGCCAAAGATTTGATGCTGATCGATATCGATCGTGCAGATCGCGGGCTCTCGGTAGCGGTGCGGATTCTCGGCCAGACGGCAAAGAGAAAGAATTTGCTGAAGTGTGCAGAAACTGATTTCTCAGCGACAATCACTGTTGCTCAGAAGGCGATTGAGTTCCTGACGCGGAAAATGCCCGAGCTGAAACCGGCAAGCCATTATGGATCTGGCCGGATCTCTGCCGAGCAAACTCGCTACCTGTTAGTGCAGGATGAATTGCCAAGGCTAAAGACGTGGGTCGAGGAGCTTCTGGCGGCTCATGACGCTGCACAGAGAGTTGGGCGGATGGGAGGCGTGATGAAGTCCGGGCGAAGTTCACCCCTGAAACCCGAGAATGTCCGTCGTCGGGGGCCTTCTCATGGGAATGTTGTTAATCGAGCGGCTGCGGATGATGAGATCGATGACTTCCTTGAGACACGGTTTGATGGCCCGTCGCGGGATGTCGATTTAACACAAGAACCGCAGGCGTTGCTGGCTCGGTGTCGCTGGGTTGTCGCAGTTGCAGTGGCCGAGCAGAGTGAACTGGATCAGGCTGTGTGTGTCTGCATCAGGTCTCCGGATCCAACAGCATCCGCGGGCGTCACAAAACTTGTGGAACGTTTCCTGGCAACATGGACCGATGAGCTGGCACTGGAAGCGACTCTGGAACCAGGCAACACTGCAGGCCATGACCAAAGGATCCATCTGAGAGGCGCTCTGGCCAGGCACTATGCCAGCGTGGAAGCAGGATTTCATGTGTTGAGGTCCGCAGCATCAGCGTCGCCGAAGCTGTTGTCCGTACAGCTTGAAGGAGAAGAGATTCCAAACATGATTGTTCGGACGTTGGAGTTACCGGAGGAGAATCCATTGAAGAAGAATCTGGCGACTCACCATCAGGCTGACTCATTTCCAACCGTAGAAATCCTGCGTCAGGAAGCGTGGGAAGCATTGCCGGAGCAGGCGAATTTCAAATCTGAAATTTGATACTTCAAATTGATTTCTGAAAGCGTGCTGCGCGATCTTCTATCGCTTCATTTTTCAACAAACCTCCATCGTCATTCAAACAAAAATGCCCACGTATCGTTGCCCTGTCCTGATCTGGAAGAACTCCGCTGGTCTGTATACAGCCAGCCTGGTGGAGCAGCATGATCGCGCGGCTGTCGCCACGACACCGCGCGAGGCGTTAGAGCAGCTGCGGAGTCTGCTGGACTGGCAATATCGAGAAGAACCGTGGCGTGAACCGCCGGATCTGAAGGAACCTGTCCTGGAGATGTTCAAAGTCCCGGTCAGGCCGGAATATCAGGACGAAATGACGGGCCGTCGCTATCCGGTGCAGAGCCCGGTTGATCTGAAAATCTGGTGCGTGATTGGTCGGCAGTTGGGAGGCCCGAGGCTGGCATCGATTCCGATGATTGGCTTACGCCTGAATCTGAGTGAACACGATGATACGAAGACCATGATTCCTCAGATGGTCCAGCGGTGGTTTGAGGGACAGACACCAAGACAATTGTCGCGTCTGATTCCACCGGATGAGGTATTTCTGGATGATGTGTTCGTTTCCGTAGATGCTCACCGCAGTGCTGCAAAGCCGCGAATTTCGACAGACCAACTGGCGTGCGTGGCTGATCCGCTTGGCGATGCGTCGGTCCGCTCTTTATTTGGTCGTGCGTGGGAGCGAGATCGGGAGGTGGCGGATGTCGTCAAGCAATTGCAATCTGAGAAAGGCAACTGGTTAATCGTGGGTGAACATGGCAGCGGCAAGACGACGCTGCTGTGCGAAGTCGTTCGCCATGTCGAACGGCATCTGAACGAAGAAGAAAAGCAGGAAGAGAACACATGGGTGTTGAAGCCCGTCAGACGATTCTGGCAGACAAGTGCCGGTCGGCTGATCTCTGGTATGAAGTATCTGGGCCAGTGGGAAGAGCGACTGGAAGGCGTCATTCGCGAGTTGAGTGAAATCGACGGTGTGCTGTGCATTGAAAGTCTGCTGGACATCATTCGCACTGGAGGCCGGGAAGCGACGGATAGCCTGGCGGCGTTCTGCATTCCTTATCTGCAGCGCGGTGAACTGCGAATGATCGCCGAGGTTTCGCCGACAGAACTGGATGCGGTCCGTCGGCTGCTGCCAGGGCTGACAGATCTGTTTCAGACGATCACGCTTGCTCCGCTGGATACTCCACGAGCTATGCGATTGCTGGATCGAGTTGCCGAGAACAGTGCGGCGGGAGCGAAGGTGACTGTTAGTCGTGACGCGGCCGCTCAAACCATTCGATTGTTTCAGCGATTTCAGCCTTATCATGCTTTGCCTGGCGAGGTCGTGGCCTTCTGGCGTGATTTGCTGGATCGGACAGCTCGGTCGTCCGGCAAGAATCTAACAAAGGAAAGCGTGCTGCAGACATTCCTGCAGAGAACAGGATTGCCGGATCGTTTTCTGCGAGATGACTGGCCGTTGTCTCGCGAGCAACTGGTCAGTGAATTTCAGTCACAGATTATGGGCCAGCCACTGGCCTGTGAAACGGCCGCTGATGTTGTGGTGAAGTTTAAGGCCGGCATGAACGATCCCGCGCGGCCTTTGGGAGTTCTGTTGTTTTGTGGTCCTACTGGCGTTGGAAAGACGGAGCTTGCTCGAGCTGTTTCGCGGTGTCTGTTCGGAGGCAAGCCAAAGAACGATGAAGGCGATCATTCAGGGAATGTTGTAGGTGAAAAGTCCGCTCGGATGATTCGGCTGGACATGAGTGAATATTCCGGACCGTGGGCCGCAGATCGGCTTCTGATGCAGTCGAGCGGGGAGCCTTCAGACTTTCTGCAGCAGATTCGTCGCCAGCCGTTCACCGTGTTACTGCTTGACGAAATCGAGAAAGCTCACCCATCGGTTTATGACGTCCTGATGAACGTGTTCGACGAGGGACGGCTAACGGATCGATTTGGGCGGACGACGTGGTTTCGAAGCACTGTGATTCTGTTGACATCGAATCTGGGTTCAGATTCTTCAGGCCAGGTGGGATTCGCAGACAATGTTGCGACGCCCAATCTGCGTCATGAGGTGGCCGTTCGGGAGTTCTTCCGTCCAGAATTCTTCAATCGTCTGGATGGCGTTGTGACGTTCGACGCGTTGACTCATGCTGCCATTCTCCGGATCACAGAGAAGGAGCTACAAGAAATTGGTGGACGTGAAGGCGTCAGGAAACTGGGATTGAAGCTGAGTTGGACAACGGGCGTTGTTGAACATCTTTCCAAAGCCGGCTTCGATCCTCGCTATGGTGCGCGACCTTTGCAGAGAACGCTGGAGACACAGGTGGTAGCCCCGCTGTCGCGATTTCTGACAGAGCGATGCGAGTTGCGTTCGAAGACGGTTGAACTGAGTCTAGGTTCTGCTGGAGAGATCGAGTTTAAGGTCGTGTAGCCGACGTTTGGCAAAGTTTTGTTCACAAGGTTTTGACACGACGTTCTATTGGTCGGCTTTGTTGGCATCCAGGTGCTTTTCACGTGCGTCAGTCAATACGGAGTAGTATTGCGTGAAGACATTATCATCGGCGCCGTGTTCGGCGTGGCAGTCGAAGCAGTCTTTTCGATCAAAGGCCCGTTCGGCGTGAACTGTTTCCGGCTTTGCTTTCTCCGGTGCGTCGTGAAACATGAAGTAAGCCCAGCCATCCGAAAATCGCTTTGTGTCCTTCACTGCCACTTCCAGGCCCGAGGTTGGAGACGCAACAAAGCCCTTTCGGGAGACAGAACCTTTCGTGTTTGCAGGACGTGACTTATTGTTGGTCACGATAAAGACGGTTTGCTCAGGGAACTCGCCGGTCTGGACATAATGGTCGAACGCTTCGGGCTGAAGGTAAACGTTGTGAAATGTGCCGGGACTTTTGGGATCGTTTTTGTCGCCGTCGGAATAACCAAGTCCGATTGACGTGCCGACCACAACCCATTTCTCATAACCGACAGGGCGAAGCAGCCGACCTTCCTGATCATATGACGGTTCCTGCATCCTGCTGGCAGTGGAGACCTCGGGGTTGGTCGCAACCTTTTCGTCGGCATACAAAGCAAGGCCTGCCAGAAGAAAAAGCGTGACTGTGGCGACTCGACTTGAGAATGGGATTCGCATAGATGTCCTTGTCTAAAGACTGATGACGATGCTTTTGAGCAGGTGAGAGAACATCGTAACTGAATCGACGACAAGTTTCTCAGCAGAAGCTGAATCTGCTCTGTAGCGGAACCTGAATTCTTGTTGAGCCGTCATTCGGAAAATCGATGATCTTAATGCTGATGCTTTGCGTTCTGTTGATCGATGGGCGAGTACCGGAGGATTGTCCTTTGCCTCTGAAATGACAAAAGCCCCAAAGACCCGAATAACTGACCTTTCGTGATTCGAGATGGTGAAGTCCGTATGAACGAGAACCCCTATCAGGCTCCGGAAACTGTGGACCATGTTATTCCGGGAAACACAGTCACGGTTCAGATCAGTGAGGTCTGGGTTCGTCGCCTGAATTCGCCATTGTTCATTGTCGTCAGCGCATTGACGGGAGTGTCGATCTCTTTTGCTCCGCTGGGCTTATTGTGGTTGGGTATTCTTAACCAATGGAACGTGTTAACGATCAGCGGAGCTGCTGCATGTTTCCTGATGGTTTACTTTGTGCCAATGTTTTATATGCGGCTGGCTGGTCACGTGATTGGGCAATTGCTGAGCAAAAGACGAGTGTCCTGAAACCTGAGCCCGTGAATGAGCAATTCTCCGGCTCACAATTCAAACACCTGCTTCACTTCTGATCGACTGGTCCATGCCGATGTATCGCCCTGTTGATATTTGTCACAGATGCGTGTTGCGTTTCGTCAACAACGACATGCAGTTGGTTCTGCGGAGTCAGATTTTGTTCTAAGGCACAGGGTTTTCCTCTGATTGGTGTCACCGAGAAAATTGCATCGGGCATACTCAATCCATTACGTGTTGATCAAGAGATCGTGATGTCTGAATTCAAGTCAGGGAAAACAAGTGCCTCACAGGAACTCTCATACCAGCAATTTTCAGAATCCTGTGGGATTACTTTTCAGAATGCTGATTTCTGGAAAGCGAGCCGCTTATGCGGCCTTGCTTCATGAAATACTACGATTGTTGGCGCTTCCTTTTGATACGATGCTTGAGGGAAGAGAAGCTCGGACACTCAGAAAGGCCGCCCCTTCGAACTCACCGGTTGTGCTGGTCGTCGGAGCGCCTCGAAGCGGAACGACTCTGGTTTATCAGACTCTGGCCAGATACATGGATGTCAGCTACGTCACGAATATGACGTCGATGTTTCCGAAGTCGCCTGTCACTGCAAGTCGACTGTTGAATTGGCTGCCTAGACGCGACTCCGCCGACTTCCACAACTTTTATGGACAGACGGCTCGCTTACATGGTCCGAACGATGGCTTCAGCCTGTGGAATAAGTGGCTGGGTGATGATCGTTATGTTCCTCGCACAGATCTGAACGAATCAGAGCAACAGGAGATGCGATCATTTTTCTTCGCATGGAGCGATGCGTTTGGAAAGCCGTTTTTGAATAAGAACAATCGTAATACAGGTTGCCTGGATTTGTTGTCAAAGGTTCTTCCTCAGGCCAGTTTTGTCGTCGTGCGGCGGAATCCACTGTTGGTTGCTCAGTCCCTGATTAACGCTCGCGAGCAGGTTCAGGGCGATAAAGCCGTCGGCTGGGGGTTGCACAGTCAGTCGTCGGATACAACTCAGGATCCATTGCGTTATGTCGACGATGTCTGTGACCAGATTCTGGAAATAGAGCGACAACTGGATGAACAGTTGAAGCAAATTCCGGCGAATCGTCTCGTTGAGGTAACTTACGAAGGCTTCTGTGAAAATCCAGCCGAGTCTCTGCGATGGATCAGCGGACGCATTCCGGGCGTAGATCTGAAGGAGAATCTGATGGCCACCGAATTGAAGCCATTCGAAGCGTCGGCCAGAGTGACCCTGACAGCAGCAGAACAGCAGCGATTGTTGAGCCGACTTCAGGAGCGTCGCGCGGCGGCCCAATTGGCATAACTGCAGGTCCTTGATTGCTCTGTCACTGAAAGGTTGTCCTGCCGGGAGAAAACTGAGATCCTGCGGTCCGTCGAAACATCACAGCGCAATTGTTGCGTTGTGGGACGGAGTGTGATGCAGGTGTTCTCATGTCGGATTTTTTTCCTCAGCCCACTGCTGCGATGATCGAGTTCTACGAACGTCGTACTATCGCGCACATCGGGCGAGTTCAGACTTGCCTGGCCGTTATGGCAGAAATTACGGAGTACGGTGCAGAGCTTCTTGTTCGTGGGCAGGATCACGATGCGTCCAAGTTTGGACCGGAAGAAAGAATTCCATATATCTGGCTGACAGAGTTTCATCGGTGTCGCAGAAACGGTGAATTCTTCCATTATCCTGATGGCGTTGCTGAGCAGATCGAAGAAGCTGTTCGGCACCATATGTCGGTGAATCGTCATCATCCCGAGTTTCATGTTCAGCCTGACGATATGTCAGACATTGATCTGATTGAGATGGTGTGTGACTGGACCGCAATGGCTCTGGAGTTTGACCAGAACGGCGGTAGTGCTCGCGGATGGGCAGACAAAGTGATTGGCACCCGAGTATACTTCGGACCGCGACATCGCCAGTTTGTGTACTCGATGATTGAACTGTTGGATCAGCATTTGAATCATGTCGGCGTCAGTCGAGGGAAATCATCCTGAGTGACGCGGTATTCAAAGTTGCTGCCAGCATTCATGCCACGGAAAGGTGAGTCGGTCAAAATGTCGGACACATCAGGCAATCTACAGGGCCGACTTGCTGCGCTCGATCAGTTCCGCGGCTACACAATGGTCGGCATGCTGCTGGTGAATTTTCTGGGCAGTTATGAGGTCTGTCCACGAGTCTTGAAGCACACCCACGATTATTGCAGTTACGCCGATACGATCATGCCGCAGTTTCTGTTCGCGGCAGGCTTTGCAATGCAGCTCAGTCTGGGGAAACGACTGCAGCAAGGCGGTCGAATGCCATGGGCCAGAGCCATCCGGCGATTTCTGAGTCTCGCTGCGATCGCGATTGTCTGGTACTCAATCTGCGACTTATCGGCAATCGTGCAGAGGTTCCGAACTGAAGAGGCCGCTGCAGTGCTGGGAACACTGTTCAAAAGAAGTCTCTTTCAAACGCTATTGCACATTGCCGTCACATCACTCTGGATTCTGCCAGTGATCGGAGCTTCCTCCCGAGTCCGCATGGGGTATGCGGTATTCTCCGGATTGCTGCATATTGTTCTCTCCGGCTGGTTCAATTTTCAGTGGGTGAACTCCAACCCGATGGGTATTGATGGCGGCCCTTTGGGATTTCTGACATGGTCGATTCCCGCGATTTGCGGAACGCTGGCCTGTGACCTGGTTCGATCAAAAGAAGTGTCTGCTGCGCGATCGCTCATTGGGCCTGGAGTCGGCCTGATGTTTATTGCCTGGTGCTGGTCCTGTGGTTCAACGTTGTACAATGTCCCGGCTGAATTCGTGAACGAACAGAAAGCGTTAAAGCTTGCTGATGACCCGGTCCTGCCAACACGTGAACGCATTCAGCGCTGGAGGGGCAGCATTATGGAGCCGCCTTTTGTGCCGCCACCGAATGCTGAGCATCGCAAATGGAACTACTGGATGATGAGTCAGCGGGGAGGCACGATCTCCTACACGACATTCTCTGCCGGCTTCTCCCTGGTTGTGTTTGCTCTCTTCCTGTGGGCCTGTGATTCACGCAAATGGCAGGCGGGAATCTTCAGAACGCTCGGAACCAATTCTCTGGCCGCGTATCTTCTGCACGATGTTGCTTCGTGGTGGATTTCGCCGTGGTTTCCAAAAAGCTCGGGGCCAGTCGTTGTGGCAATTGGCTTTCTATGTTTCAGCGGATTCGTCTATGGAGTCTGCTGGATGATGGAACGTCGAGGATGGCTGATCCGGGTTTAGCCGAAGATGGCTATCTCTTCATAAATCATCGCATGCTTCAAGTTCAGTCGGAATACGCTAGCGGGGTGTTGACTGAATCGTTTACCGCCCAGCCGCAGGCGCTGGCTTTTGAACGCGGCCGGCGCCTGCGGCTGGGCGGTAAACAATAACGAGGAATAGAGCGCCTCCGGGCCGGACCTATTTCATCTCAAGTGACTTCACCAGGAATGCCAGTTCGTCGGAAGCCTCTTCAATGATTTTGGCTGTCGGTTTCCCGGCACCATGCCCAGCGGATGTTTCGATCCGGATCAACGTCGGAGCTGTCCCCGACTGACACGCCTGAATCTGAGCTGCAAACTTGAAGCTGTGCCCCGGGACGACTCGGTCATCGGTGTCGGCGGTCGTAATCAGTGTTGCTGGATAGCGAACTCCACCCTTGAGATTGTGATAAGGCGAATACTTCAGGATCGCAGGGAACTCTTCCGGGACCTCGGCACTTCCGAAATCGTCGGTCCAGAATCGGCCGGCTGTAAACTTCTGAAATCGCAGCATGTCCATCACGCCCACGCCAGGAAGACACGCGCCGTAGAGATCGGGTCGCTGAGTCATACAGGCTCCGACAAGCAAGCCACCATTACTGCGGCCCTGAATGGCCAGCTTCTTTGACGCAGTGTACTTGTTTTCGATCAGCCATTCGGCCGCGGCAATGAAGTCGTCGAAGACGTTTTGCTTGTTCAGTTTTGTGCCGGCCTTGTGCCAGCGTTCACCGTATTCACCGCCGCCACGGATATTGGCGACTGCGTAAACACCGCCCATCTCCATCCAGGTTACTCGGCCAACACTGAAACTTGGGGTGATGGAGATATTGAAACCACCATAGCCGTAGAGCAGCGTGGGGTTCGTGCCGTCCAGTTTCAGACCCTTCTTGTGAGTAATGAACATCGGCACTTTTGTGCCGTCTTTACTGGTGTAGAAGATTTGCTTTGTTTCGTAGTCGTCCTGGTTGAATTTCACGTCGGCTTTTCGATACAGCGTGCTCACGCCGGTGATCATGTTGTAGCGATAAGTCGTCGGCGGAGTTGCAAAGCCGCTGAAGGAATAGAACACGTCGGTGTCTTTTCGACGGCCATCAAAACCGGTCGCTGTGCCGATCCCCGGGAACTCCACTTCACGCACAAAAGTGCCGTCCATCGCATGCAGTCGTACTTGTGTCTTGGCATCCTTCAGATAATTGCAAACGAACATATTCCCGACGATACCAACGCTATCCATCGCGTTATCGGTCTGAGCAATGATCTCCTTCCAGTTCTCCTTCGCAGGCTTTTTCAGGTCGATTGCAATCACACGCTTGTTCGGAGCATCCAGATTCGTCTTGAAGTACAGGATATGGCCATCACTGCCTACAAAAGAGTACTCGTGGTCAAAGTTGCCAATCAGTTCGTAGGGCAATCCGTAGGGTTCATTGAGATCTTTGACGACAATTCGATAGCGGTCATCAGTGCCCAGCCAAACAGTAATGATCAGATAGCGACCGTCTTCTGAGACACTGAGCTGAAAACCCCAGTCCGGTTGATCAGGGCGTTCGTAAACCAGAACGTCTGCTGACTGAGCCGTACCAACGCGGTGGTAATAGACCTTCATGTTGGCATTCAGCGAAGTGAACGCGGCACCTTCTTCAGGCTGTGGATAACGAGCATAGAAGAAGCCTTTGCTGTCTGGGGTCCATTCCGCTCCACTGAACTTGACCCACTTCAGTTCGTCTTCGAGCACTTTGCCGGTCTCGATCTCCTGAATCTTCCATGTGTTCCAGTCTGAGCCGGCTTCCTGTACTCCGTAGGCGACATAGCGTCCGTCATCGCTGAAAGCCGAGCCGGACAACGCCACAGTACCATCTTTGGACCAGGTGTTTGGATCCAGCAGAACCATTGGCTCACTTTCGAGCGTCTCCTGCTGAAACAGAACGTTCTGATTTTGCAGACCGTCGTTGCGAAAGAAGTAATAACGTCCACCTCGCTTGAATGGGGCGCCGATCTTTTCGTAGTTCCAGAGTTCCGTCATTCGTTTCTGAATGGTCTCACGCTGCGGAATAGATTTCAGATATCCGAATGTGACTTTGTTCTGTTCGGTCACCCAGTCGGCGACTTCCTTCGAAGTGCGGACGTCGTCTTCCAGCCAGCGATAAGGATCCGGAACTTTTGTTCCATGAAAATCGTCTGTCTGTTCCACAGTGCGAGTTGTCGGGTACACGAGATTTGATTCCTGAGCCTTCGATGACGAACAGTCGATGATCCCTGAGAGAATTCCCGACACGATCAGAGTTGCTGCACAAAGACGACGCATGAAATAATCTCCGCACGGTGTAAATCGAGGCCGGGCATTCGCGGGACAGCCTATTGAGGATCGACTCAATAGCGACCGCGCATAGAATAATCTCCGGAATCACTGACTGAAGGATTTTGCGGAATCTTGCTGTGTTCCTCCTGGTTATTCAATTCAGCGGGAAGTTCTGCACGGTGAGATCTGTCGTTTTCGCGGTTTGGTCTCAGACTCAGGCGTCGCAAGGAATTGAATTGTCCAGTTAGGCGAGCGGTAGATACAAACATGCGGATTAGCCGGAACGCGTTAGCGTCCGGTTACCGACCTGAACCGGACGCTAACGCGTTCCGGCTGATTGGGGCTGGTAAATTCTTTTTTTGCCCATCGCCTTAGCGGAACGGCGCGAGAGATCCCGAGAAGCCAGCAGACCAAAGTGCCCCGATGAGAATCAAACTGCCCTATGCCGCGAACGGCTGCCAGCAGCACTTCCTGGACGATATCTGCAACAACATGACGGTCAGAACCCACCAGTCTTGCGACGTACCGCCAGACTCGCGGGCTGAACGTGTCGACAAACACGGTCCATGCCGACGCTTCTCCGGCGCGCAGCCGGATTACGAGTTCTGATTCGTCGATTTCCGGCAAACGTCACACTCGCCCTTGTCGTTCTTCAGCACGCCAAACAGGGACACCGCTAACGTATTTGCGCAAAGGCTGCTGGGTGTGACGCAGTATTTGAAGAAAATCAGCCAAGGGGAAGTAAACCGCAGGAATGCAGTTAGCGGAACGGCGCGAGCCGTCCGGTGCCGCACAAACCGGAGGGCTCGCGCCCTTCCGCTACATGCCAATTGATCACTTTGATGTCATGCGATGCCTAGCTAACGATACGAGTTTTCCATTTCTCTGTATCAAGCACTTCGCTCAAAAACATCTGCTGAGCCACCAGAATGGATCGCTGCAGCTCTTCGGCCGTTGCGACTCCCGCAGAGTTCTCGACCGTTAATGTACCGGTTGCGTCGCTCAGGAACTCGACCTTGTAGCCCAGGTGACAGGCCTGGCGAGCTGTCGTGTCGCAGCACATGTGAGTCATGTAACCTGCGATAGTAACCGTGTCCGCATTGATGGACTTCAGCCAGGGTTCAAGGTTCGTTCCTGTAAATGATCCCGGCAACTGCTTTTCAATCAGGATACTGCGAGGTCGTTTCTCGACTTCCGGATGAAGTTGCCATGCGTCTGAGTTGAGGCGGAAAATGGGAGATTCCGGATCCGACTGATGATGTCG
>JBILXT010000608.1:0-3485 GCA_044378235.1 Planctomycetaceae bacterium
GACATGACAGATGCTTCTGGCGACACGACCTCAAAGGGCTCGTTCTCCGTCCGAAGATGTGACAGGCCGTCTGCAATCAGCACTGGAACTGTTGTATTGAACGAGTAGAACTCATCCCGATCGGTCTCATCAAGATTCGTGATCGTGATTGTGATAAAACTGTCCGATACGCTTGAAGTTCCCGTCGTACTGATCGCACGCAACCAAACCCGATACTGGCCAGGTGCCAGATCCGTGGGCGGAGTAAAGCTTGTTCCTGTGAGATTATCTCCACGTACCACGACAGCCTTTGTATCCACTCGAACAAACCAGACTGAATAGCTGGCAGCCCCCTGAATACCGGCCCATTCTATGGATGGAGTTCGATCGGTAGTCGTTCCGGACGATGTGAGCAGGATTGGTCGCCCTCCATTGTTGAAGTCTCTTGTCGCACTCCAGCTTCCAACGAGCACAGTTCCGATCCTGGCTCGAACCGACCAGCTGTAGTCTCCCACAGGAAGAGCTGTGCTCGGTGTCCATGTCGTGGAGGAGATCGATGGCACGGCCGCTACGGTTGCTCCTGTTCGTCTGTTTTTCAGAAGCAATTCATAAACGGTTGCCCCCAAGACCGGTGACCATGTCAGGGTCGGAAATGAACTAAACAACGAGCTGGAAGGCGACACCAGATTCACCGCTTCCAGCGACAAGAATGTTTTGACACTGCTCCAGTCGCCACGAATGCCGGAAGCATCGATTCCACGGATGTAAAGCTCGTACTGTCCCAGCCCCAGTGAGTTCGGGAATTGATAGGAATTGTTATCCATTCGATCGACAATCACCGAGTTTTCCTGACCAGTCGTACGATTCCTCAGCTTGACCAGGAATTGAACGGCCCCTGGAAGGTTGCTCCATGTAAAGATCGGACGTCCTGTTCGAGTCACTGATTCAACAGCACCTGCGACCGGTGGAGTTTTGATCTGGAAGTTCCGAAAATCTGACCATGCCGAGTAGGCTCCGGAAGCGCTGCGTGAACGAACCTGAACGCTGAATGACCCGATCCCCAGATCGCTGACAGGGGTATAAGCCAGTCCGGAAACGACCGTCCGCAAAACAACATTGCGCCCTGTACTGAGGTTTCTCACCAGCAAATCATAGTCCACGGCATCGGGAATACCGGACCACGTTATTGTTGGCCTCTGTTCATTCGTTACGGCTACGGGCGTGGTTAATGCAGGTCTGAGAGTACCCGATAGCGGAACCGTCAGGATGAACCGGTTGCCGGTGCCCGTGCCTATCGTTACGGAGGGAAGTGTCACAAGTCCATCGGCATCAACGACCAGGGTTCCTGACTGAACAACCTGCCTGGTCCTGTTGTCAACATTCTGCCAGGTAACAGTCGCTCCCGGAACAGGATTAAAGACCTGACGTCTCTGCGGAGTTACGTCCGCGGTCTGCGTCACGGTATTGGATTTGATTGAGATCTCGTAACGTGTCAGAGTATCAACAAGATCTGTATGGAAATTATTCCACGGAACGGACCACTCAAACTGCATATTGTAGAAGTTTGTACCGGTCGTTCCTGGCACAGCTGGGCCGGACCCCGTGGCATTCGTGATCCCCGGAAAGCTGACGTTTCGAGGATAGGCCCAGGCACTCAGTCCGCCATCGGTCGGGCTGAACATGGTGTCGAGCGAAAAGTCAAAGGCCATCCAATTATGATCCCAGCCAAATCGTTGCTCGGCTGTAAATCCAACATTGCCCGCATTCAACGCCGCAATGAATGGTCGGCCCTGAGTCGCCCAGTCGATCACATCGTCGGCCTTTCCATGGCCCACCATCAGAAAGGCCATCTTGTCTCCTCGACGATTCACCAGTTGTTCATGGTGGTTCATCCAGTTATAGACACCCATGCCGTCATATTTTTTGATCGGGCCAGCATGGACACCATTGTTCACAATCGGCAAATTGTCCGCCTGACTTCCCCACAGCACCGAAAAGTCCCATTGGAACCCCGGGCTGCTGGCGTAGTTCGTCATCGGCTCACTGCCGAAGATTCCTGAGAACACGTTCGCGTATCGCATTCCGAGCGACAATGATCCGGATGCCCCCATGGAGTGTCCCTGCGAGTGTATCCGCAGCGTATCCACGTTGAACATTGATGAGATCTCATCGATCGCCTTCAGAACACGTTGTTCTGTAAAGTTCTCGACACGCCCAGCTGTCGGATACGATCCCTGCGTCTGATAATTGTGATCGGCCGCAAAGCCGTACCACCACGTCTGGAATCTCTCACCCGGCGCGCCGCCACCCGGATCATCCAGAAACACCTCAATGCACGGCCAGCCAAACTCTGCTGATGGCTCCATTCGCAGACGCTCGCCGTAAGCATGCGGCATCAGCTTCATCGGCCAGGCAATGTTGGGATCGTAATTGTCTGGCAGGGCAACGGCGTAGTTGTACGCATAGCCCTGAAAAGTAGGATTCCACTTCGCATAGTCCATGTACTGGGTGTAAATGCGGCCTTTCCCGCTGGCGTTCTTTACTGTCAGCACCGGTGATGGAGTCGTAACCAACTCGGCAACGCCAGCGGTCAATGAGTTGGAACCCGTCGTTAATACGACGCTTTCTGAACCTCCTGTCACCTGAGTCACTGCATAATACCATGTACCAGACTGCCCTGTTGGCGTCGTATAGACGAACAAACCCTGGTCGACAGAAAGCGGTGTCCCCAGATCACTAATCATGAACGTAGCCGGAATACCGATTCCCGGCGAACGTCGTGAATGCAGCGTGGTGTTGTCCTCAAGCGGTCCCCATTTGCTGGTAAGCTTTTCTGCGGAACCAATACTGGCCGTAGTAATGGGCGACGCAGAACGATAGACGTTGTACTTCTCGCCGCTCACGGCAGTATCTTCATTCCACGTGATGAAGGTCTGGCCAGAACGATGAAAAGCTTGCAGTGCCGTTGCGGCCAGCATCTGTCGTTCTTCAAGCTGCTCAGGCCTGTTAACAGCCATGTTGCGTCGTCGACGACTGGATGGAGAGCCGATTTCAAGGAGCCCGCAAAGGCGTGCCAGGGAATGTCGAAACATGAAGCAAGTCTGTCTGAAAGAGTAGCCCGGTCGGGAGGTGAGCATGCGGTTGGTCTGCTGCGTCCTGACTACAATCTGTGGCGGATCTGCCTCTTCGTCTCCTGTTACCGACCACGATCGCGTTCATGGTCCGGGAATTGCCACAACAACCTGCCACAAACGCTTCATCCGGAAAATCTCGACCGTTGCAGAAAGTCAACATCGCTGAGAACTGTTTGCATTAGGCAACATTCACGACGCAGCGTGGATCCCATTCAGAAGGATGAATCAATTTCAACACGATTCACTTTCTGTCAGACGTAACCCAAAGTCAGTGAAGGCTCAAAGCCTGAAGGGCAGCCGCTCGATCCGGGTAAGCCACCCAGGAAAAATCGATCTTCGGATTCTCCAGCAGCATCAACGTCTTCAACATGT
>JBILXT010000609.1:0-3474 GCA_044378235.1 Planctomycetaceae bacterium
TCTGATTCGATCTTTCCGCATTCCGCTTCGATCAGTCGATCACAGGCCGGCAGGACATCCAGACTGTCCTTCGACACGATCATGTATTCCAGTTCAACGCCATAGGCTTCGAACAGTCCAAGTCTTTGCTGAGCGATTTCTGTCACGACGTTTCGAATCCCTGGAGTTCATGACCGGCGCGGGTTAGCAATCAACCTGCGAAAAGTGGCCTGCATTTCTTCAGCTCGGCGAATGGAGCGCCACGCGAAGGACGCGGAACATACACGGTGGAGCGGTTCCAGCACAACAGGGCCTGTTTTGATTACCGGCACTGGCAGGATTTGAAGCGATATTGCCACGATCGCGGTTAATCGAACGCCCGAGTCACCCCGGTTGTCTCCCGGAGAAACGACTTCGTGGCATGAGTCGCCTGGCGAGGAACCGTCAGATACTGAGGCGCGAATCCCATGGTGGCTCGTTGTTGAATCGTCATGTCGTCGCCGGAAATGACTGTACCATTGATGCGGAGATCACCGGCCAGAGTCACATCGCCCGACGCAAAGATCAGGCCTCGGATCTCCGGCATGTAAGTATCGTTCATGCTCGAGTCAGTACTGCCATTCTCGTCGGCAGTGCTGCTGGGATTCAGGTTCACGTTCAGCTCGCGTTCCGTCAGTCCGAACCGACTGAAGGAAAGGACAAGATCGCCATCCACAACCAACGCTGGTAAACCGGGTCTTGCAGGACGCCATTGAATCGGCCCGCTGCCGACTCGAACAGTCCCCGTATTCCTTAATACCAGAGTCCCCACAATCATGCAGTCGGAAATCGTGACGTCGTTGCCACCACAGTCCAGTACGTAGATCCCATTGGAATTCGTAGCCACAGAGAACGGATTTGTTCCGGCCGAAACAACCGTGCGATAGATCGCCTTTCCGGACGGCGCGGAGGTTATCCTCATGCTCACATTGTCGACCAGGAAGTCCTGTGTTCCCGCCGAACCCGCTCCGTTGGTGCGGACTTTCAATTGCGCAGAAATGAGTCGACCGGACCATGTTGGTGTTACGGTCGTAGAGATCGTCTGGATGCTGGTGTAAAAGCTACCCGCATTGATCGACCCCGACGTCCAGCTCGCCGCCGTCGAAGTACCGGTCGTAGTTGTCACGATCAATGACAGCTCAAAAGTCGACGCCGACGAAAGTGGCATGACGGCTGCCGACAATTGCGTTTGCAGACCTTTGCGAATGATGCCCGTGACATCATGAACGAGGCCACAGGAAGAACTGGGACGACTATCGACTTCGGCACACGAAGAGTTACCAACTCCGCCAGAGGAGAACGTATCCAGATCGCCATCAGGAGCCGTCATCCATCCTTCAGGGCCTCGCCCGAAGTCAGGATTCAGGATCGTCTCGGCAGTCGTCGCCGCCGCGTTGGGTATTTGAGCGTTCGACACGGCTGTTCCCAGACTCACAATGTCACTGAAATCTGAATACGTCGGCGGATCCTCCAACGTTGCTCCCAATGCAATCCTGTGCAGAAATCCGGACGGTGAATCGGTATCGCCCGTCATCACGTCGCAGCGAACAGAATTGACACCGCTGACGGAGATCTGATCCTTCACGCCAATCCAGCCCGGCCCTTCAACAGTGGCGTCGCTGACGGTGAGGTCATCTCCGCAGTGCAGATGAAACATCATCGACTGTCGCAGAGTTGATTCGGCCAACAACAGCCCCGAACTCTTCTGCACTGAGTTCCCAACAGAGCCGGTTGCTTCCAGCAGCACTGGTTCGGCAACACTGTCGGCGAAACTGGTGTCTGTCGGATCTGATGCATTAACGCTCATCGTCCCCGAATTCGAACGCACTCCCGAATACCATACGCCCGGTGTTTTCGTGCTTCGCCACGTGGTCGGACCGGACACATCCTTCGTGGCCAGCGCGATTCCCGATCGAGCCGACCAGCGTGCGGAGGTGGCATCTTTCATCGATGTGCCCTGAGTCAGATGCACATTCTGAACGATCAGTGCTCCCAGACTGATGACTGAGATGATCGTGCCCGTAATCAATACGAGCAACAACAACGCTCCGCGGCGTGTGGCTGTTCGGTCTGGATTTGGGACGAAGGTTCTCATCGCTGATTTCTGTTTCTGTTTCTTGTTCTACGGCATCACTGCGTTAGGGACTGAGGGCTGTTCAAACACGCCTGCTCGCAGAACATTGTCCGCGCTGGTCAACAGTGTGGACAGTCTAGCCAGCTCCGTGCTGTTCTCTGTGACGATGACGGTGATCCTGCGGATCCCGGTGTTCACATTGCCTGCAACGGCGACTGTCGGATCCGTGGCCGAAATATTTTCGACTGTGACAGTGCGAGTCAGCGTCGTAGTGCCGGTCAGGGCAACTCCACTGCGAGATTTTGGTTGCTCCGACCAGTTATGAAAGTCATCCATATCATCCAGCTGATCACGGCGAGTCACTGTGACCGTGTCGCCTGTATCTTTGCCAATCGTGCCAGAAGATGTTGGCTTATCCGGATCAAACCAGCTGAGCGACGACAGTTCAATCAGCAGTTGCTCCGCCAGAAACAGTGCACGAACTCGGTTCTCTGAAAACTTATGAGTTTGAAACGAAGCAGACAGTGACTTTAGTGAGCCAACGACAAGTAGGCCAACGATCAAAGTGGCCAACGCCGTTTCCGCAATAGTAAAAGCGCTGCGTTGCACATGCCGGATTGATTGATGGCGATGTCCGGGAGGACTCATGAAGCGTCGTCGATTCCTCATGGCAGCACGGTCTCCGACGTTGTAAGAGTCCGAGTCAGCACTTTACATGAATCGAATTCACACGAATTGCCACTCGCCTGAACCTGCACGGTCGATGGCAAGGCGGGTGTCGCAATCAGGGACAAACGGCAGGTTGTCAGCAGAACTCCGTTCGCCCAGACCGCGACGGATTCTCGTACGGGATTCAGCACAAGCCGAATGTTCTGAAGAGATGAGTTGAGCAGGGTGAACTGATCACACCTGACGAACGTGTTGGTCGAGGTCTCCTCAAAGAGACTCAAGGTCTGAGTTCCGTTCGCCTGTAAAGTCAGCGTCGCCAGAATGGAGATGCTGCCTCCGCCCGCAGACTGCAGTCCGGCCGCTCGAATCATCACGCTTCCTGTCGCGGATGTTGTGTCTCGACCGCTGACTTCAATCTCCGTCTGCACGCCCGCAGGAATGACGGAGGACAATTGAATGGCCTGATTGGTTGCGGTCCAGAGTCCTCCTGCGACCGTTGACGAATTGCCGGTGCCTGTTGTGCTTAGTGCCCAGTCTGCGGCTCCATTCAAATTGCTGTCATCGGTGATGGAATTGCTGGCGAAGTCCGTGTCGGCCAGAACCGTGGCATCCAGCGGCTTATTCAGAAACTCGGCGGCCGCGTACATCGGAGTACCGCCCAGGGCCGACGCTGCCAGTCGCAACTCGGCCGTCTGAAAACGTCGAGCCGGCTC
>JBILXT010000207.1:0-12340 GCA_044378235.1 Planctomycetaceae bacterium
CAATGAGTCGCTCTTCCGCTGTCAGCTTTTCAAGATCCATTGTGTTGCCTCCGTGTCTTTTTTAGAACCAGAAGCCACCACGGTAACCTAAACTACCCATTCGCGCAATCGATCGCGACTGCACCCGTCGGAGCGGCATCCTGAATCGCCTGACGCAAAGTCCCCGCGCCGGCATTGTTGGTCGAGTTGATGATGAAGTCAGCCGCGCGAAGTTGTGAAGAGGCTCCTGCCATGAACGTGCTCAATGCCAGCCAGCGAGCAAGTCGAACTCGAGTCCATTTGAGTACCATGATCAATTTCCTCAAACAACCGCAGTGTTGATTCAGTGGAGATTCGCAGCTCGAAGAAGCCGAAAGGAATTCATGTGCCTGCCCCGGCCGCACAAGATCCTCGCTGATGCTTTAGGCGCTGATCGAAGCAAACGTCCCCCAAACCAACGACAGTGCGCAACGATATCGCAATAGTTCCTCAGGGGTCATCGGCGACTGGCTGCCCGAGACTTGGGCTCAGTTTCGACTCTGATTCGTTGCCCTGGGGAGGATCCCACCGGAAAAGACGCTGACGACGATTGCAGCTCCGTGTTTAAGCGGCTCAGCAACCGCCAACCGGCAGTTTTTGCCGGAGGCTCACGACGTTTGGCTTACCATGCCACGATAACTCATGAACCATATTCAGAACTGGCTTCGTCAGAGTTGTCGCCGCGTGATTCGTCGGCGTCATCGAGATCGGCATGGCCTGAGAGCTCTTCGTCAGCAACTTTGACAGCATCACGCTCTGCGATTCGCTGTTGTTCGACAGTCCGCCCCACGGCATAGCCGACCGCTCCACCGCTGACCGCAAGAGCCACGTTTCCCACCGGCGTCATAAATAAACCCACGGGAGCCATGGTTTTCACCGCGACCTGCGGATACTGGTCACGATAAACTCCCGACTCCAGTTGCCAGCTGTCTTTTGCCTGCGCGTAAGCAACCACATCCTGAACTGCGATTGTAGTCTTCCACAGCGCGAATCCCGGCAGACTGTTGACAACCGCATAAGTTCCAGGAGTTTCGCGGGTACGAATGTCTTTGGCGTAGGCAGCAGCATGAAGTGAATCCGACAGTCGGCCGGTATTGACATGCAACGTGTTTGTAAATGGGCTGTACGTGTCGCGAGCAAAGACTCGGCCAGGAAAAACGGTGTAGTTGAAGAGTCCAACCATGCCGGCCGTGTATTTCCACGCTGGCGAAATCTGATCATTCTCGCGCAATCTCTGCCATTGTCCGACAGGATCGTAATCGTTGACGAGCACCGGAATGTCGCTGAGATTGTTCTCCTGAAGATAGTCTGTCAGCACCTCGCGAGTTTCTTCCGATGGCACTCGATCAGCTTTCAGCCGTCCTCCCAGCATGACGCGCGACGGCAGCTCAACAACTTTCTGCATGCCATCAAGGCACCAGTTCGGCTTTCCATAACGGAACGTCACGGGAGTTTTCGCCTCTCTGAGTTCCTCACGGGGTGTCAGTTTCGAATAGCAGCGTTGATGACCAGCACACCCTGCAATGCTGAAGCAGATCCACAGCGCAGCGAAGGTTCGAATTCCTGCCGTGACAGACCATCGAAAAGATTGAGGAAACTCAGAACGCATCAAGAGCGATTCCTGTCAGCATCAAATCCGACCCGCCGCGAGTGATGCAGCGATAGATTCTTCGGCTGTTTTCCGCCGCAGAAAAAGCGCAGTTGTGTTGAGCCCTCCCAGTTCAACACTCCCGGTCGATACTGGGAATTGGCCGATCCGTATCCGGCAGGTTTTGCCAGTGCACAATGAGCTATCGACTATACCAGCCACACAACGAAGTGATCTGCTGGAGTTTCGATAACTGTGAAACGCGATGCCGAGAAGCCTGCAATCCCAGTGCGGGCGAGTATCCAAAGCTATGGTCCAAAGTCGCCATCGCCGCCTGAACATCCTGAAGCACCAAACGTGATCGTCCTTCCCGCGCCGCTCGAAATCGCGCGACCCACAGAATGGCTGGGTACATCAGGGCGAGAGAACGGAAGCCATCAATCATCGGCATGTCATAAAACGCTTTGCCACAAAAATGCAGGCCCTGCACCTTGACCAGCATATAACGACTGAATAGCTCATCGAACTCCGGATTTCTGCCTTCAAAAACGGCTTCCAGCTGAGAGAAGCCGGGCCTCTGCACCGACGAGTCCTGTGACACCATCCCGAAAGCCACTTCGACGGAAACGGGATCTGCAAGCTGAGGCACACGCCCAAGTCCCAGCGTGAAACGAATCCCGTTGGTCAACGAAGCGATTCGTCCCTGGAGCCCTTTTCGGGCCGTGGCATCCGTATCATGCCGAAGCAACTGCGCAATCAACTGACGAAACATGACGCGTCCCAGTCCGGATGGTCTGACAAGCGGAAGATCATCGTCAGGCTGTGCTCGAACAGACGCGTCGTGCAACAACGTCAACAGGTCTCCCAATCGAGTGTCATGCAGAGCATCGGCCTGAGCGCGTTCGAGGAGTTCCAGCCAGCTCAGAATTCTCATGAGGCGGGTGGCAATACCAACACGACGGTCGGCAAGGCCACGTTCAAGGAACGCCTGAACGCGAGTCACATCAGACCAGTCCAGCTTCAGACCTGCAAACAGATCCGGAGCCGGCGGAGCCACATAACTGGCCGGAACAATCTGCTTCGCCAGCTGCTCGATAAAAGCACGCTGTTGAGCAACTGGCTGTCCAAGATTCTGAACAACCGACGGGCAACTAAACCTCAGGCTTGTCGTGACCGATGCGCCGGCAGGATGAACGGCATAGGGATACACCTGGCATGCCAGAGGTTTCGCGGGCTCACCAAACTTCGCATGAATTCGACACAGTCCCTGTTCGTTCAGGAACACACAGGCCCCATCATCACGATGATTCAGACGCCAGGCAGAACCGAGTGGCACGATCAGTGGTCGGTCTGTTGGAACACCATCAGCCCCGGTCCATTGCTGTTTCTCAATGCGTTTCTTCTCTTCGTCGGTGATGCCAATCTGATGTTCACGGCAACAGCCACCGCAGTTATGGCAACTCCAGTTCTGCAGCACCGGTAAAATGACGCCCTTGTGAGCCATGAGTTGTTTGTCACCACACAATGAAGTATCAAAGTCTTAAGACTCAGGAATGGTCATGGGCAGACACCTTGTGAATTCCTGAAGTCACCTCCGGGATCAACATAACGACTCCTTCATGAATCGCCAGCCTGTCGGACAGACACACGATCTGTCGCTCCGCGATTCGTTCGCGCTGGGCTCTGACCTTGCGTATGTCTGTTCAACGAACGAGCAACGGACGTCACCCGCCACATGATGCCATCAGTAGCACAGACAGTCGTTTCAACTGCTTGAACTTCCGATCATTACAAAGCACCGATAACGGGACCTGAATTTCTACAGAAAACGATGTCATCGTTCGCGTTCGTATGCCGATTTGAGAGAGCAGCATATGCGTTCCCTTAAGCTGCTGCCGCCGACGGTGTTCTGCATAAGAGAGCCTGAGAATCCTTAAAAGTCCCCGGAAGAGGAAAACTTGATAGAACTGGTCTGGACTGGATACAAAAACTTCGCCCCCGATTGTTCCTGCGATTCCTGTAGCGGTGGCATCGTTGGAACAAGCAGGACAAAAATTGCGGTTGCCAAAGTTTATGAGTTGTAAGCAAACTATTTGACCCAGAATCCAACCGGTGCAATCATCAGTGAAGGTGATCCCTGAAGTGTATCAGGAATGCACAAATCAACCGCCCTGTTGATCAAAATCGTTGTATTTTGAGACATTCCTTGCCTCGCTTGATTGTCCTAAGCGAATCCCGTGACTTGTCCGCGAGAATAGAGAGTCAAAGATGTTTTGCATTTGACGCAATTACTGACGCATTCGGATCGATTCTGCCACAACTCGCCTGCGACAGCTTCGAACCGGCATCGTGATTGCTAAGGGTGCTTGTTCGGATCGTCGGCGAAACCTGATGCTCCAGTTCGGTTTCAGTGAATTCGATCACGACATCAAGAGTTTGACAACAACTGCACTAAGGCAACTCCACCGCATTTCCCTGGAACCGTAATGAACAAGCCGAAAGGATCGAATCGATGGCTGGCGTCTCTAAAATACAAGTGTCACTTCTGCCGGAAGGTACTGGTTAAGGTGCCCGTTTCCGGTCTGCATTATCTACTGCTCCTGCTGGGCTTTCGATCCTACTATTGCCCGCACTGCTTTGGAGCCAGATTTCGTCCGTGTGGATGGCTGCGGCTTCTGCTCGCGCCACTTTGGGCCATGTTTAACTTCCTGCGACGGCAATGAAGAGATTTCCGACGAGCTGTCGTTCAGGCTCGAGCAATTTCCGACTCCCATTAGTCGTGATCACAATGAGCATTCTCAATCATCATTGCTTCTGCGCGAACGACAGTCTCTGGCGGCGGGCCTGCCGTTCTTGCGATCACTCAAGAACCTAAAAAGCCCCTTGAAAAAACAGGTCATTCGCACGGGCTCAGCCGCTTGTTTGACAACATCTTCAGAACGCTTGAAGATTGCTGGGCATGACAAGTGAACCGTAGTCAGCGGATTCTGGGGGCCTATGGTATGTCCGCGATCGCAGTGTCACACTTGAGAGCTTGCCGCATTAAAAGATCACCTGTATTCCCGCCTGAGATGGGTAGAAAAGACGGACCAGGCATCTCTCGCCAATGCTTACCCACAGACGGCTTTTGCACTGCAACGGACTACCGGACGCAAGCTACACCCCCAAGCGATGGTCATCGTGTGATGACAGGGACGCTGTTCGAACACCGTTGACTTTCGGGGCGACAGGGCGATCAGCGACCTTCGCGAAGTCGATCGCCAAGGAAGTTGTCCAGCTCAGGAATGGCATAGATCTTCTCGACGGTCTTATCAAGGTCGTAGCTCACTCGATGAAACTCGATCGTGTCTCCGTCGAGCGTGACGTAGGACGAGCGAGGATCGTTATTGCGAGGCTGGCCTACGGAGCCAACATTCACCATCAGCTTCTGCTTGCCGAGCTTGTACTTGAAACCCATCTCTTCGGGCGCAAAGAATTCCAGAGTATCTGTGAACACGCCTGGAATATGGGTATGTCCCTGGAAGCAGTATTGCTCAACGAGTGCAAAGATCTTTTCCATCTTCACCTGATTGTAGATGTCGTCCGGAAAGACATATTCGTTCAGCGGATTGCGAGCCGAGCCATGCACATACATCGTGTTGGTGGCTTCATCACGATGGCGACGGCTTAGTTCTCCCAGGAAGTCCCAGCGCTTTTCGGCCTTTGGGCCCACACCTTTCTCAAGGACTGACCGTGTCCAGAAAATTGCGCGTTCGGCTCCGGCGTTAAAGCCTTCCGGATCGAAGAGTGCGGCCTGATCGTGATTTCCGAGAAGGCACATGTCCAGATCCATCACGAGATCAATGCACTCGGCAGGATTCGGACCATAACCGACGATGTCTCCAAGGCAGTAGACTTCGGTAATGCCCTTTTTGCGGATGTCCGCCAACACGGCCTGCAGCGCTTCAAGATTGCCGTGTATATCACTGATCAACGCTCTCAAGGGTCACATCCCGGGGATTCCGAATACTCATCAAGCCCAGTGAGAAGACGCTTCAGCTGGAAGCAGCTCACAAAGTACCTGACCAAGCATTCTTGGTTTTCCGAACCGTCTGTTACACGCGGAGTTTAGAATTCACTGTTCGGCTGAACAAGAGAGGACTCGACCCGCAAACCAAAGTCCCCACTGTTTTCCTCGAATTCCGTTTGGTGGATTCTCAATCTGTTTTAGCGATCTCGCTCTGTTTTCCGGCAAGGAAAGCCAGACGAAGCGTCAATTTGCCCCTGGTCTTCGCCGGACCAACGCGTCGAACGAATCTTTGGGGTTGGGCGACACATTACGATTATGCACGGTCGTCTCGAAACAGCAACGCATGTTGCCGAAGGCAAGGCCAACTGTGAAAATGCAAAGAGGGTGCTCGGACCTGCGTCCGAACACCCTCTAAGTTTGTACAGTTCAATCCTGAATCAGGAAGGAAGTCTGCTGTCTTAAAGCCCTTGGGCCAGATGACTAGTAACGATCGCGACCACCGCCGCCACCGCCACCGTAACCGCCGCGACCACCGCCGCCGCCGCCGCCACTTCGGCCACCGCCGCCGCCACCACCGTAGCCGCCGCGTCCACCGCCACCACCACCGCTGCCGCCTTCACGAGGACGAGCCTCGTTCACGACAATCTGGCGGCCGTCAAGGTCTGAACCGTTCAGTGCACGGATGGCTTCGTCGCCACCGCTTTCCATTTCAACAAAGCCGAATCCCTTGGATCGGCCAGTCTCACGGTCACTGACGACCTTGGCTGAGGTCACGACGCCGTACTGTGCGAAAGCCCGCTCGAGGCCTTCAGACGTTGTGCCCCATGCGAGGCTACCTACAAAAATGTTCTTACTCATCACAAAAACCCTTGAGCTTTACAGCTTCCAAAACACCTGATCGCTGCCACAACGGCAGCCGTTAGAACACATAACCAACAAAGCCAAATACGACTTTGTGCAAAAGGGGTGCTGCAGGAGAACTCAAGGGCGGACGGAACTAATTAGCACACGACTGTCTTCGAGAACACAAATGCTCACACCATCCTTCCCTTCGGGACTCGTTTTCCGAGTCGCATCGAAAGTCAGGATGCGTGACATTACCCTCCCCGAACCAGAATAGCAACACCGATTCACTCCACATTTTCTACCGATTTCCACTTTGGCTGTTTGCTTCCTGGAATGCAGCAGGATCCGCCTGACCTGTCCCGAAGCATCGGCGTCTTCCGAACAATCCCTCCATGTGGGCTGCTCAAGATGCTATGGGGCGGTCGCAGCCATCGCCTGATCTGGTGATATTTCCGCTTCAAAGCCGCTGTGAAATTGATTCATCATCATCGCAGGTCAACAATGAATGAATGCAAGACTCGCGGATCCGCCCCACTCTTTTGTTCGCTTTCGCTGCTGAAGACTCCACGATTCAGGTTGAGGAGGAAGCACGTGCGATCCAGTTGGCATTGGCTGATGTCAGCAGCACGGCTCAGCTATGCGACATCAGGATTCCTCCGTTCCTGAAGCTGCATGATCTGGTTGACGTCTTTCAGAAAAATCGAAATCGCGTTTCGATCTTTCACTACGCGGGCCATGCCGACGGCGCAGCGCTGATGCTGCGGACAGCTCAGGGCACGAGTGCAGATGCAGCCGGTATGGCGATGACGGTGCAGGGACAGTCAGGTCTGAAGCTGGTCTTTCTGAACGGCTGTTCGACAGAAAACCAGGTGAGTCACTGGATTGCCGCAGGCGTCCAGTGTGTGATTGCAACAACTCAAAGAGTCAACGGTTTGGTTGCTCGCAACTTTGCCGCTCGGTTTTACAAAGGACTCGCCACCGGCGCATCCATCAAAGTGGCCTACGATGAAGCCGTGGGGGAGGCCACCGCTGCCTGTGGAGGCAAATCGAGACTTGTCTATGCCGATGATGAGGATGCAACATCACCAGAGGTTGAGAGTGGTCGCTGGCCATGGTTTCTTCAGACAGCTCCAGGAGCAGAGGCAGTTCTGGACTGGAATCTTCCCGATGCCGCCGGTGACCCGCTGGCTCTTTTGCCTTTGCCAATCAACGGACCTCTTCCGGATTCCCCCTATCCCGGCCTGCGGAGATTTACTGCCGCCGACGCGCCGGTGTTTTTTGGTCGCGGGCATTCCATTCGCCGGCTTTACGAACGAGTCGTCTCTCCGACATCAGCTCCCGTGATTCTTCTGCATGGGCAAAGCGGTGTCGGAAAGTCCTCCATCCTGGAAGCTGGACTCACTCCTCGACTGTTGATGTCCTACAACGGCTCGATTCCCTACGAAGTTTTGACGATCAGGATTGATCCGGTCCGTGGCCTTTTGGATTCTCTTCGACTCGCGTATATCGAAGACGCCTGCCGTGAAGACGGAAGCCTGTGCTCCGGTCGCGAAGCCTGGTGTCAGAAAGAGGCACGCCTGCAGCAGCCTGTGATCGTGGTTCTCGACCAGCTTGAAGAGGCATTCACACATGCAAAGGGATCAGTTCCCACCGACTGGGATCTGTTCCTTCATGAGCTTTGCGAGATCTTTGACGACAGAACGAAGGCACCCAAAGGAAAGCTGATTCTCTCATTTCGCACGGAGTGGTTTTCTCGCATCAACAGTCGATTGCAGGGGCTCTGGAAGAGTGAAGTGTTTCTGGACTGCCTCGACGCAGACGGCATTCACGAAGCGATCGAAGGTCCGACGCGACGAGCGGAACTTCGCGAATACTATCCACTGACAATTCAGCCCGGACTGTCACTGCGTATCGCGACAGAACTCCTGATGGATCAGGTCTCTTCGGTGGCTCCGAGCCTGCAGATTGTTCTGCAGGCCTTATGGAAGGATGCCACGCGGGAATCTCGGACGCCGACGTTCACGGAACAGCTCTATCGCAGGCACCGCACATCACTGGCCGAATTCGTCTGGACTCAAATGCAGACGATCGCCAGCAATCGCTTTGTAACCCCGGCAACTCGAATCGCCATCAGCGCGGGATTGCTGGAAGATTTCCTGGAATGCCATGTCACGTCTGAGTTGACGGCACGACATCAATCTCTTCACGTCCTCGTCAATGGTGACTCCTCTGCGGTGCCAGCTATTGCTCCGAGATATGCAGGACGCGAAGCTGTTATTAAAGAACTCAGGCAGTTGTGTATCGATCACTATCTGCTGATTCAGCCGGACAGTGGCGGCTCTTCGGAAGTCGAACTCTCATCCCGACTGGCTCATGACGCTTTAGCTCCTCATATCAGGACTGTCTACGAGGCCAGCGACGCTATTGGCCCGCGTGCTCGCAGAATTCTGGAGCAGCGAGTTCGAGAAAGGAGCCATGGCGTAAAGGATGAGCTCGACAGAACCGCCTTGAATTCGATCGAACGTGGACAGCCGGGCGTGCGGGACTGGACGCCGAAGGAACTTCTGGTCATCAAGGCGGGACGACGAGCAAGAATCATCCGAAGATACATTTTCGGCGCCGTGATCGCATCCCTGTTGTTTATTGGATATCTGTCGCAGCAGTATAACCTCGCAAGGCAAATAGAAACCGCCTTTGCGAGTGATGTGGCCAGTGTCGAGTCCCTCTTTGAACTCTGCCGACGTTCGCCGCGAACAGCCGTCTCGGTCGCGCGACGGCTGTTAGCAGAGGATGACGACGGCCCGGACACCTCAGCAGTGGTCAGCCAGAGTTCAGGTGATCTTCCAGGCTCTTCGAGCGACAAAGAACAGATCGTCCGAAAAGACGTCGACCGTCGAGCGGTCAGAGCCGCGATGGTTCTCATCGAACTGGGGCAGGGCGATGACCTGTGTAATCGCACGATTATCAAGCGCCTCGGGCAGATCGATCAGCCGGAGACCTTGGAGATCGCAGAACTCAAGCTGATCATTCAGATTACGAAGCGCTATCTGGCTTCAAAAAAGGATCACCCTGAAGAAGTCGAACCCCTCAAGAACGATTTTCTGGCAATGATGAACAGCCCGGCATCGAACGTTGGTCGTGATGAAGAGTCCGAACTCAGCCAGAGGAATGTGGCCTTGACCGTGTTTCTGCTGAGTGTGCAGCATGAAGAATTGATCCCGGAAGGCTGGTATGCACCTCATCCCGACCAGCAACAACGAACTCAGATTATTGCACAGCTGCACGAATGGATGTCCCCCGAGGAACTTCTGGACATCTATGTGCTTCATGCCGAAGCCCATTGCCGGGATGCTGCGCAATCGCTCGACTCCTCTGCGGGTACGCCCGTCTCGAAGCATCTGCTGGCGATGCTGAGTCTGGCGATGGCGTCGGCTCCGGAGAATTATCTCAGCAACGTTGCTTCACTGTTATCGCTGAGTGGTGCACCATCGACCCAGGGCTCCAATGATAAGTTGCCAACTTTGGACGGGCCCCATGTCAGCACCGAGGCAGAAACCGAGTCACATTCTTACGAGGAAGCAAGCCCTGTTAAGATCACAGTACTGGTCTGCCTCTTCAACTCTCCGGAGCTCTGCCAGAATTCTGATTACAAGACTGCATCAGGTTCGCCCCAGCCTGGTCGACTCACTTGCGTCTCTCGATCGCGAGTTCAGGGAAGTCGCCATCGATTTGGCGAAGAAGCCTGCGGCAACGAATTCGACAGACATACTTGCTGCCAGCAATCCACACTATAGCGAACATCCGCCCTATCAGACCTCAAGAGGCAAGCTGCTTTTTCTTCGCCCCAGGCTCCTGGCAAGCGAATGTGACTGGTTCCGCGTAGAGTTCCCCGATCCATATAACGAAAAACATATCGGGCTCGACTTAACAAGGATCCCCGAAGCCCCGTTGAATCGTCTGAGTTCTTTCTGGATGTCTGTGACAGAGGTGCCAAGTGAATTCTTTTCGCAATATTTCCTGGATCCAGACAACCCGCACTATGCCTCCAAATATGCTTCCAAAGAGGCTGCGGCAACGGCACCGGTCGAGATCAATGATGGTAAACCGCAAACTCACGTCAGCCCTGGTCAGGCGATGCGATTCTGTAACTGGCTGAGTGAGAAATCGGAAATGGGGCCACGTTATCATGTTGAGACAACGGAGTTTCTGGAGTCTTCGGCTCCGGCCTGCCCGGGTTTTCGCGTGCCATTCAAAAGCGAATGGGAACACGCCTGCCGGGCCGGATCAGAGAGTCGTTTTTTTCACTTTGGTGACTCCGATAAACTTGGGAGCCATGACATCTTGGGAGATTATGCATGGTATATCATCAATTCACGAACAGCTCTGTACAACGATGTGCGAACCTGTGGCACTAGACTTCCCAACGCCTGGGGACTGTTTGATATGGTTGGAAACGCCGGTGAATGGAGGACTGCTCAGCAGGATCTTGCTCAACAGGTTCGTAAAGGAAGTACCAACACCAATCCATCGCCTTCAGCCGACGGTAATCTGGCCCTCGGTTTCGGCCCGAACCTTGACCACTCAGGAGGAATTCGCAAAGAAGTCAAAGTTGAATTTGAGATCGGGAGAGACAGCGTGCGCTCCTTTGCGACTCAATGCTTGCTCACCAAACCGTTCCCGGTCACAGAAGAACTTGAACCATTACCCGCCGCAAAACGAAGTATCAGGCTCGTGATTGATCAGATGCCTGCGAACTAAACTTCACATTGGCCATATGAAGTTCCGAGCCTCAAATGTTTTTCGCAAGCCCAGACCGACTCAAATCTAACCCAAAGCCAATCATCTGTGACGGATTTTGATGCAAACCCTTATGCTCCTCCCGCTGCGGATACCAGTGTCGCATCAGCGCCAATGGACTTTGCTTCGGAAGCGTATCGCATCGAAAAAAACGTGATGATCTTGCCACCGCCGTTCGTTTTGCCCGAAGTGTGTTTTCTGACCGGAGCACGACAGGGTCTGCAACGGTGCGAGATACCTTTGAAGGTGATGCCGAAGTGGTGGAACTATGTGATGCCGTTGATCATGTTTTCCACACAGGTGATCGTGATGTTCAGCAGCACTGCCATACAAAAACTGCAACTCCCGAGGCCACCATGGCTCGTGCCGCCGCTTGCCGGAGTTTTGATTAGCTTCATCGCTCCAGCGTTGATTGTTACTGGGTTTATGTTCGTTGCCAGGAAGGTCACTCTGACCGGTTTCCGAGAGAACTCCGATGTCGTCTTCATTAGCAGACGTCGCCATCTCGCTCGCGTCCTGCTCTTCGATTTCATCTTGGGCGGTATTCTTCTGCTGACGTGGTTGACGCTGGGAGCCAGTACTCCACTGGTCGTCATCACTCTGATTTCCTTCTTCTTCGTTTTCATTCTGACGTTGGTCACCTGGCGAAGAAATCGAAAACCCTGGTCGCGTATCGGTGCTCTCCAGCAAGCCGATGGATCATTGGCTGTGCATGGCCTGGATCCATCGTTCCTTGCCGTCTGTCGTCTCGGACTTGTTGAACCCACCCACCTCAAACCTTAAAAAGATTTGCCTGACGCTCCCGAAGGATTTCTTTGTGCAGTGTGCCTTTCGTTTTGCCATTCAACCCGCCAGCAGCGGCTCTTCGGAGACGGCTCGGTGTCGACTCCTGGAACAGATGGTCGGACAGGAATGTGACACGTTTCGAGTCCCCGCGGACGCCTGTGCGGCGTGCCTGAAGCATTCGGCGGATCAGGCCCTGCATGGTCACCCGGTGCTCCCTTCCCTGTTGCTGCAGATCACCGAGACAGCTCTTGAGCATGCCACGCAGCAGGGAACTCTGACGCCGGAACGAGAACGCC
>JBILXT010000208.1:0-12330 GCA_044378235.1 Planctomycetaceae bacterium
ACACCACAAGAACAATCGACAACACGAAAGCCCCGGAAATGGACGAGTTCATTCAGCAACTGACGAAGCAGCTTGGATTAAGCACCACAGATGGTCAGTCGGCTACAGGCAATATTCTGAAGCTGATTCAGAGTCAGCTTGATCCCGCCTTGTTTGCTCAGATCAGCGAGAAGCTTCCAGGCATTCAAGGACTGATCAAAGATGCCGACGGACGTGCCGATGAAAGCGGGTTGATGGGATCACTGACATCGCTCGCGGGTTCATTGCTGGGCGACAAAGCCAAAGGCATCGCCGACGTAACCGCCGCGCTGACAAAAGCGGGGATCAGTGTCGACAAGATTCCGCAGTATCTGAAGATGCTGATCGACTTCCTGAAGAGCAAACTGGGGAATGATCTGTTCGCCAAACTGGCCGCGAAGCTTCCGGAGTTACTCGGGCAGATGAAGTAAGGCCATCATTTCAGGCCTTCGTTTCGTCAAGTACTTTGTTTTCGACGCCCTGAAAAGGGCGTCCTCTGTTTTTAAAACCTCGGAACGCAATGAGTCCTGTGTTCAGGGGCCTGCGATATTGGAATAGTCTTTGATCCATGGCCATTCTTGATTTTCATGTCACCGGGAGTGCATGCGAAGGCTGCATTGCAATAGGCAACTTTGATGGCGTGCATCGCGGCCATGCGTCGATGCTGCAGCAATTGCGGTCTTTGGGACGTGAGATTTCCGGACCGGCCGTCGCGATTACGTTCGATCCCCATCCCATCGCAGTTCTGCGACCGGAGTTTACTCCGCCGGTTTTGACAACGATTGAAGATCGTAAACGATTGCTGCATCAGGCCGGGGCAGACGAAGTTATTGTGCTGCCAGTAACAAGTGGTCTGCTGGAGATGACTGCTGAGCAGTTTTTTCGTGACGTCGTTGTCGGAAAGTTTAAGGCTCGGGGAGTCGTTGAAGGCCCCAACTTTCATTTTGGAAAAGATCGCCGGGGAGACGTCGATCGTCTTCAGGAACTCTGCCGCAGCCAGGGAATTCAATGCCACATCGCCAAATCATTTGATGATGCCGGCAGCATGATTTCTTCCAGCCGCATTCGCGAACTGATTTGTGCTCGTGCAATGACAGCGGCTGTAGAGTTGCTGGGGCATCCTTATCGAATGTCTGGCATAGTCAGACACGGTGCAGGTCGGGGCCGCACGATTGGTTTTCCGACGGCAAATCTGGCCGAGATTCAGACTTTGCTGCCGGCGCATGGCGTTTATGCCGGGACCACAGAGATCAACGGAAATCGCTATCCCGTCGCGGTAAGTGTTGGTCCGAATCCAACGTTTGGCGAGCATCGTGAAAAAGTCGAATGCCACATTGATGGCTTCACAGGGGATCTTTACGATCAGAAACTAGCCATCGACCTGCTCAGGGAAGTACGAGCATTGCAGTCATTTGGCTCGGTGAACGAGCTGATCTCGCAGATCCAAAATGACATCGAAGTCTGCCGTCGTGTCGCGAATTGAGCGATTTGACGAGTGCGACTGTCTGAAACTGCCCCGGCGGCCTCGCCATTGAATCAGTCGTTTACCGCCCAGCCGGAGGCGCCGGCTTTTAAATGGGCCGGCGCCTTCGGCTGGGCGGTAAACGAGGACTTGCAGGATGCGACTTGGTCAACCACTGTGCATCGTGTTCTAAGTTGGCGACACTTCCAGACGCTGGAATTCTGAATTTCGCTACTCGTTTGCTCGTCCAGAAGGCCGCCCTGCGCTTGAATGTCTGATGCAAGCCCCTGAGAATACCGGTTTTCTCTGCGCAAACTATTTTGCCTTGCATGTGATCCGATTTCGGAGCCCATATCAATGTTACGAGTTGTTTCCCGGCCATTCATATTCCGAGTCTGTTTGCCCGTTCTGGCCTGTTCCATACTCCTGAACCCGTGCATCACCGGTTCCTTCGCCGTTGGCGATGATGAGAAAACCCTCAACACGCTGGCACAATTCTACGGTTTTTCGGGCGTTGAATTGTTTAAAGTGGATGCTCGAGGATTCAATCTTCAGGCAGGCGATTTTACCGGTGACGGCCTGACAGATGTGATGTTGGTCGACAACCGCGAAAGTTGCCTCCGACTCATGGCTCAACGCAGTGCGGATGATCAGAAAAAGTCTCGTCAGGGATCCAAGGTCAATGATCTGGCTTCTGATTGGAGATTCGACGAACGCACAATTCCTGTCGACAAAGCACTGGCTGGAATTGCGACAGGAGATTTTAACAGCGATGGCCGTTTGGACGTTGCTTGTATCGGAACGCCGGACCAGTTGTCGATCAGATATCAGCCGGAAGCCGGTCAGAAAGAATGGAACAACAAATGGGTGACGCGGTTGCCAGGTCTGGAGCCCGTGGCGTGGATGCTTTCCGCGGGCGACATTAACTCCGACAAGCGGGATGACCTTGTCGTGCTGGGCAAGGATGTTACCTATGTCATCTACCAGAATGACAAGGGCGAAATGGAGACACCAAAGCCGCTGATCAATACGTCTCCTCAGCTCTCTATGGTTCAGATCGCGGATCTCAACGGGGACGGAAAAAACGATCTCTGCTACATGGCGAATGAGGGAACAACTCGCGGCTTGTGCGCTCGACTGCAGACCAACGATGGACGCCCGGGACCAGAAATTTGCTTTGGACTACAACAACCAAGAAGTGTGACTCTGGCGAATGTGGATCAGGAGCCCGGACATGAAGTGGTCACCGTCGAATCGCGAACCGGGCGGATCGTGGTGTCGGCTCTGGAGCCATCGGAGGCCAGTCCGGAAAGTCTTCCTTCTCGCCTTCTCCAGTACGGCATTGGCGCTGCCGGGGCAACTCGAGAACGTGCAATCGCAGCGGCTGATATCGATGGCGACTCGCTGAGTGATGTGGTTGTGTCCGACCCGGACCAGGCACAGATTCTGCTGTATCGACAAAATGGAATTGATGGTCTGGGAATGGCGGAAGTCTTCCCGGGACTTCTGGGCGTGACAGATCTCGCTGTGGCCGACGTCGATGCCGACTCGAAACAGGACATCGTGTTGCTCAGTGGCAAAGAAGGTGTTGTGGCGTTGAGCCGTTTTGCGGAAGGTCGAATTACATTCCCGGAAAGCATCTTTAAGAAGCCGGAAGGGGCAGAGTTGGCTGGCGTTACGATCATTGAAAATGGCGGGAAGCCACAGATCGTGCTGGCGCTAACCGTGGGAACCGGCAACTCCATGAAACTCGAATTCCAGCGACTGACTCGCGCAGAGTCGGGCGAATGGGTTCGTGCTGAGAATGACAAGAAGATTGAACTCACCGGAGCCGTCGGCGCCCGAGGTGTTCGACTGGTCAAAATGGACGTCAATCAGGACGGACGCATGGATGTTCTTTCTGTCCCCAGCGGTACCGCAAAGTCAGGCGTCCAGGTTCTGCTGCAGTTGGAAGATGGTTCTCTGGAAGTCGCGAAGCAGAAGAGCCAGCTGGATCTTGGCGTGTCTGCGGCCGGAAGAACATTCGTCAGCAAAGACCGACTCCTGATCGCCAGAGATTCTTTCGCTCGAGCAATGTCGTTTGGAGTTAATGGCTGGAAGGTGGAAGATCAGTTCAACGCAGGTGAAACCTCGGCCAGTCTCGAAGGAGTGGCTCTGCTGAATCTGGACGGAGCGGAAGGTGATGAGATCGTGCTGGTTGACACCGGCGTAAGAAAACTGCGAGTCCTTCGTAAACAAGAAGGCGTGTATCGTCCGTGGAAAGAAGTTGAACTCGGAGGTCTGCAGTTCACTTCAACAATCGTCGCGGATCTGAATGGTGACAAACTGGATGATCTGCTGCTGGTTGGTGCACAGCATTTCTCGGTGCTGTATACAGGTCGATCTGATTCAGAGCTGAAGGAGATCGCCTCCTTCGAATCTGACAGAGACGACTCCTACCCAGCCGACGTGATTGCCGGAGATATCAATGGTGATGGCAAAGTCGACCTGAGCGTAATTGATACCAGCATCGACGGTATCGAGATTCTGAGCTTTGACGCGACGAAAGGAATCCGCGAAGCAACGCATTTTCGAGTGTTCGAAGAGAAGCGTCTTGTTAGTGCGGACACCGATCGCGGGACAGAACCGCGTGAGGGAATCGTCGCCGATGTGACTTCGGATGGTCGATTCGATCTGATTTTGCTGTGCCACGATCGACTGATCCTGTACCCGCAGGATTCCGGTGAGGCGCCTGCTCCAACGACAGCTACGGTCGAACAGAAGTAAAGAGGGCCTCCGGGCTCACAAATCTCAGTTTTCCATGCCACAAGGACTATGAAGATGCAGCTAGGTTTTGTCAGTGCCATTCTTCCTGATCTTTCCTTTCGCGAAGTTTTTGAAACTGCGAAACGCATTGGATTCGACTGTGTAGAAGTCTGCTGCTGGCCCAGTGGAAAGGCCGAGCGACGATATGCCGGAGTCACACATATCGATGTCGCTAATCTGACCGAACATCTGGTCCATGAGATTCGGCACTGCGTGGAAGAGACCGGCGTCCAAATCAGCGGACTGGGCTACTACCCCAATCCGCTGAGCCCAAATCAGTCTGAAGCCGACACCGCAGTTGCTCATCTGCACGTGGTGATTGACGCGGCGTATCGCCTGGGTATTGAACGAGTCAACAGTTTCGTTGGCCGCGACTGGACGAAGTCAGTGGATGATAACTGGCCGCGATTTCTAAGCACATGGAAGCCAATCATTCAATTGGCTGAAGACCGGGGCGTTCGTGTCGGGATCGAGAACTGCCCGATGCTTTTCACGGCCGATGAATGGCCAGGAGGAAAGAACCTGGCCACAACTCCCGAGATCTGGACGCGAATGTTCAGCGACATTCCGTCAGCCAACTTCGGGTTGAATTATGACCCATCTCATATGATCTGGCAGCACATGGACTACCTGCGTCCAATGCGTGACTTTTCTGACAAACTGTTTCACATCCACGCGAAGGATGTCAGACTGGATCAGGATCGACTGAATCAGGTCGGGATTATGGCTCATCCCAATAAGTATCACACACCAAAGTTGCCCGGCATGGGCGACGTGAACTGGGGAAAATTCTTCTCCGTGCTCACGGACACGAAGTACAAGGGCCCCGTTTGTGTCGAGGTTGAAGATCGCGCCTACGAGGGATCACTGAATGATCGAGCCGCCTCGCTGACTCAGAGCCACACGTATCTCAGGAACTTTGTTCCTGTTCGAGGCTTGAGCGGAACTTAGAAGCTTCGAACAGAATCAGCCGCACCCGGCTGAGGCTCGGAGCTGAAGATCATGCGTGTCGGCTTGCCACAGTGCGGACAGGCGATTTCGAAGTGGCTGGTGACCTTCGTGACAGCACGAAGATCCGGGTTGGCCAGACATAGATTTCCAAGCGAATCAAAACCAACAGCCATCGTGCCGACAGGTACAGTCGCCACAACGTGAAATTCCGCAGGGCGGTCGGACTCTCGCGAGACCTTTAGGACCCTGGCACGACCATTTCCTGAGTCTGCGAGGGACAGTAAAGTACCATCGCTGAGTGAAGCCAGACGTGTCGATCCGAGTTCCGCAAAACCAGAGTGCGACACTTCACCTTCTTCGTCGATTCGAACAATGTGCCCTGAAGGCAGCAGGGCTTCGAGTTGACCACCAGCATTAAGAATCAAATCCTGCACAGGCTGATTCAGTTGGGCAAGATCTGTTGTCTGGCCTTCGACATCAAGCGATACCAGACGTCCTGATTGCCGCACACAGAATACAAACCGCCCCAATTCGTCACGAACAAAGGCTGACGCAGGGAATGAAAACGTCTGCAGAGCGACGTGCTGGCCAGATTCGGTAATCTGGTGCAACGACGACTCCCCGCCACTGGAAGCAAGGACATAAAGAGAGCCATCGGCGTCAACCTGAATGCGCTGGATCCCCGACATTTGCTCGATCGCGAAACTGACCGAGCCGTGCTCATCCAGCCGAAAGACGCATTCGGCTTTTCGATCCGCCACAAAAATTCGCGACTTCCCGGAGACAACGAGGTCCACTGGTTCCAGAACTTTGACTGGCAAGCGTTCAATGACTGGCTTCGAGTGCACGCGGACGGGAGCGTGATCGTGATTCAGAATGGTGCCCAGACCAGGAACCTCATCCGCCATTGCCGTCGGCGCAACAACAAAGGCTGCGCTCAGAGCGAAACGGCTCAGCAATGAATGGAAGGTGAACTGTCGAGGCATATCGAAACGTACCCAGTACGGGAAACACCCGATTAATCAGTGGTCAGCCCAGGCCAATACCTGCACACCAACGCTCCACGATCCGTCTCTGAAACATTTAGTGCTAAAAGTATCAACGGTTTAATCCCCGGCGTCAACAGGCGGACCGCCAGATCTTGCCACAGAAATCCGTCACACTACTCGCAACACTTCATCAGAACAGATCGGTGGATCAATTCTGAGGTCCGGAAACGTCGGCTTGGCATGTAAACGCATTTCAACTCCGCATCCTGTGTGCCAATCTCCAAAAAATCACTAGAATCCGAAAAATTCCTCATCCCGCCTGTCGAGCTTCCAGCTGGTTGTCGCACAATCGCACAGTTACTCATAGGAGTGCTGCATTTTGAATGGCCCGCCCGATTCGAACGAATTCCTTCTCAGCCGCGATTTGACGACCATTTTGGCCGGCAGTTCTGTCCAATTTGCGGATATCTCAGCCGGAACCGGGGCCGGCCAAACGCTCCATGTCGACTACACGGCGCCGGAAATCGGAGCTGCGGGGACGCCGAAGAATCCCGGTGATGTAAACGACTCGGCCATCAACGGCGAGCCCGAGAAGTCCGGTCGTCGTTTCCTGATCGCGTCGATTACCAAACCCATCGTCGGCATGCTGGCGGTACAACTGGCTTCTGCTGGACGACTTTCTCTCAATGAGCCCATCCGGGAGTTTGTCGACGGCTTTAACCGGGGCCCTTTGCGAGCTATCACATTCCGTCATCTGTTGACTCACACCAGCGGCCTGCCAGACATGCTGCTGAACAACAACGAACTCCGTGCCAGACACGCCTCACTCGCCGAGTTCGTCAGCGAAACGGCGAAAGGGACACCCGAGTTTCCGGCGGGAACCAGCTGTCGTTACTCGAGCATGGGATTCGCCGTGCTGGCTGAAGTGATTGAAAAGATCACACAAACATCGGTTCCCGAGCTGCTGCGACGAGACCTCTTCGAGCCACTCCGGATGCAGGATTCGTGGCTCGGAATTCCGTCTGCTGAGTTCGAAGAACTGCAGAGTACGCTCGTGCCGTGTGAACTCCCAATCTGGCAGCAGCAGGCCGCGGACTGGAATTGGAACAGTCGCTACTGGCGATGCCTCGGCGCGCCATGGGGAGGGATGACTTCCACTTCAACTGACCTCGGGCGTCTGGCCGTTTGCATGCTGAATCAAGGGATGGCGTCGGAGCATCAGACGCTGATTCATCCGTTGGTGATTTCCAGTGCGACTCAGAATCAGACCTGCCACATACCGGGATTGGCGGAGTCCGACCGCCTCCATCGTCCCTGGGGACTGGGATGGAGATTTAACTGGCCTGATCACGCCACTTGCTTCTCCGACTTCGTTTCTGCCGAAGCCTATGGTCACTGGGGTGCAACCGGAACCCTGATGTGGATTGATCCAAAGACGAAAATCTGGTGCGTTATCCTGACCAATCAGCCGTATGAAGTGAGCCAGACTGTGATTCAACGGCTGTCAAACCGGATCGCATCGGAAGTACGCGGATCGACGCCAGCCACGCCATCGAATTGACATCGCGAGTTGGAAGCTGCATGCTTCAGCGACTGATGGCCCACCCGCTTGAATCAAAAGTCCTGCATCATCAACAGATGGAGTTCGCGACCTATGTCAGACGCGTCACAGAATGCACCGGAAAAATGGACACGCCGCCACGTCCTGGCATCGGCTACTGCCGCATCGGTCACGATGTTGTCCGGTGCCACCGCCTTCGCGGGGAATACATCACAAGAGGCCAGCGCAACTTCGCCGAAGGTTCCTGCTGACTTTAAAATCACGAAAAAGCGAATTCGTCAGTCCGTGATGGGCTGGTGTTTCAACCCGATGCCAGTCCCGGAACTCATTCAGCATTGTGTGGACGTGGGCGTCGAAGCCATTGAAGGAGTTGACCCGAAGTTTTACCCTGAAGCTCGAGCGAAGGGCCTTAAGATCGCACTCGTCAGCAGTCATGGGTTTGCCAAGGGGCCCGTCGACCCTGCCAATCATGAGGAGTGCATTCAGAAACTGAAGAAATCCATCGACATTGCCGCTGAGTTTGAAAGCCCTAGTGTGATCACCTTCACAGGAATGCGCGTCGACGGCATGGATGACAAGACGGCGGAGCAGAACTGTATTAATTGCTGGAAACAAGTGATTGAATATGCGGAGTCAAAAAAGATTACGCTGGTTCTGGAGCATTTGAATACTCGCGACAGTTCTCATCCGATGAAGGGACATCCGGGATATTTTGGCGACGACGTCGAACGCTGCATCGAACTGGTGAAGCGAATGGATTCGCCTTTCTTCAAGCTGCTGTTCGATGTCTATCACGTCCAGATTATGCATGGCGACGTAATTCGTCGTATCCAGATGCACCATCCACATATCGGACATTATCACACCGCAGGGAACCCCGGGCGGCGCGAACTGGATGACAAGCAGGAGATCAATTACCCCGCGGTTCTCCGAGCCATCATCGCCACTGGCTACTCAGGATTCGTTGCTCAGGAATTCATTCCAACCTGGACCGATCCGGTGCTCGCCTTCCGCCACGCCGCGATGGTTACCGACGTCTGATGTTGGCACGCAAAGAATGGAGCCGAAATAAAAACGGCGGCCCTGAGTTTCCGTCAGGACCGCCGAGGGGTTTTAGAATTCAATGGCGTTGCTCAAAAGCCGCTGACCGGATTTCCATCATTGAACTGAATCAGGTTACTCAGAACCTGCGGATCCACATTCACTGAAATACTCCTGACGGATCCGTCACAAAAGGCGACCGGGAACGATGGGCCAGGTGTTCCCAGTGCTCCTACTGGGTTGGCGGCATCCAGTGTCAATCCACCTGGCTTCGTCCATGGTGCTGCCGTCTCTGGACCTGCCACAACAGTCATGATTGTATTGCTGGTTCCGTCGACAATATCACGAAACCCAATCGGCTTCTCGGGATCAAAAGGAGTATTGGGAGATGCGAACACATGCATCGTTGTCATCCCCGGCTGATCAACCCCCTGCACCTTAAAAACATCTGGCATCTGGCTAACAAGTGCCATGTTATGGGGGCTGTCCCACGATTCGTCGAGATGGAACTGATTGTAAAGTTCAGCCTGTTCCAGATACGGCAGGATATGAACTCGCCAGCTCAAGCCTGACTTTTTGCCGTCGCCTGACTCACCATTTCCGTCAGCCGTTGGGAAATGATTGTAGGTGTCATGAAAATTGTGCATGGCGAGAGCAACCTGCTTCAGATTGTTATCTTGAATCATTCCGCCAGCTTGCGGTCCGCCCGCCATTGGCCCCAGCAACTCGGGATTATCTTTCAGAACCTGCACCAGAGCTCCGGGAATCGTGATACTCACAGTTACTGACGAATCCGCAGTTGACGAGGCAAGGCTATTCACAGCCTGGCCAAGAGAAGGCTGCAGCGGTGGAGGAGCCTGTCCCAAAGCAAACGGAGCCATCTGCTTGCCCATCATCACAAGACCAGCCAGAGCCTGGTTGGCTTCTCCAGCTGCACTTTCTTCGGTCAGATTCAATTTGATATTCAGGGCCAGATCACTTCCGGCATCCAGAATGATCGCTCCCCCGGAGATTCGCCCCTTGATCGCACCAACCAGCTGTGCAACCTGTGGCGGCACGTTCGGCGGAGGGTCAGGAATTCCGGCACTCATTCCAGCAAGCAGGGGACTTGAGAAGGCCTGAACAAGGTGGCTGCTTCGGGAGACGAACGCAAACTGGTCATTCGTCGCTTCTCCTGGTCCATTGGTCATGGCAGCTTTGAGTCCGGCTTCGGATGCCATCAGGAATGTCTTTGAGTCGACAGCATGCATCGCCATGACCGGAGCATTCGGGTCTGGATTCTTCAACAAGTAATAGGTCTTGCCTTCATGCGTTAACTCCGTTGAGCCGCCCTGAGCCATCAAAGGAGCGATGTCGATATCTTTGCTTGCTCGAACAACGATCATAACATTTTCACCACCCATGAGTTGCTTCGAGATTGCCGCTCCATCCGGCTGGCCTCCCGCCATCGCCTGCCCGATGACAGGTATCATCGTGGCGATCAGATTTCCCATTCCCATGGTCACAGAATCAATGTCCCCAGGGACGAATCCTGTTTGAGCAGACATCTCCGTCATGGCCTGCTGAAACTGAGGCATGTCTGTCAGAGGTTTTGCGAATCCACTCGCCAGCATATCACCGGGGCGAACATACATCAGGTATTCTGTCGCAGCAGGCAAATACGACATATCAATTGGACCGGCCGTGACACTTGACTTCGGAGCCATCGCTGGTCCCGCTCCGGCCCCACCGGTCAGAAATGGATTGACAGGGGCATCCGGATCAGCAGGCATCGGCTCTGTGGCAGCAACGACCGGCTCTTCAGGCATTTCAGCTGTCACCGGTGCAGATGGCTTTTCTGCAGCCGCAACCGCATTTTCCTTCATTCTTTCAGCAGCCGCATCACGTACCTTGTTCTCAGCCAGAATTTTATCAGCAGCCGCTTTGCGACGAGCAGCGTCTTCAGCTTCTTCACGAGCAGCAGCCATCTCCTGTGCTGCACTGGCATCTGCAAGCAACTGATCCTGAGTCATCAATGATCGTCGTCGAATTTGCCGCAGGTTTGTTTGGCGAGTCAACTTCTGGCCAGCGACTTCAATCGAAGTCTGCTCCTCAATCATCCGGCGAATATCACCCTGAACACCGGACAAGGCTTCACTGACCAGTTGAGACTGCTCGGGAGTCTGTTCGTGCTTCAATCCTGCAACAAAGAACTCTCGAGCCTCTTCATTATCACCGGCTTCAGCCAGAGTCACACCCAGCATGTAAAAGTAACGAGGATCGGATCCGCCGGCAGTGGCCTCTTTGAGCAATTGAATTGCCGATTTTGAATCTCCCTGTCGCCGTGCTTCCAGAGCATCCCGGTAGACCAGCTTGAGCCGTTCGTTCTCCGGATCAGCCTTCAGGGCATTTCTCGCTTCAAGTCGATAGCGTTCAATCCGAACTCGCAACGGTCCCTGAGTACGCTCAATCGAACGATTCACTAACGAGGCCGTGCTGGTTTCCGCTTCCAGTTTCGCCGCAGCCTTCAAATCTGCCGAACCATCCTTGCCTGTTTGCTCTGCCAGTATTCCACGAAAATATAACGGGCGTGGATCATCCGTTCCGTTCTCAATGATCTCGCTAAGCAGCTTCTCTGCAGAACCCAGATCTCCGGCTCTCCAAACGCTCAATGCATTATTCAGCAGGCTGTCATTCGAAGCTCGATCGGCACCGTGAGCCGTCAAACTCAGCATGATCAAACAAAACAGGCAGACAGAACGACACTTCATATCCAAACTCCCGGACGCAATACCTGAGGCTATTCACTCGAGCAGCCACTGCTTAGACCATCATCACAATCAATTCACATTGATGAGAATCAGGGCACCGATCAGCAGCCATTCTGAAAGATTTCTTCGCTTCGCTCGAACCGCGACGCTGAAACAACGTCTATTTCACAGCATAACCTGACCCGCGACAATCTGCCGCACCTGAAATCAGGGAATTTCTGTCCATCGACTCAGGAACCCAGGGCGAATGGCACCGTGAACTCTCAGGGGCTGTATTCAATGTCGCAACTTTCTGAACCAATTTGGTATCATCGGCGTCTCAGGGCGAATTTATAGAGGATTTGAAGTATTTCCCGTCGTTCAGTCGGCCCGGCCGCAGGGTGGCCCGCATTCCCCTGATTTAATACGGAACCATGACTTGGCTAACTTGTACTGCACCGCCTGCAACCAGATGTTTTCCGGGAGTCTCGCCGCATGCCCTCGTTGCGGCATGAAACTCACCGCACAGGAGAATATTTGGCAAAAGGATACTCTTCTGCTGAATACCGGTGCCGTTGAGTCTGCTCCAGCCTCCCTCGAAATGGAGCTTGATCAACTGCTCCTGCCAGGACAGGTTCTGGACATTTATCAGTGCCAGAAACTTCTTGGACGCGGCGGTATGGGGGTCGTCTACCTCGCGCGGAACACGAGCCTCCAGCGTCTGTGTGCACTCAAACTGCTGTCTCCTCGCAAGGTGTCTCGAGAAGTCGATTA
>JBILXT010000610.1:0-3464 GCA_044378235.1 Planctomycetaceae bacterium
GCATCTACGCACAGCTCTATAGCGTGTCGGGCGTTCCAGTAGGCGGTGAGTTCCGCATTAACACAACCACTACGGGAAACCAGCGATATTCCACAGTCGCCAGCGACGCTGACGGAAACTTTGTTGTAACGTGGACGAGCACCGGACAGGACGGTGGCGGAGATGGTATCTACGCTCGCCTCTACAATTCTTCCGGAACGCCGCAGGGAGGCGAGTTTCGAGTGAACACGTTTGCGACAGGCGACCAGCGATACTCGGCCGTTGCCATGGACTCGGATGGAGACTTCGTTGTTACGTGGAAAAGTGAACTCCAGGACGGAGATGGCTTCGGGATCTATGCTCAGCGATACAGTGCGACAGGTGTTGCTCAGGGCGGTGAGTTCCTTGTGAACAGTTTTGTCACAGGCAACCAGATCGACCCGTCGGTCGCAATCGATGACGGTGGTAATTTTGTGATCACGTGGACCAGTTGGTTTCAGGACTCCAGCGAGAACGGCATTTACGCACGTCGGTTCAGTTCCTCTGGCGTAGTACAGGGCAGCGAATTCAGAGTCAATACCGAGACTCTCTCCAACCAGGAATACTCCACCGCCGCCATGGACTCTGACGGTGACTTTGTTATCTCATGGCTAAGCCGAGGCCAGGATCCCGGAGGATCAGCCGGCATTTATGCTCAGCGATATTCAGCGGACGGCAATCCGCAGGGCGACGAATTTCGAGTCAATCTCAGTACTGCTCTGGACCAAATCAATCCTGTTGTTGCGATGGACGCAAGTGGAGATTTTGTTGTCGTCTGGGAGAGCCCGGATGCAGATCAGCTCGGAGTCTATGGGCAGCGATTCCTGACGAACGGACCTGTAACCCTTAACGGCCTTACACTTGAAATCGACGGGACAGCGGACGCAGATACGATCAGTGTGACTTCCGTCGCCGGTGAGAATCCCAGTCTGAATGTACTTGTGAATGGCAGCGTCTTCCCATTTGCTCCGGCCAGGGTGAACGAGATCATCATCAATGGCTTTGGAGGAAACGACACTCTGACAGTCGACAGTAATGTTGCCTTGCCCACAACGATCGACGGTGGAACAGGAGACGATACGCTGACAGGGGGAGCAGGCAATGATCATCTCACTGGCGGAGAAGGTCATGACACGTTGGCTGGTCATTTCGGGGACGACACATACCTCTTCAACGCAGCCAGCACTCCGGAGTCCGACTCGATCTCTGAGGTTGCAAATGAGGGAGTCGACACTCTCACATTCAGCCTTGTGTCGTCGCCGGTGAATTTGAATCTTGAGACTTCAGTGGTCCAGTCGGTGCACCTCAATCGTACAGTAAAACTGAATGCCGCAAATACTTTTGAGAATGCTGTCGGTGGCTCCGGGGCCGATACGCTGACCGGAAACGCTCTGAACAATGTTCTGACCGGAGGACCCGGGGACGATAAGCTCAATGGCGCCGGCGGCAATGATTCGCTGATTGGCGGATCCAACAATGATACCTATTTGTTCCGACTTCCCGTCCTGCCTGAAGCAGATCAGGTGACGGAATCGCCGAACGACGGAACGGACACACTGAGCTTTTCTCTTCTGCCTGAGAACGTCGCCCTGAAACTCGGTTCGACTTCGATTCAGTCAGTGCACACCAATCGTACTTTGAAGTTGAATTCGGGAAGCACAATCGAAAACGCTGTCGGCGGTTCCGGCGCGGACACTCTGATCGGAAATAGCCTGAACAATACACTCTATGGTCTGGCCGGCAACGACAAGCTCACCGGGGCTGGTGGTTCTGACGTCATGTTCGGCGGACCAAATGACGACACGTATCTCTTTGCTGCCGCATCATCCGCAGAAGCTGATCAGGCTCATGAAAAGTCCAACGAAGGGCTCGACACCCTGAACTTCTCAACAATGACGATGAGTGTCATTGCGAGCCTGGGAACGTCCAATGTTCAGAACGTCCATACCAATCGCACCCTGAAGCTGAATACCAGCAGTACGTTTGAGCATCTCACCGGCGGCTCCGATGGCGATACGCTCACGGGCAACGCTCTGAATAACACGCTGATCGGTGGCGCCGGCCACGACAGCCTTTACGGTGCAGCAGGCAGCGACATTCTCTTCGGTGGGTTGAATGACGACACCTATAACTTTGCGACCGCAACATCGGCCGAATTCGATCAGGTTCATGAGAAAGCCAACGAGGGCACAGATACGCTGAACTTTGCCACGATGACGGTTGGTGTCGTTGCGAGTCTGGGGACATCGAATGTCCAGAATGTGCATACCAATCGTACTCTGAAGCTGAATACCAGCACGACGTTTGAGAACCTCACAGGCGGCAACGGGGCTGACACGTTGACTGGGAACACCATCGCGAATCGACTGATCGGGGGCAACGGGAATAACATCCTGGTGGGCTTGGACGGCAGCGATACTCTGGAAGCAGGAACCGGACGAGATATTCTGATCGGCGGACTCGGATTGGATACTCTGAATGGTGGAAGCGGCGACGACATCCTGATCGCCGGGCGGACAACCAACGACACCAACGCCGTGAATCTGAACACGCTTCGCACAGAATGGATTTCTGCCAGTGCTTACGCCACTCGCATTGCGAACCTGCGAGCCGGAGTCGGCAGTCCGCTGGCGTCTCTGAAAGCAAAAGTCAATGTGCTCAACGACGCTGGCGAAGACGATTCCCTGACAGGCGGAGCCAATTTGGACTGGTATTTCCAAGCCGTCGACGATGCTATTACCGACCTCTTCGCTGGGGAGATTATTGACGTTCTTTGATCAGAGGTTCCGAAGGGCGAGTGCTTCGCTTGCAAAGGGCTGATTGATTCTGGACGGGAAGCACTGGTTCTGCATGAAATGAAATATTCGGGACGAGATCATTCATCCCTGCAACGCAGCGATGCCTTCTTCGAGTGTTGGGAACACTTCGAGAACTGAGTCAAGTTTTGAAACGGATAACGCAGCTCGACAGAATGAACTCAGACCACACATCGCGACTTGTCCGGATTCGCGAGCGGTCAGCGTTTTGTGAACGAAAACCATTCTGCCAAGAAATGCCGAGCCGATAAACTTCACGTTCCGCATGTCGATCAGTAACTTCGGGGGATTCAATCCTTCAAGAAACTCTGGTGACATCCCCAGTTGATCAATCAGACTTTCATAGAGATTTGAAAAATCAGCTCCCGGGCAGATCACTGTGACCGAGTTTACAACAGAGACTTCGGGAGGATTTACTGTGGTCATTTTCAACGAGCCTGAAGATCGAACAGGTTCCGGGGATTTTGCATGAGTGCCAGCGGCATAGTGATGTGCTGTTCGACAGTTTGCAATCAAGATTGCGAGTCCGCTTCAAAATGAACGTCGTCCCATACCAGCCCAAACCTTGCAAGGTATTTCTTTAGACGATCCGAATCGTCGTGGGACGTTCGAGCCTGCCGAGACACCGCG
>JBILXT010000209.1:0-12314 GCA_044378235.1 Planctomycetaceae bacterium
GTCCGACACGCCGAAGTGCCTTCAATCAATGGAATGAGAACGTCAAACGGTTTGAGGCTAACTCGCGTCGGTCGGTCTCGCGCCCGTTTCACCAGAGGGAGTTGGTGCATACAGTGGCTGGCGTTGTTCGCCAGGGAGTAGTGACGATTGTCATCTGACTCTGGCAGCCATTTGCAATCGTCACTGTGAACATGCTAACTTGTCGGTGGCCACAGCATTCATAATTCTGAAGTGCAAATGATCACAGGCACCGCGTATGAAGAACAACTGGGCATTCGATAATCCTCCGGATACTGCTTGCTTCACAACGACTTTCGTACTGGAGGGATCGCCGATTCTGCGAGTGTATCACGACTATGATGGTGACTGGCAGTTTCATGGTTCGAAAGATCATCCTGCCACCGAATCCGTGGGCAAGTTGGTTTGCCTGGGCGATATGATCAAGCTCGATGCGACCCTTATGCAGTTGCATGACTTGCCTTATGGCTGGCGGGCAGAACGAAAGAGTAAATCCAAACGCTGGCAACGGATCAAGAACAATCCGTTTCCTTCATTTGAAGAGAATGGATACTATCTCGAAGATGCCCAATGGCTTTCTCAGTATTTATCCGACATTCACCCTCCGAGCGAAAAGACGCGTCAGAATGTCGGACCTGGTGAATATGTCAAACTGGTGTTTCGTTTCGCGGCCGAAGACGCCGATCGCACAGACAACGAATGTGAACGCATGTGGGTGCTGGTTCAGGAAACGGACGAGGACGGCAACTACATCGGAGTGCTCAGCAATGACCCGCACCATGATGCAGCAAGCAATGGCGACATCATTCACTTTCACCCGTTGCACATCGCTGCGCTGGGTTAGTCGTCAGATCGAAAGTTGAAGCATCTCGTGTCGCGGCGAACCGAAAGGCAGGCAGGAAAGAAGAATGATCAGGACTCGTGCTGAAATCCTGCAGCAAGCCCAGAGCGTGGAGCTGGAGATCTGGCGGCAGCATCTCGCCGGCTTCATTGATTCATTCATAAAGAAAGATCGGCGAGATCGATGGCGACTTCTGCTGCTCAATCCGTCAGTGAAAACGAGTCGAGCGTCGCATAAGCTGTACAATGATATCGACCGTTCGAAATCGACGGGACTGAAGTATCCCTTTGCTTTGCCAGCCGCAACCAGGGTTGCACGAGGCGTCTATGATGACCTGCAGGGACTCCCAAAGTACCTGACGTACGATGAGGCGACAATTGTTGCTCCAAATACAGACGGAATTTATTCATTCATTGCCGGGGAATTGGCCATGTTCTGGTTTCACGAGGGTGAAGTGTTTCTGTTCGACACACGATCATCGACAAGATAAGGTGTGACTTCTGATGGCGGCCATTTTCGCCAAACACCTACTCCTCCATAGGGCACGCCGTAACGTCATCGCCTGAATCGAAGAGCATCAGAATGTTCGACATCGTACAAGCACATGACAAGGTTGCTGCACTCGTGAGCAGCAAGGTTGGCGTTGCTCATTGACTACTGCGATGAGAACGAGCCGTGGCACGGATGGAATGTCCTTCGCAAACTTGAATTCGCCAGCGATCAAAAGAATCTGAAGCAGTGGCTCGACGAACTTCTCACCCAGGAGCCGCCGCCAGACGACGTCAAAGCGTTCTGGTTTGGATTGTTCAATCCGGTCATTAACGGCAAATCGACCTGTGGGCTTTACGCGGCGGGAACCAAAACGTTTGACCGCAAAGATGAGGATTTTGAATGGGCATGCAATCCTGCCTGGTTTCCCGACGGACGGTATGCGAAATCAAAAATCCTCGAAGCTATTTATCAGCGAGTCAACAAGGCCAAAGACGCAGTGTCGAGTTATGAATATGTTCTGTGCCTTGGATATGCAGGACTTGTTGTTAACCATCTCGCGACAACCTTGCCTCTGAGCAAATGGCTGGGTAAAAAATCCACCCGGGCCTTAGCGATCGGATTTGATTCCGGTGCCGGGATGTTACTTGGCTCGTTCACGAAACAAGGCTGGAAACCGTATGGGCCATAATCACGAAACGTCGCCGAAAGGCGACTGGGAAAATGAGTTCAATGGCTATCGTGAGTTGTTGGCACGAGTGTAACCAGATCGTGGAATCATGTGTCGCAACGATCAGTTCGACTGTCCCAAATCTCGTTTTTTGACGCCACTCAGCTTGCCTGAGTGGTGAATCGTTTGGCAACCAGAATGAAATCGGCCTTGAGTACCCCCAGACCCCTCAGACGACTGCCGAAGGCAGTCGTCTGAGGGGTCTGGGGAGTTCAAAGAGATCGCTTTTCTGGTTGCCAATCCTGCTCACCTTCGGCACGAGGCCGAAGGGGTCGATTTAGGACAGTCGAACTAGCGGGTCATAGGTTGTTTTGTTGCTCAGCAGGCTTCTCTCGTAGCCGTTGAGTTCGGTCATTACGGCGGAGGAGGCTGGCGGTGGGAAACGTCAATCGTAAGGCGACGGGCGACGAGATGGCGTATGCCACTCAAGTGATCCGAGAGGCTTTTCCCGAGTACGAGGTCGTCTGGGGCAGCCATGGGGACTACGGCGGCGGCCGCGCGCCTCGCGATCACACGTTGTCGTTCCGGCTCCGGGATCAGTGGGGCAAGTATCACTCGAATGTCATCTGGGTCGATCCTGCTGGCCTGTCGAGCATCACTTTCGCATGGGTCCGAAAGATGGTAAAGCATGGCACCAGCAACAAACCCCGGTCGCGGCGACGTTAGCGGTCGATGCGCAAGATCGCGCTGAATCAGGCGATGCTGAGCCGGGGCGTTTGGTCAAGGAGAACACATTGGACGATCAATCTCTCGTTTGCTTGTACTCGGAAGTCAGCCACCGTCATGCGATGCTTGTTGACAATGGCATCACCGGGATACTTTACCTGTACGCGCCGAGTGATGCGGAAAAGACCGGGAAGATTGAGGCCGATTGCTTCGCCTACAACCGAGTCGATCCGATCGATCCCAAAGAAATCCAGCGCTATCGACCAGGCCCGCCGCCGATCGCCAGAGGGTACGCATCGAAGGAGGCCGTATGCAAAAAGCCAGAGTCACATGTCTGGAACTTGAAGTTCTCTTCGGAGGGTACGGCGGTTCTTCTCATCAGAGATAGCAAACCGTGGGCCATGGTGTCGCTGGATGAGCCACGTGGATTTAGCAAAGCTATCGATGTATTGGGTCCGTGGGGCAATCCCTGGTCCATAGAAGTCTACGAGTCCACAGACTGGGAAGGTCGAACGAGGCCATGAACCGGAGACTAGTGCTTTGTCAAGACTTGAATTTCGGGTAGTGGACCTTGCTAAAGGTCCTGCAGCGAAGGGATCTTTAGCAAGATCCACTACCACCAACCCGCACTTTTTATCTTGACGGAGCACTATATAGCCTAAGCGGACGGAGGTTGTCGAGTATCTGCAAAACGCGGCAGCGTCCTCATAAAGTTGCAGGCAACAAGAGGTGATGGCATGGCGGGACAGCGGCGTGTGATTGGCGGCGTATTGAAAGTTCCACTCGGCGATGGTTGGCACGCTTATGCGTGGACGCTCCCGGAGGTGAACTTCGCCTTATTCGATCTGCGGACTGATGCCGAGATGTCAGCGGCCGAGGTGATCACACACCCGGTTGCCTTTCGGGTTGGAGTAAATGGAGCAGCATACCTGGACGGCCGGTGGCCGCGAATCGGCAAGGTGGCCCCGCCGCCGGAAGTGTTGGCCCCTGTGCCTACGTACATTCTAGACCAGTTCACCGGCCAGTTCTCAGTTTACCTGGCGGGAGACATTCGCCCTGCCACCCGTGCCGAGTGCATCGGTCTGGAGCGTTGTGCGGTGTGGGCACCGGAACACATCGAAGATCGGCTCCGCGATCACTTCGCAGGACGCCCGTGCAAGTGGATCGAGTCGTTGGTGGCTCCGGACGTAGAACCAGGCTCTAATGCAGACGCTGCAAGCATATAAGCTGTTTTTTTGGTTCGTCGCTCGCTCGGCCCTCGGCGCTGTGAGCTTGGTTGTTGGGCGAAGCAAGGATACTCAGGAATAGCAACGGCAAGAAAAAAGGGGAAGACCGCAGTGCAATTGGAACAGGTGACGTTCACAGGCCCGCCGCTCACCGACGGCGACTTACTCGTCCGCCTTCCGGCCAATCTCGCCGGGCTGCTGCGGCAGATCAACGGGTTCATCCAGTTCCACGGCGGTCTGCACGTGCGTGGGGCGTGCCATGAGCCGGACTGGCACTCGCTGCGGGATGCATGGGACGGCGAGGCCGCTTTCTGGCGGCTATATCCCGAGGTCAACGAGGCCGATGTGCCGTTCGCTGAGGATTGCATGGGCGACCAGTTCCTGCTGCGGGATGGGGTGATTCACAAACTGGCAGCAGAGACAGGCGAGGTCGAGTCACTGGGCGTCGGCCTTCGGGAGTTCTTCGAGGCGGTTGCGGCCGACCCGGTTGAGTTCCTCTCGCTTCACCCTCTCTTGCAGCACCAGGAGGACGGCGGACGTCTGGAACCGGGCCAGCTGCTTGCCGCGTTCCCACCGTTCTGCACCAAAGAATCGGCGGACGGCGTGAGTCTCGCCGCGATCTCGACGGACGAGCGGAGGAGGTTTCTCGCGGATATGGCTGCCCAGCTCCGGGACGTGCCAGAGGGCGATGCGATCGAATTCCGGGTCGAGGACTAAAGGCCCTCCGAACGAGGCCCTGCGACTGATGCAGTCTCTGGATATCGAAGTCGTCCCCGGCAAAGACTTCCTGCTGGTCGACTTATTCGATGTGGATCATGCTCGCAACGCGCTGGTTCGATTTGGTCAGGCCTTTGGCAAATTGCCCGCCAATGCCGCGAACCTGCCGTCGCCGTTTCGAATGTCATGATCACTAACACTCCCGGCGAGCCCACAGCGTGAGCTGTGCGGGTTAGACTTCTGTCCCGTCATTCAGCGTCTTCGGACGACAACATTCGAGGCCGCATGCGGCGGTGGTCGCGGGTTGTGGCGTACAGACCCGCACGGCTGACGCCGTGGGCTCGCCAGTTTGGGGACGGCTCGACACATTTTTAATTGGTTTTGGTTACAGTTGCCGCTTCGATTGTCATGATCACTAACACCCCCGGCGAGCCCACAGCGTGAGCTGTGCGGGTTAGACTGGTGTTCGTCATGTAGCGAGTTTTTATAGCAACATTCGAGACGTGTGTAGCAGGCGATTGTTGGCGTACAGACCCGCACGGCTGACGCCGTGGGCTCGCCAGTTTGGGGACGGCTCGACACATTATTTTATTGGTTTTGGTTACAGTTGCCGTTTCGATTGTCATGATCACTAACACCCCCGGCGAGCCCACAGCGTGAGCTGTGTGGGTTAGACTGGTATTCGTCATGTAGCGAGTTTTTATCGCAACATTCGAGACGTGTGTAGCAGGCGGTTGTTGGCGTACAGACCCGCACGGCTGACGCCGTGGGCTCGCCAGTTTGGGGACGGCTCGACACATTTTTTATTGGTTTTGGTTACAGTTGCCGTTTCGATTGTCGTGATCACAAACACCCCCGGCGAGCCCACAGCGTGAGCTGTGCGGGTTAGACTCGTGCTCGTCATGTGGCGAGGTTTTATCGCAACATTCGAGACGTGTGTAGCAGGCGATTGTTGGAGTACAGACCCGCACGGCTGACGCCGTGGGCTCGCCAGTTTGTGGGACGGCTCGACACATTTTTAATTGGTTTTGGTTACAGTTGCCGCTTCGATTGTCATGATCACAAACACTCCCGGCGAGCCCACAGCGTGAGCTGTGCGGGTTAGACTGGTGTTCGTCATGAAGCGAGTTTTTATGGCAACATTCGAGACGTGTAGAGCAGGCGATTGTTGCAGTACAGCAGCCGTGAACATCACCAATCGCCAGAACGCGAGCATTCATTCGCAGATGCCTGATTCAAAAAACATACACCGCTCCGCATTCCCCCGACCACATGATACATGCCACACTCGAAAAACGGACCGAGTTTCGATGCTCCGGTGGTCACGACGTGGTCACGATTGGAGCAGCGAACAACCGTTCGCTTCTACGCTCGGGGCCGACACACGTCCGACAAACTCGCACGACACCAGCCGATTTGAGCAGCGAGGGTGAAAGTAATCGCAGGAGTCATCTGTTCTGGACATCTACCGAACAAACAGACTCATGTTTTGAGGGCTGATGGGCGGTCTTGGTTGAAATTGTGCAGGCGAATCGAGAACCTCATGACCTGCACAAGTCTTTCTACGCATTTTCTATGTCTGCGAAGCCCATGAAATCTGACGAACACCCATTTGGCGCCCTGGCGCCAAGAGACGCGCACAAGCGAGGACTCCACCGCACGATGACTCTGGGGGGAGTGTACGCAACCCGCAACTACACAGTGAAACACCTGAGAGATTTGAAAGGCAAAACCGTTCTCACCGAGACAATGCCCTTCACAACCAGGGAGGCTGTGGCGGCCGAAGAGGCGGGCATCGATACGCTGAAGGTCAGGTTTGATCCAGCGAATCCGAGTGACGCAATCGCAATGCGAAAAGCAGCCCCCCATACGTTCATGACCTTCTGTATCGGGCTGACAAAGATTGCGACTGCGGACGAAGCGGTGCGAGCTGGCTACATCGCGATGGAGGCTGGCGCCGATGGAATCATGTGCCAATGGGGACCAAAACTGATTCGGGCTGTTTCTGATGCTGGCATTCCCGTGGAAGCTCACGCCGGCCTGGTGCCTCGCCTGAGTACCTGGACGGGAGGACTCAGGGCGGTCGGCAAAACGATTGAAGAGGCGATGTGGATCTTCGAACAGATTAAATCATTCGAAGAAGCCGGAGCATGGGCCGTTGAAGTTGAAGTTGTGCCAGCTCAACTGCTTGCGGAAATCTCTAAACGGACTCGACTGGTCACATCGTCGATTGGTGCTGGCAGCGGCGGCGACATTCAGTTTATGTTCGCCGAGGACATTCTCGGCTGTCATGCCCCTCCCTATCCTCGACACACAAAGCAGTATCGAAATCTCTACCAGATGGAGCAGGCGATTCAGGTCGAGCGAGTCAGTGGTTTCCGGGACTATATCAACGATGTCAAAAGCGGCACGTTCCCAGGCCCCGAACACATCGTCAATGCTCCGCAAGGACTGATCGATCAGTTTCTTTCCGCAGCCGATGGTAGCGGAGGCGAGTAACTTCAGAACGGCGTGAAACGCCACGATAAATGACAACTACGCTGGCTTTGCTGTCAGACCGCAGGCTGAACGCACTCGCTCCACAACTTCACGAGCCTTCGCGCGGGCTCGGTGAGCGCCTTCGCGAAGAATGTCTTCCACCTGATCGGGAGCCGATTCAAAGCGAGTTCTTCGCTCAAAGGCTTCGCCAAAGTAAGCCATAGCGGCCTGATACAGCGTTTCTTTGGCTTCCCCATAACCCATACCGCCCGCTCGATAACGATCGGCCAGCGCGGATTGTTGTTCGGGAGTGCCGAATAGTTTGAAGAGCTGATAGACCGCGCAGGTTTCAGGAACTTTGGCGGCTTCCATCGGCGTTGAATCGGTCTGGATCGACATAATGATCTTGCGCAGCTTCTTCGGAGTTTCGAAGATCGGGATCGTGTTGTTATAGCTCTTCGACATCTTTTCACGATCCGTCCCCGGGACTTTGGCTGAATCGTCCAGAACGTACGCTTCCGGCAGATGCAACGTTTCGCCGTAAGTGGCATTAAAGCGTTGAGCAAGGTCGCGAGTGACTTCCACGTGCTGAATCTGGTCCGCACCGACCGGCACTGTCGTGCTGTCGTAGATCAGAATGTCGGCCGCCATCAGCACCGGATACGTAAACAGTCCCGCATCCGCGGCGATGCCTTTGGCCTTCTTGTCTTTGAAGGCATGGCACTTATCCAGCAGATGCATCTGAGTAATCGTCATCAGCAACCATGTGAGTTCTGTGACTTCGGGCACGTCCGACTGACGAAACAGCGTCGCCTTCGCTGGGTCAAGCCCCAGTGCCAGCAGATCAAGAGCCGCGTCCTTGATGTTCTGGCGCAGGACTGCGGGCTCGCGAACAGTCGTCAGAGCATGCAGATCCGCAATGAAGTAAAACGATTGCTCCTGTCCCTGCAACGCAATGTACTGGCGAATCGCGCCGAAGTAATTGCCCCAGTGGAATCGCCCGGTTGGCTGAATGCCGGAGAGAACTTTCATATTGTGGTCACGTCAGAGAGTGAAGGTGAATGGGACGCGGGACTTTGGGTTTTCAAATTCCGGTGGTAGACGAAATCAATCGCGTTTCGGAATCTGCAAGGTCCCGACAACGTCCTTGACGCTGTCGGCTTTAAGAGTCGCCAATGCGTCCGGAAGTTCGCGAATGATCTGGTTAGCCAGCCCGGGATTGTAAAAGTTAGCTGTCCCGATCTGCACAGCAGTGGCCCCGACGAGCAGAAACTCCATGACGTCGTCGATCGACTGGATACCACCGATGCCAATAATCGGGATCTTTACCTGTTGAGATACCTGCCACACAATTCGCAACGCCAGCGGCTTGATCGCGGGACCGCTCAGCCCACCCAAAACGTTTCCCAGCACAGGCCGACGGCGTTTCCAGTCGACCGCCATTCCCTGAAATGTATTGATCAGTGAAACCGCATCAGCGCCGGCATCGGCGACGGCTTTGGCAATCGGCACAACGCTGGTCACATTGGGTGTCAACTTGGCGATAACCGGGATGTTGCACGACTCCCGCACTGCCGCGACAACTTCAGCGGCCAGCGAAGGATCCGTTCCGAAATCCACTCCGCCGGACACGTTGGGGCAGGAAATGTTCAGCTCAATGGCGGCGACACCGGAAACTTCATTCAGGCGACTGGCCATTCTGCGAAAATCATCGTTCGCCTTGGCTGCAATGTTGACGACAATCGATGTCCCAAGGCCGGTGAGATACGGCAGCTTCTCAGCAACAAACTGGTCAAAGCCATCGTTGTCGAGTCCGATGGAGTTCAGCATGCCACTGGCAGTTTCCGCAGTTCGCGGTGGCGGATTTCCAGGACGCGGTTGCGGGGTCACCGTTTTCGGGATGATGCCGCCCAGCTGCGCAAAATCCACGAACGCGGTCATCTCTTTCGCATAACCAAACGTACCAGAAGCTACCAGAATTGGATTTTTCAAAGTCAGCCGATTAAGACTGACGCTCAGGTCCGCCATTCGTCCGTCAACTCACTGCAAAATCTGCGGCGACTCCAACGGACCGACGCCAATCGTCAGCTCACCGTGCGAGTCTTCGCGAAGTCTATCAGAGTCCTGGCGGTTTCCTACTGGGCGCGAAAGCGTTGCACCAAATCGGAGATTCGCAATCAGGACAAGCCCTGTTTCGAAGTGTTTTTGCTCTGAATTGCGCGCGAATTCACCCGTAAAAAGGGGGCCGTTCAATGGCACTTCCATCAATCAGGTTTTCTCTGGCCTTTGAGAGACAGCAATACGCGTTCGATTCGCCAGCTGTCATCCTGCTCACCAGTCATATCCTGTGACTGCATTTCTGAGTCGAGTTCACTGACTTCGATCTGCAGAAAGACACGCCCCTCTCGACCGGTCGCCTGAATCAGATCACCGGGGATTGAAATCTTCTGCATTCCCAGAGGGCTTGTAAGTTCTGCGATGGATTGCAGATTGTCACGATCGCCTGACCGAATAGTGACAAAACGGGAGCCCGCTCTGATCAGCAGTTGCAGTTCTCCAGAATCCGCGGCAAACGGAAGGCAGGCTTTGGGGATCTGAAACTCCAGAAGCGCCTTCGAGGCGGATTCCTGGGGCAACCACTGCCGTTTGAGGTTAGCGTAGCAACTGGCCGTCCCTCCTTCGGAATTAATCACCGAACGATACGACAGCAGCTGAGGTGGAATCAGGAACGACTTGCCGGCTTCCGGAGGTTGAATCTCCAGCGGATGGACAACAAGGACTTTTCGCTGGCGACGGACATCGTCCCCCTGAAGATGTAACACCTCGGATTCAGACTCATCCCAGAAGACGACAGATAACTCTGCGGGGAATACGCTGTTCTCTGCTCGTGTCAGATTTCCGAAGACGGAATTCAAAAGTGCGGCGCGATATCGTTGATCATCACTCAATAGTGTTGAACGGAAGTACTGTCCCGCCAGAAGTGCATCGTCAGGAGTGCCCTGAAACTGGCCCTCGTCAGACAGATTGAGTGCCAGATTCTCGCGGTTCATTCCAGCAATAAATGCATCTCCCGGAATGATATCTTCGCCGAAAGGCAATGACCCCGAAATTCCGGTTTCGTTAAGAGTCGCGACGGCACGCCACGGCTTCTTAATGTGTCGAACAGAGTCCATTGCATAGGTCCGCAATCCGGCCGGCTGCTGCAGGTTGACCCATCTCACATCACCGGGGCCATGCCAGATCATTCGACGATAATCACTATTGGTCGAATCCGTCAGCGCATCGAGACGGGTTCCGTTTTCGGACGTGATGTCCAGCTCGCGCGGAGAAGGAACGAACACTGAAGTGAATCCGTCAGCCGGCAGTTCCGTGAATCCTTGCGAAGAGTGCACCACTACGGACTCGATCAGAGTGGCCGGGGCGACAGAACGGATCTGAAATCCCACGAACGCCGCAGGCAATGCGGTGATAATCGCGATGGCCGGTACTGCAACAATCAGCCGCTCTCCGGAAGCTCGTTTGAGAAGAATGATCCCGGCAATCAGCATCCCCACCGGAAAAATCGACAGCAACAACAGTGCGACACTTCGAGAAGGAATCCGGTAGCCAATCTGGACGGCGGCCTGATCCGCGGCCGTCGCCTCATCGATCACCGGATCGGGCCGTGCTGTAAACATCACTTCTGGAATTCGTCGACAGGAATCGATCAGAGCATAATTTGGACTGGTCTCATCTTTAGTAGGCACTGGCGTGTAAAAGACCTGCGTCGAAATCGTCGTGACAAGCACTGAACCTCGGCCAATATTCTTGGTCACAGCGACGGGCCAGCCGTCGACCGTCCAGATTGGCTCGCAGGATTCGGCAACAACTCGATAGTAATGGATAGGCTCCGGGTACTCGCGAACAACCGAACGAACAGCAAACTGACTCTTCGAATAGTCAGGATTGATATCCAGCGTGACCGCATTGGTTGTTGTTTCACCGACGAATGTCATTGGCAGGGCGTCGCCCAGCAATGCCTCAACCACGTCCGGCCCTGTCCGTTCTGCCGCGATCATCAGCCGACCACCTCGCAGCACCCATGTTCGCAAAGAATCACAAGCCTGCGGAAAACTGGTCAGACTCGAATCCGTCACAGCGATCTGATCCATCGCATCCAGACACTCGGGCGATGATGTGATATTTGCAGCACTCAAAGTTGTGACGCTCTTGTTCCCAACCGAGTTATATCTCATCACTCCCATCAAGGCATGAACCGGCATATCCAGTTCGCGATCTGGTGCGGTGCTTCCAACCAGTCCACAGAGCGGCAATAGATCTCGTTGAGTCATTCCCGAAAACGATGGAAGGTCAATATCGTAATCTCTTCGCCGTATGACACCGTCATCCTGTCCATCCGGAAAAAACAGGTACTTGAATTCTACGCCACCGGTTGCTTCGGCGTTCATCACGTAGACCGGCCAGTTCGACGCAAAGGAAACGTTGCCTGGGACAGTAATCTGTCGCGCAAACTGCAGTCCGCCTGAACCACTGGGAGTAACCACAGACAACGACGTTGCGGCCTGGTCACCCGAGTTAGAAATCTGCCCCGTCACAAGACCCCAGCGACCCGGTCGGTAACGACCGATACCAGCCTGTCCCATCACGAGTGAGTGTTTTGCCGGCTTGGCGTCCGGAGATGCCTTCTGTGCTCCACCTTCATCCGCCTGAAGATCAGGCGTAATCGGAAGACAAAGCATAAGAAGCAGCGGAGCAATGATGCTCAGCCCACGACGAAAACAAGAAACGAGCTGGGATCGTCGTGGGAAACTATTTCGTAGACTCACAGATGCTTCTCTGAATCCAGGGGATGGCTCCAAGAGCCGAGGAGATGCCGGAAATTCGCTGCACGCAGTGCAACGACCGGTCTAGTGTGACGAAACCCAGCCGCATTCTCAATTGACCTGCTCGTGTTTCAAAACTGTTCCAGCGAGTCTTCGAGTCTCACACTCCCTGTCAGGCCTTATTCAAGACAGCAGAATCGATTTCCAGGACCATCTGCGGCAGTATCTTCAGAATGCAGTGTGCCTGGCTCTACGCTTCTCGGACACCCGGCGATTCAGATCGATTCCCCGGAATTGATTTCGTGATCCATGTCCAATGCCGGCGA
>JBILXT010000611.1:0-3451 GCA_044378235.1 Planctomycetaceae bacterium
GCTACAGTCCACACTCAGCCACCAGTCAGAAGAAATCGCCTCAGCGATTCAGAATCTTGAGATCATGGACGACTTCCGAGTCGAAGTGGCTTCACATGTGAAATCACTTGATACCCTCAGAAGGACTTTGATGGACATCGCGATGATGGAATCCACGATGGGCCGTGTCGCAAACGTCGTCGAACCCCTGACCCAGATCGGCAACCTCCGACGACTGAACGATGATGAAGTCCGCGAAGCCGCTCGAGTGATCCTGGATCGCCGCATGACTCGCTTTTCTCAGAACGAATCAAAGAACGAAACTGTTGCGACTGAGGCCAGTCAGAGTGACGTTCCAATGCCAGTAGAGCCAGCGGCGTCACAGGAAGAGCTGGTGCCACTGCCGCCTGAAGCTCGCGAATAACCTGCAGATTGCTAAGACTCATTGAATAATCAAGCCCGCCGTCTCAAAAGGATGGCGGGCTTTTTTCGTTACTAACCCTAGTTGCTGTGATCTCTGAGTATTGGACAACAGCCGATTCATCGGAAGGCATTTGCATAGCCTCCGGAGATCGAGAACTGAGGGCCTGGATGCTTCGTCCGATGGGCACTCGCAGAGAAATGGGTGGTACGCAACAGGTTAAGGTTCTTCCGGGTCAGAGCCCAAAACGGGACAACGAAATTTGCATTTCCGGTTAGCCCGGGGGAGTTTGGCTCACAGGAGTTCTTCCTCGCTGCGACTTGTGTATAATCGGGCTAGCCACTGATCAACGCCGCTTTGCATCATCCTGCGTCTATCGAGTGTGTGGTGAGAATGAGACGCTGCGTTCATCTCAGCGTCCTGATAATTCGCGTGTTCGGAGAGAACTCATGACAGCTCGCAGAACATTACTCAAATCGGCAATCGGTTCAGCCGCCCTGGCTTCGCTGATGCAGTCGACCGGCCGCGCGGATGTCGGAATGACTCATTTCGCACCGAAGGCCAAACGCGTTGTCTATCTGTTTCAGTCCGGGGGACCTTCGCATCTTGAGTTGCTGGATGAGAAACCGGAACTGAAGCGACTGCACGGGACGGAGCTGCCGGATTCCATTCGTCAGGGGCAGCGACTCACCGGGATGACTTCCGGCCAGTCCAGCTTTCCTGTGATCGCTCCAAAATTTGGATTCAAGACTTGTGGACAGTCGGGGTTGCGAATCAGTGAATTGCTGCCTTACACGGGAAAAGTGGCGGACGATATTTGTGTGATCCGCTCGATGCACACGGAAGCCATCAATCACGACCCTGCGATCACATTTATCCAAACTGGATCGCAACAGCCCGGACGACCATCGCTCGGAGCATGGGCTAGTTATGGTCTGGGCAGTGAGGCTGAAGATCTGCCGGCGTTCCTGGTGCTGATCTCTCACGGCAGCGGAGCGGACGCGAATCAGGGGCTGCTCGAACGACTTTGGGGCAGCGGCTTTCTGCCATCCAGCCATCAGGGAGTGAAACTTCGCAGCTCGGGCGATCCTGTGTTGTATTTGTCCGATCCCAAAGGGATGAATCGTGGACTCCGGCGCAAAATGCTGGACAGCATCTCCACGTTGAATCAAAAGCAACTGCAGGAGTCCGGAGATCCAGAGATCGCAACTCGAATCGCACAGTACGAAATGGCGTTTCGAATGCAGACGTCAGTGCCGGATTTGATTGACACGTCAAAAGAATCGGAGTCCACGTTTCAGCTCTATGGCGAAGAAGCAAAGAAGCCCGGCACGTTCGCAGCAAATTGCCTTTTGACTCGCAGGCTGTTTGAGAAGGGTGTGCGATTTGTGCAGCTCTATCATCGCGGCTGGGACCAGCATGGCGGATTGCCGACCAACATGCCGAAACAGTGTCACGATATCGATCAGCCTCAGGCCGCGTTAATCACCGACCTGAAGCAGCGCGGTATGCTGGAGGATACTCTGATCATCTGGGGTGGCGAATTTGGTCGCACCGTTTATGGCCAGGGCGGGCTTCAGGAAAACTACGGCCGCGATCATCACGGCCGCTGTTATTCCATGTGGCTGGCAGGTGGCGGAATTCGCCCGGGACACGTGCATGGGCAGACCGACGACTATGGCTATAACATCGTCCGCGACCCGGTTCACGTGCACGACATCAATGCAACGATCCTGCATTGCATGGGGTTTGACCACGAACGCTTAACGTATCGCTATCAGGGACGCGACTTCCGGCTCACGGATATCCACGGCAAAGTTGTGGACGCGATCCTGAGCTAGTGCTCTGTCAAGATAATGAACGGGCGTAGAGGTAGTGGATCTTGCTAAAGATCCCAACACAGGAGGACGACACGGAACGGCCTGCGTCCAATGACAATAGCTTTGTAGCGGAACTGCGCAAGCCGTCCGGTGCGGGAACTCACATCCCTTGCGAAGACCAGAGGGCTCGCGCCCTTACGCTTCAAGTCAATGATCGCATTGAAGTCGTGCGACGCACTGCAGACTACTTTCGCACCGCGCGAATATGGTTGTGGCAGTCGAAGCAGCTTTTGTTGGCTGACAACCACTCCAGCTGAGCCGAGGCGAATTCGGACTTCTGAGCCGCCTCGTCCAGTCGGCGGATGGCATTGCGGAATGCCTGAGTGTGCTCGCGGTATTCTGTGTCACGCAGAACCTGCCAGACTTCGGCTTTGCTGATCGCATTTAACGCCTCTGCGCCTTCGTGAATCATCTCTTTATCTTCGAGGGCCAGGCCTTCAAGGACCTTTGAAGTGGCTTCCAGCTTGGATCGCATACTGTTCTGAATCGGTCCCTTTTTTGGCTCATCCTGAGATTTCGCGGCCAGTGCTACAGGCAGAATCATCGCCGTGCAAAGTCCGCAGAGGATTGTTCTGGCTGAGAAGAACCGGAATGATGTGGATTGAGTTTTCATGATTGCTCCTTCACTGGTGGGGATCTAAGGCGTCGCGCGACGCACAGTCCTCCCTGTGGCAATCAGTGTGCCATCTGTGGGCAATTCGGAGCATGTGCCGCCTCAATGACCTTGCGTCATCAATGAAAACGCGGGGCAACCATACTTTTTCCTGAAGTTCTTTGCGTGCTTCAAGAGAACTCACTGCCAAGGAAATTGATCTGCAGGCAACAGGACTCGATCGGCACTGCGTTCAATCCATCAAGCCAATGTGTGCACTTCGACTGCCGAGCAGACGCAAGCGCGCGGCAGCGACACATGACTATACCCTGCAGGTGTGCCGATCCTGAAAGATCACATGCTTCAAACGCAGTGGATGGGGCCGTCTCTGCGCAGCCGGTTTCGTGAGAATCTGCGCGGCCCCCAAAAAAAAGAAGGAAGCCGGACTCTTACGAATCCGGCTTCCTTTCAACTTAGGTGTCGCATGGAACTAAACTGTCCAGTTAGCAGAACGGCGCGAGCCGTCCGGTGCCGCAAAAACCGGAGGGCTCGCGCCCTTCCGCTACTTGTCAATTGATC
>JBILXT010000210.1:0-12241 GCA_044378235.1 Planctomycetaceae bacterium
CGATCTACTTTCTGCAAAAGGAGTGGTCGAAAGCCCTCACGGATCTGGAGAAAGCACTGTCCGGTGTTCGAGACAAGCGGGCTGTACACCAGAAGCTGGCGACGATCTATAAGGAACTGGGAATGAAGGAGATTTCGGAGCAGCATCAATTGATGAGTGAGGAGACTCCGTCGGTGAATTCGGTACCAGTCCCGTGACAGACTGTTGATTGAGTCGTGTGATCAGCCGCCGGGCGTTAGCGGTGTGTTGGTTTAATCATAACCCGCAGCGTCCGTTTTGAAGTTGCGAGTTTTCAGGCCCGGAGGGTCGACAAATCCAATGCCGGTGGCGTGAGCCACCGGTATGCGAACATAATGAATCTTAGGCCCTGAGGGCCGACACAAGAGCGGATGTGTCGGCCATTCAGGCCTGAAACGTAGTGTTATCAGCAGTCCGGTGGCTCATGCCACCGGCAGAAGATATGCCGGGATTCCAGCCCTCATGAAAATGCTCAACTTCAAAAAGCGTCAGCGAGGGGTTGTGGTTGAAAACGCAGCAACCTTTATCCCTCACTGACGTTTCGGGTTGTGAAAACCGATTCAATCACCAGCCCCTTGAAGTTCCGTGCAGATCGCTCTGTGTTCTGCCGGAGCAGCATTAATAGTGTGATGACTGATTTGTGAATCATTGCCGGTACGATGCAGGCATCGGTTCAAACTGGATTTTTGGACAGCAGAAACGACTGAGACCTGTTAAATGAAGATTATCGGCCTGAATGCATACCACGGCGATGCCTCTGCCGCCCTGGTTGTTGATGGTCAGCTTGTGGCTGCAGTCGAGGAAGAGCGATTTAATCGAATGAAGCATTGGGCTGGTTTTCCCGGTGAATCGATTCGTTGGTGTTTGCAGCAGGCTGGATTGAATGCCACTGATGTTGACCACGTAGCAATATCGTTTGACCCCAGAGCCAATTTGTGGCGTCGACTGGGATTTGTGGCCACGCATTGGCCGTCAATGTCGGCGATTCTGGACAGGCTTCGTCGTCAGGGAAAAACGCTGGCCCTGGAGGATCAGTTTGCTGCCGCAGTTGGAGTGTCTCGCGGTCAACTGAATGCTCAGTTTCATCGCATCGAGCATCACCAGACCCATGTGGCCGCTGGATTTTTGATCTCCCCATTTGACGAGGCAGCGGTGCTGTCGGTCGATGGAATGGGCGACTTTACCAGTACGTTGACTGCTCACGCACAGGGGAATGATTGGGCCGAGTTTGATCGCGTTTACTACCCGCATTCGATTGGTTTCTTGTACACCGCCATCACGATGTACCTGGGATTTCCCTACTATGGTGATGAGTACAAAGTCATGGGGCTGGCTCCTTATGGCGAGCCGGAGTTTGTGGATTTCTTTCGGAGGATGATTCGGCCCAAGGGGGACACATTCGAGCTGAATTTGGACTATTTCACGCATCACAAAAAAGGTGTGCGAATGGCCTGGAACGATGGGGCTCCCATCATTGAGCCGTTCTTTAGCCAGAAGCTGATCGATGAATTGGGCCCGGTCCGTGATCGGAAGCAACCGATGACTTCGCGTCATGACAACATCGCTAAGTCGCTGCAGGTGGTCACGGAAGAGATCATTATGCATTTGTTGAATCGTCTACATTCAAAGACTCGCTCAGAGAACGTGTGTATGACAGGCGGCGTCGCGATGAACTCGGTGGCCAATGGAAAAATCACGAGCCAAACGCCGTTCAAAAATGTTTATGTCCCCGCCGGAGCGGCTGACAACGGGACATCTTTTGGAGCGGCATTTTATGTCTGGAATCATCTGCTGAAGAAGCCGCGGACATTTGTGCAGGATCATGCCTATTGGGGTTGTTCATCAACGAACGACGAAGCGATCGCAGCGGCAAAGGCGGCCGGGGTGCCTTATGAAGTGCTGGATCAGGAAGCTTTGGTTGATCGAACGACCGATCTGATGATCAACGGCAATGTTGTCGGATGGTTTCAGGGGGCGATGGAGTTTGGTGCTCGTGCGTTGGGTAATAGAACTCTGCTGGCTGATCCTCGTCGAACCGACATGCGGGACATCATCAATCTTCGCATTAAGTTTCGTGAAAAATTCCGGCCGTTTGCTCCGAGTATTCTTGAGGAGCATGTCGGCGAGTGGTTTGAGATTAATGAATCGACGCCGTACATGGAGAAGGTGTTCCCGATACGCAGGGAGAAGCACGCGATCATTCCGGCGGTGACTCATGTGGATGGCAGCGGTCGTTTGCAGACGGTTTCGAAGCGATCGAATCCTCTGTATCACCGTTTGATCAGCCGATTCCATGAGAAGACTGATGTACCAATTGTTCTGAATACGTCTTTAAACGAGAACGAACCCATCGTGAGAACTCCGGCCGAGGCGATCAGTTGTTTCTTGCGGACTGATATGGATGTGATCGTGATTGGCGGCGTACTTATAGATCGCCATCGGGCTGACTTTCCGGAGCAGTTCCGAAAGCGGGTTCAATAAAAAGCGTGTTTGGTGCTTAGTGTTTGGTCAAAACACAGTGTCAAAGAACAAGTGCTTGGTGCCTGGTTGAATCGCAGTGGCTTCAGCTTTACTGTTGCGTCTGTAGTGCGGGCTTCAGCCGGCATTTCATTGCAGACTTGATCAGCAATGCCGACTGAAGTCGATACCGCGAAACGCACAATCTGCTCGCAACGGGCCGGCGAATTAACTTTGATGGCTCGGCGGGGTATTACCGTCGAGCCTTTTTTTTGAGTGAAACGGAGTCCCTTTTCCGCTTCGGGAGACGTTGGCCAGTAGGCCGGAGGAGGGGGGCTTTTGAAGATTGCAGCGTTCAAAAGCGACCCCTCACCCCGGCCCTCTGCCCCAATGTTTTGCGATAATGCTGCTATGTGACTCCTTACAAGATCCGAAAAAAACTGGGCAAGGGAGCAATATGGCGCTGTCCAGTTAGCCATCTTCTGTCCGACAGGGGGCGAGTGAGTGGGTCAGCAGTGCTGGCTTCAGCCGGCGCCCTGGCTGGGCGGTAAACAGAAGCCAGATCAGTGCATGAATTAGCAGTTCGCCCGTCGGTTATCTTCGCTCCCGAGGTTGGCGGCGTTTTTGATAGATGGCGGTGCATAAGCCACTTGCGATGATAAAGGCGATGGATGAGGGTTCCGGGACGGCGGCGAATTGGGCTGTCAGCGAGAAGTTGTCGATGGCGAGGCCATCATCGGAGCCTCCGATATCAACCGCCTGCCATCGAATCCAGATGGATTCACCCGAATTGATATTCAGTCCTGTGAGAGTTGAGTCGAGATTCGAGCGATTTGCTGCCAAATTGCCATTCAGCGCCCCCACGCTCGATGCGGTTGTAATCGGGCTCAGAAAGTCGAGAGCATCCAGGTTGATCCATGTTCCTGCTGTGAGTGAAGTTGCGTTGAGGCTATACTGAAAATCCAGCCGATCTGTCCTTGCAGCGCCTGTGTTGCCAATTCGCCATTGTTCTCCTGAATAGTTGAACGTCAGCGACTGAATCGCTGTTGTGCCAGCATTTGTGAACGAAACTCCGAAGGTCGAGTTCAGCGGGCCACTGGTCAGTTCGCCGAGAGCTCGGTCGGGACTGCCAGACAAACCAAAGCTATACGTATCGCCAACGTTTCCGCTGCCTGTTCCCGCAGTATAGTTGATATTCGCCGCAGTTCCGGTTTCTGCAAATTCCCAATCGGCCGGTGTCACACTGCTGCTGCCTGAGAGCGCCAGCGTATCGAAGTCCTGTGTATAGGTCGCCGGGCTGTTCAGCATAATCCCGGCATCAGCGAAGGTGCTGATGAAAAGGCTGAGAAAGGCGGCAGCCATGTGTGACTTCATGATTCACCTCGTTGGTACTGTTTATATTACCCTATATGAGATATTCCTTTATGTGCTGAATGCATGTCAAGGCCTTGGGGCGTTTTTTTGAGGTTATGTCGGGAAAAGAGATGCAATAGGGTTCATCGCGAAATGAAGTGCGCAAGTTAGAAACTCCAAGTCCTTGACTTGGCTCAAGGGCCCCTGACAAGTCAGCCTGAGGCAATGTCTTGTGTCGCGTCAGGCAAATGGCAATTTGCCCGGAAAGGCGGCGCAAAACCAATTTGTGGAACCCATTCAGGGTTCCTGTTTCGAATGATTTTGACTTGGCCGACGTTCCTCCACGTTTGTGGATTCTCTTGCCTCAGGCTGATTTGCACGAGCCTTTTTGGCTCAATCGCCACTGTGGCGAGGATGATGAACTGCAACTACGGTTCACGCATAATTACCGACGCGTACTTCATTTCTCGCAGAGCCGTAAAGGGTGAGCAGCCTGCTAAATAAATCAGCCGGAACGCGTTAGCGTCCGGTTTTCATTGCGAAATTGAGGCAAAACAACCGGGGGCTAACGCCCTGCGGCTGATGAAGCGACTAAATCAACAGGCTGTTGGGGGTTCGGGCAATGGCTTGCCGCGAACGACAGAGTGTTCAGAGAGCGGAAAGCACTGCCAAACCCATGCTCATGTTCACGGCATTTGGATTTCGTGATTTGACCCACGGAATTTGACAAGGACTTTCGCTTCTGCCTTACAGCAACTCCACGTCCGCTTCGTCGACAAGGATGGAAGCACCCTGCTGCATGAAGTTGACGATGACGGTCAGGCGGTGTTGGGAGTGGACTTTGGAGATAGTGCCACGCAGGCCAGCCATGGCGCCGGTCTTTACAATCGCGGCTCGACCTATGAGCGGTTTCGGTTCGGGCTGAACATCGTTGCCTTTTTCAAGCACAAGGCGGATGCGTTTCAGATCCTCAAGCAACTGCTCAGATTCAGTCACGGGCAGACAGCGAGATATGCACCCGGTTGAGACTGCATTGTGCCGAGCAATCTCGTCACCACGCATGAAGACATAGCCAGTGAACAGCGGCATGTAGCTGGTGCGTATTCTTCCCTGCGGTGATCGCTTTCTCTGTTGGACCATCGGCCCGTAATGCGCAATGCGCAAAGGGCGGAGCTTTCGCATGAACTCTTTTTCGTGGCGTGCCAGCGTGTACATGGCAAACCACGATTCATCGATCCCCGCTGCAGGATCATCCAGCAGCGATTCGGGGAACATATCGGGTTCTTTGGCAAGAATGGGCATTGCAGGATTTTCGGTATTCAGTGCTTAGTGCGCTTCGCGGTGCTTGGTTGAATCGCAGGTTGAAAAAAGCAGGTGATTGGCGATGAAAGACTATCGAATCAATAACCCGTCGTGGCTAGTTGAGAGCCTTGGAGTTGCGATGTGACATTTGAAATCTGAGATTTGAAATTCTCGTGAAGGGTCTACATAAAACGAAGGGGGCGTCAAAGACTGTTTCTGATTACTCCTGTTCCGGGGGTTTCGGGATAGTCCGAAAAAGATGAAACTCGCGGCTCTAACGATTAAGCAGGTCTGTTGAAACTGTTGAGTGTTCAACGCTTTCGGATAACTTCTCGCGTCCCATAAAACGAACTGTTACGCTCATCGGCTGACAGACGAAATTGGCTGAACACGAAAGATGGTGTGCGGCCATCTTCCTTTTTGATTCGGTCTTTTCTGCTGGTGTCGAATGATTCTGCTTCTTGGGGGTAACGGCTACGTCGGAAGTGCCATTCAGAAAAACCTGACTGGGCGAGGCTTGCCGTTTACAGTGGCCTCCAGAGCTTCTTCCGATTATTCCAATCTGAACGTCCTGGTCAAGATGTTGCGTGAGCTGCGACCGGAGTTCCTGATCAACGCGGCTGGCTATACGGGCAAGCCAAACGTTGACGCCTGTGAGATTCATCGAGCGGAATGTCTCGACGGAAACGCTGTTCTGCCAGGCGTGATTCGTGAGGCCTGTGAGCAGACTCAAACACCCTGGGGACATGTTTCCTCCGGATGCATCTTTACCGGCGCCAAATCGGACGGCAGTGGCTTCAAGGAAACTGATGCTCCCAACTTTTCCTTCCGCCAGAACAATTGCAGCTTCTATTCCGGGTGCAAGGCTCTCGGGGAAGAGGTGCTGGATGGGGCGGAGAACTGTTTTATCTGGCGATTGCGGATTCCGTTCAACAACATCAACAGCGAACGCAACTACATCAGCAAGATGATTCGTTACGATCGGCTGTTGATGGCCACCAACAGCCTTTCGCAACTGGACGAGTTTTCCGATGCTTGTGTGGCCAGCTGGACTCAGCGAGTTCCGTTCGGCACTTACAACCTGACAAATCCCGGCAGCGTGACGACTCGCGACGTTGTGCGATTGATTCAGAAGAATGGATTGTCGAATCGAGACTTTCAGTTCTTTGAGTCTGACGATCAGTTCATGAAACTCGCCGCGAAGACGCCGCGTTCCAACTGTGTGCTCGACAGCACCAAAGCCATCGCCGCCGGCTTGCCCCTCAGCCCCATCGAAGAAGCGCTGGAAAAGGCGATGAGGAATTGGCGCGAATAGCCCGTGTTCTGAGCTTCTCAGGCCACCACTCCTGATATCCTTTCAACGCGAACCGAACCGTGCTTCGGTTATTCATAGCTTTGTTCAAGTGGTTTCTAGATTCGTTGGCTACTGCATCAGGGCGGTTTTAGTTCGAACACTCATCCGCCAGTCACGTTCCTCTTCACCACTTGACCTGCTTTGGAACATCACGGGTAGGCTCTTGATCTAAATTTCTCGCCAATCCGTGTCATTATTAACTGAGGGGAAACGTAGCTCTTAAAGGGCGGCGTCTCCTTTTCTTTTTGAGCTCCGCTGAGTGTCCGTCTGCCGTTGCAGATGATCGCTCAGCGGAGCTTTCTTTTTGCCTTCGCGATGTGTGAGGGCAGTTGTGAATTTTCACGACTGCCTGGAGCAAGGGCGGTCTTTGCGCGGAGGCTACTTCAATGAACAGATCGTTGCTGAATCTGTCGCCAGCAGAACTGATTGCGATGGCCACGGGGCGACGCGGTGCCGAGGCGTACGCGGATGCTCATCGGCTGGTAGAAAAGCTTGGCCTGCGAAAACTGGCGGATGCTGGCGAAGCGGAAATTCTTGAGGTCTGTCGCCGAATGTCGACTGACGCTATCCAGCGGCTTATGGCGGGTGTTGAGATTGGGCTCCGTATTGCCGAGCTGAAAACGGAGTATGGGCCTGACACACGGATCACCAGTCCGGCGTCGGCCATTCGGTTCTGCAAAGAACACTTCAGCCGGTTGGCTCGCGACAGCAAGCAGGAAGAGTTTTGGATTGTCACGCTCAACACCAAGAACGAGCCAATCGAACGCCATCAGATCACCGTCGGAACACTAAGAAATAGCCTCGTGCATCCTCGGGAGGTCTTTCGGCCGGCGATTCGCGATGCGGCCAATTGCCTGCTGGTGCTGCATAACCATCCCAGCGGAGATCCCAAGCCCAGCGATCAGGACATCAGTGTCACAGAGCGGCTGGAGCAAACGGGGGAGATTGTCGGCATTCCGCTGATCGATCACATCATCGTCGCCGGTGAAAACGCCATCAGTATCCAGGAGTGGCGGTCAGGGAATCACTGGTAGTGCTCACGGCAGTTTCGTCCATCTGGCATCACTGACCAGTGCGGCACATGGTTCACGATCACGACTAAAGATTTCTCTGCCCCGGCGTGGGGCGGTTTCACTTTTTGTGCGACCGCCTTTCCGGGGCGGTCGCCTAGTGTTTAAGAGGAGACAATTCAACCATGACACAAAGCGAACTGATTGATGCGATCGCCAAACAAACTGGGGAATCCAAAACGGAGATTGCACGCCGCGGATTCTCGTTAATGTCGGATGTGACTGATGGTGACGAGCCACTCGAAGAGTCAGACGATCTTCTGCTGTTATTGACTGCGACAGAGGAGGAAGAAAGTTTCTCATGTTCGAATTGCAATGAGCGGTAGCAAACAACTTCATTCTCAACTCATATTTTTCAGGAAGACATAATGCCAATGAAACTCAATGTCGGGTTCAGTCGCAAAGTGGGTGAGCCCAACTATGGCTCTCGCGGAGCCAGCATTCATCTGGAAGTGGAGCTGGATAGCGGAGTGCTTTGTGATCCGGACAACATGCGAGCTTGCGTCCATCGGTTGTATGCTCTGGCTCGCCAAAGTGTGAACGATGAATTGCAGCGGCCAGATGATAGTGCAGCGCAGGAACTTGTCTCTGTTGAGAACCAGGGAGAAGCTTCAACAGAACCTGTGGTTCATCGTGAATCATTTAATGAACGGAACTGCAGCGAACGGCAAAAACAGCAAAATGCCGAGCATGGCGGTGCTGGCCACGGTCAGGCCCATGCAAGCCAGCCTGCCAATGGCCGTGCTAACGGCGTCAACAACAATTCCGCTGGCCACACTGTCAGCCGTACGGCAGAGCCCGCTAACAACGGTGACACCAATCACCGAAATGGCCACACGAACCGTATTGAAGTCGCTCGAGCCACTCAGAGTCAGATCCGAGCCATCTTTGCCATCACCAAACGGCAGGGTCTCGATCCGCACACTGTCATCAGCGAGCGATTTCGAATTCACCGTATGGAAGATCTGACCATCCGGGAAGCGAGTGCGATCATTGATGAACTGAAGAGCGGTGCAGGAGTACGTTCATGATCACAGCGGCAAAGCCTGTCGTCCGTGATTATCTGTCGTACAGTGCCGTGCGAACCTTTCAGAGTTGTCCGTTGAAGTATCGCTTCCGGTACGTTGATGGACTTGACGAAGACCGAGTTGCTGCCAGTCTTGTCTTCGGCAGTGCCATTCATGCGGCGGTTGAGTACTTCTTCACAGAGCGACTCTGCGGAGCCACTCAGCCGGAGCTGGATACGCTGCTGGAGGTGTATCAGGCCAGTTGGAACGAACGGTCCCACGACACTCTGGAATTTGGTGCCTCGGAAACCAGTGACTCGCTGCATGATCTGGCTGACCGCATGTTGAGGACATTCCTCACCAGTGAGCTGGCTCAACCGGAAGGCACGATCATCGGTATCGAAGAAGAGTTTCGAGGGATGCTGATCCAGGGACTTCCGGACCTGCTGGGCTATATCGACCTGCTACTGGAAACAGACGACGCGATTGTCATCCGAGACTTCAAGACATCACGATCACTCTGGAATCCTGCTCAGGCCAACGAACAAGCTGATCAGTTGCTGTTGTATGCCGACCTCGTGCGTCAGGTCATCCCGGACAAGCCTGTGCGACTGCAGTTTGCTGTGATCACAAAGGCTCGCGACCCCAAAGTTCAGTTGCTGGAAGCCAACTTTCAGCAAAGCAAACTGGTCCGCACGAAGCAAATCTTCCACACCGTGTGGTCCGCCATTCAGGCCGGCCACTTTTATCCGTCCCCGTCACCGCTGCAATGTCCTTCGTGTGGTTATCGCACGCAGTGTCAGGCCTGGCGGTGAAACTCAGACTGCTGACAGACTATTTCCAAGCCCCGCTCACTTTCATTGCTGATGTAACCGAGCCCGCTGTTCTCTCTGAGGACAGCGGGCTTTCTCTTTTACCACAGGACCGGTGGTCGGTCCTGTGATCTTTACTCACCAGTTCCTTTACCGATTGGAGATCTCTCCATGACGTTTGTTTTGATCGCGACCAGCAGTGTGCTGGCCGCGTTGCTGGCGCTCGGCTGGGCCAAAGAACTCCGGCTGCGACGAGCCCTGCAGAATCTCATGAACCGACTTTTGACCCGTTGGAGGCATGCCCATGATGAAACACTTAACCCTTCTACACCGAGCCCTGTTCCTGACGCTGCTTGTGATCATCGCCGGATGCGGTGACGCTCCGGACATGAGGGATCAGCGACTGGCGGAGTTTGCACGCGACACGATGCAGGAGCAACGCCTCCAGAACGAACGCATGGCGGAGCAGTCCGGTGCGGTCGTTGAGGAAAGCCGACAGCTCGCTGAAGCTGCCAAACTGCTGGTTGAGCATGACGCTCAGTCCCGTAGGGAAATCATTGCTGCCCAAACAGAGCTGACTTCACAGCTTCACCAGCAGCAGGCGGCGGTGGCTGCAGGCCGTGATCGCCTGGAGCAGGATCGCCAGCGGATCGCCGAGAGGCGTTACTGGGATCCCATCATTGCCTTGACGCTCGAGAGTACCGGTCTGGCCATCGCCTGCCTGTTACCGCTCGTGATCTGCTTCTTTGTTATCCGGCAGATGCACAATCAGGAACCTGATCACGCAGCCGTAGCAGAGCTGCTCATTCAGGAACTAGCTGATGACCAACCACTGCTGCTGCGAGGAATGTTCCCGGAGCCCACCAGACTGGAACATCACCACCATCACCGGCTGCCCGATGCGAATTCGACAAACGACAAAGCCAACGAAGATCACGAGCGGCCGTTCTAGTTCTCACTCACTTTTCAAACAGACATTCCTACAAGGACCTATTTGCATGAGTCATATCGTGGAGATCAAGACCGAGATCCGTGACCCCGTGGCCATACGCGCCGCGTGCCAGCGACTGGTGTTGCCGGAGCCAGTCTTTGGTGATGTCAGTCTGTTCAGCAGCAAAGCGACAGGCTGGGCGGTGAAGTTACCGGACTGGCGTTACCCGGTCGTGTGCGATGTCAACACCGCCAACATCACCTACGACAACTACGAAGGCCGCTGGGGAGATCCTCGGCAACTGGATCGTTTTCTGCAGGGCTACGCTATCGAGAAAGCCAAACTGGAAGCCCGCCGAAAAGGGCACACCGTGTTTGAGCAGCCTCTCAGCGATGGTTCTGTCAAATTGACCATTCAGGTGGGAGGCGTCGCTTGAAGACTATAGAAATTACTTTCTTACCCAACGGTCAGTCGCGAGTGGAGACCAAAGGCTTCATTGGCACCGAGTGCCGTGAGGCCAGTCGGTTTCTGGAGCAGGCGATCGGCCAGTCTACACACGAAGCTCTGAAGCCCGAGTTTCACCAAACCGCTTCTTCATCGACACAGCTGCAGCAGGGACCGTGACGTCCTCTGCGGCTGCACTTTCTGTATCACCAATACCTTCACAACAGGAGTTGTTTCACAATGTCATTGATTGAACGTTTCGCTGAGTACGTGCGAGCGTGCTTTACTGGACTTTGGATTGAAAGCCACGAGCATCAGGATGCGCTACTGGCCATCTCACGACTTTGCCGCCAGGAAGAATGGCGACTAGCGACATGGGATCTTGATCAGGGCCTGCGGCTCGATGGCATGCCACTGGAGAACACGGGCGCTGATCCGCTGGCCGCCATTCGATCGCTGAACAGTCTGGCGACGAAGGACGGCACCGCCATTCTGGTGCTGCAAAACTTTCATCGGTTTCTGCAGTCGGCAGAGATCGTACAAGCTCTGGCGCAGCAGATTCTCGCGGGCAAGCAGAATCGCACGATTCTGGTGGTGCTATCGCCAGTGGTGCAGTTACCGGTCGAACTTGAGAAGCTGTTCGTGGTGCTGGAGCATGAGCTGCCGGACCGCGAACAACTGGCGGAGATTGCACGGGCCATTGCCGTCGAACCGTCTGAGCTGCCGGAAGGAGCAGAACTGGTCACCGTGTTAGACGCGGCAGCCGGACTGACGCGCATGGAAGCAGAAAATGCCTTCAGTTTGTCTCTTGTTCGTCATGGCCGCATCACACCCGATGCGGTTGGGGAGCTGAAGACACAGACGCTACGTAAGTCCGGGTCACTAGAGTTGTATCGCGGACAGGACGATTTCCGTCAGCTCGGGGGATTGTCCTCGCTGAAGTCGTTTTGTCAGCGAGCCATGCAGCTTCGTAGTCCCGAGGCGTCGCAACAGCGTCCGCGTGGCGTGTTGCTGTTGTCGCCGCCGGGCTGCGGCAAGTCGCAGTTCTGCAAAGCTCTGGGGCGTGAAGTGGATCGGCCCGTGCTGATTCTCGACGTGGGCAGCCTGATGGGATCTCTCGTCGGGCAATCGGAAGAGCGTACACGTCAGGCTCTGCGTGTGATCGACGCCATGGCTCCCTGTGTGCTGATGATTGACGAAGTCGAGAAAGCCTTTGCCGGTGTCAACGGCAGCGGCGACTCGGGCGTGTCTTCTCGGATGTTCGGCACGTTTCTGTCCTGGCTTAATGATCATGAGTCCGATGTGTTCGTGGTCTGTACGGCGAACGATGTGTCAAAGTTACCACCAGAGTTCGGGCGGTCCGAACGCTTTGATGCCATCTTCTTTCTCGACCTGCCTCAGCCGGAGGAGCGAGACGCCATCTGGCAGTTGTACCTCGACGTGTTTCAGCTGGATCACTCACAGCGGCGGCCAGACGACACCGACTGGACCGG
>JBILXT010000211.1:0-12223 GCA_044378235.1 Planctomycetaceae bacterium
GTATCCCACGCCTTGAAGACCGTGCCAAAGGAACCTTCTCCGAGTAGTTCCTGGATCTCGAAATGCGCGATCATCATTCCCGGAGTCGAAACTACCGTGGATGCGTCGTCCGACGAGAGGCTGAAACGGCTATGACAGGACGGACACTCGATGGCGTCCACCGTATCCTGCTCCGGAACACCCCGTGCTTCGTCTTCGACACGGAAAGGGTGCTGACAATTTGGACAGCGAAACTGCATCGAGAAGGGTCTTTCAGATTGATCCTCAACAAGTCGCGTCCACTCAGCTCATGGCTGTGAATTCAATATCGCTATCTGGCCCCCGCGAATGGAGCTTCGAGCCCTTCAACGACGGTCCATGACGGAACATCGCACAGCCCGGAAACCTCCTGAGTTTTCCCGCCGGGCCAATAAATCGTCGCTCGGACCTTCTCAAGGTCTGTTGGAACAAAAAACTCACAGCACAACTCCGATGACGAGAGATACGACCCGCCGCCGACAATGTAGCTTGTCCGGTCGCCGTTCGGAAGGTGCAGCACGACTCGGGCGCCGATCGCATCACGATTACATTGCGTTCCCCGCAGCTCGATCCTCAACGAACGCCCCTGATGTCTGGTCTCGTTGACCAGGATCTGGGCCGGCCCATTCAATTGCGTGACAATCACATCGACTCGACCATCGCGATTCAGGTCACTCGCGGCCAGCCCCCGCGAGACATGTGGCTGCGAGAAATAGGAGTCCTCCGCCATTGGCACGCGGGAGTACTTTTCGCCATTCTCATTCTGCAGCACCAGTGACTGCTGAGCAAAGGGAGCCTTGTTCGGGTAATAGATCACATGACCATTGGCCACGACGATATCCGGATCGCCATCACCATCAAAATCGCGAGCGACGGTTCCAAAGCTCACATAAAGTCCGCTCAGTGCCGCAATCCCTGTATTGCGGCTTACATGCAGAAAATTTCCACTGCCAACATTCTTGTAGAGCGCGCAGGATTCCTGTTCGAAGTTCGTGACCCAGATATCGCCTGACTGGTCATGATCAAAATCGAAATAGTCAAGCCCCATACTTCCGTTGGGCTTCCCCTCGGCATCCACGGCACCGCCACTCAGCAAACCGGTCTCCCGCAGTTCTCCCTGGCCCTGATTCAAGTAAACGAAGTTATTGGTGGTATCGTTGGCGACATAAACGTCCAGATCGTTGTCATGATCCAGATCCGCCATCAGAACACCGAGACCTTTTCCCTGCGGCTCCAGTCCCCAGGCCTTTGTCTGATCGACAAACGCTCCGGCCCCGTTGTTCCGAAACACAGCATCATCCAGTCCATTAAATCGTCGAGGTGCACAGACATCCTGTTCGTGTTCAGGCGATGGACTTGGGCACACGGGATTATTAGCCGGGCTCCAGTCCACGTAATGAGCCAGATACAAATCCAGCGTACCATCCCCATCCAGATCGCCCCATCCTGCACTGGAACTCCAGGAAGCATCATTGGCAGCGGCCTGCCCTGCCTGAAGTTCAAATGTCCCGTCGCCAGCATTGATCCAGAGATCGACGCCTCCAAAACCTGTGATCAGAATGTCCTGGAACCCATCATTATTGACATCTCCGACGGCCGTGCCATGTGAATAGTAATTCGCAAAGTTGATCCCACAGACGTCATTGATGTTCTGTAAAGTTGTTCCCTGACGGCTTCGCCAGCAGGAAGGAGACAGACCGGAGATCACAGGATCTGAATCTTTCGACAGCTTTCCGCCTCCGGGAAGTACAACATCCGGCCAGTCATCGCGATCAATATCAATGATGCCGACTCCACCTCCAAGTGACTCGACGATTCCGTACAAACCGCCTTCACGACCGTTCCAGTAGGAGGCGTCAAGTTTCCAACTCTCTGTCGCATTCTGAAACTGAATTGAATCCGGAGAATCCTGCGAAACATCAGGTTTTGCGGGACCAGGTTCTGATTGGCAGCCGGACATAAAAGTCAGCAGGACCAGCATCGTGATGCGGCTTCTTAACCGAGGCCGAACACAACGATGACTGTTCAGGTTGTGCCTCTGCAGTTCTCGTCTCACTGTCATTTCTTTGCCTCGTCGGGCAGCGTCGACTTGTTTGCAGTGGCATCAAGAGCCTTCAATCGATCCCGGAACGCATCAGCTCGGTCTGCCTCAACCTGCGGATCGATCTCTGCCCAAATCGTATACAGTTCCGCCAACAATTCGTGAGCCCTGCGATTCGTCGGCTCATGAGACACCGCGCTGAGAAGCCAGAACTCCGCCGTCTTCAATGACCCATTGCGCAAATAGATTTCACCAATCTCAATTCTCTCGGCGACATGAGGTCGTGCCAGATCGATCGTGTCAACAATGGCGTCAGCACGCGATAATTCCTGCCGCGATGTGGAGACGGACTGTATTTCCTTGCCGCCCTCCTCAACACTCCCGGTTTCACGCAAGGCGATCCCGCGCATATAACGAACATCAAGATCTCGGGGATTGGCTTTCAGAGCCTCTTCGAGCACCGGAAGTGCATCCTTTGCAGAACCAATGCTGACCAACAGGCTGCCAAGTTCAGCCAAATCCGGACGACCCTGCAGAGGTTCAGAGACACAATCATAAGCCGTGCGAAGCTGCTCAACCGACAGCGACGTGACTTCAACAAGGATCTCACGGGCCTGTTCTATATCTCCAATTTGCCGCAAACACTTTGCCTCTTCAATGCGTGACGCCGCATCGTAATTCATGGCTCGACAACGACGAAAGAACTCGAGCGCTTCTTTCGGATGGTTGTTTTGCAGCAGGAGTCGTCCCAGAGCAAACGCCGACGGATAATGGTCAGGTCTGCGATCCAATGCGGCCCGATACTCCTGTTCGGCCCCATGCTGATTGCTCAGATGATCCTGAACACGACCGTTGACATAATGCGGCCGCGGATCTTCCGGAAAGCTCTGCTTCCATTCATGAATTAAGACAAAAGCCTGCTCAAGATCGTTGGCAATCAGGAACCCGTTGGCAAAGGCATAGCAGACTTCGTCAGTATCTGCAGTTTGTGAAACCAGCAAATCTGCGAGCTGCCCCATAAGCTCCGGCGCTTGCCCGGAAGACGCCGCGGCAAGAAGATTTTCAGCCTGCGCTACGGCGTCAAGGCCACCGCGGGCGACGTAGGCTCGCAAATGATCGCGGAAGTCGTCGGGACGACTCTGCTTCCTCGCCACGCGAGCTAACAGAAAACTTGTTTCTGGATTCTTCTCACTGAACAACTCGGCGGTCGTCAGCAATCTCTGCGCTTCATCGAGATGATCGATGGCGATCGCGCTTTTAGCCCACTTGTTTAAACAGGCGGAGAACAGGTCGTTGTACCAGGCGACTGCAATAGCAAGCAGCGAAAGCACAATAATTCGTCGACGACGGCGCTGCCAGAAGGACTTCTGCACACTCGCCTCCTCCATCCACCAACCACAAAGAAGGTTTTGGCCTCAGGAGGCCGGCTCAGGGCCAGCCTCCCCTCAATGACCTTCCGCGAAATTGTACTAGTGCTTTTTGAACGCTTAGATTCGGGGTTTTGATAATCAGCCGGAACGCGCTAGCGTCCGGTTTTGAACCGTGGGCTAGCGCCCAGCGGCTGATGTGAAGAACCCGAAGTTCAAGGGTTGAGAACGCACTAGTATCTTGTCAACATCTGAATTTCGGGTAGTGGACCTTGCTAAAGGTCCAGCGGCGAAGGGATCTTTAGCAAGATCCACTACCACCAACCCGAATTCTTTATCCTGACGGAGCACTAGAGACCCTTGATCAGTTCCTCAGCCTTAGCCTTCACTTTGGCTGGATCTTTCAGACCGGCCAATTCGTCAAGACCAGCTCGAAGTGCTGTGACCTTTGACTGATCGGAGAGTTTGCCGGAGTTCATGCGAATGTCTTCCACACTGCTTCCGACTTCCCCGGTCTTTGCAATTTCTTCCAGTCCCTTTTTGATTTCATCGGCCGCGGAACTGGTCTGCACGGGGACGGATTCAATAGAGGGACCGCAGCCTACCAAGGCACACGGAGCAAGCAAAGCGGCCGACAGAACAAAGCGAGAAAGCGACATTTTCTGAGTTCCTGATCGTTGTTTCAAGGTTTTTTGAATCGAATAACGTGACTGCATATTACAAAAAAATCCGTCAGGCACGAGGCCTGACGGATTATCGATATCAAGTACAACAGCTATCAGAATTCACCCAGCGTCTCACCGCCGTTTGAGCTTCCAACGTTCTGGAACAATACAAAGTCAATGTTCTCGGAGATGAACCGCACAGAACCGTCGGCCAGGCAAACCTGAACACCACCGGTGTGATAGCTTCGAGTTGCCCAGACACCGCGAGCATCACCTTCGCCGCAGCCTGAACACTCATGGCAGTTTGGATACTTCCAGTTTGGTGTTACAATAGTGTTAACACCTGTGTCGTCCATCATCGGAGAAGACCAGCTCCAGCCGCCGGTGCTGCGGTGATCGGCAGTGCCTGCCGCACAAGAAGTTCCGTATGTCTCCATCTGTGCTGACGTCGGCTTCACTGGAGTCAACGCTGCGACGGAGATGTTGCGAATGTAGTCACCCTTCTTCAGGGTATAGATCCCGTTATCGCCGTCACCCTTTACGATTTCAGCAAACGCAATCGTGTTCGATGTGCCGTCAACAATGTCTCGCATCGCCATTGAGCGGCGACGATGAACGAAGCCAACGGCGCGTGTAACGTTCGCTTCCCATCCGAGGTTCGGACCAGTGCTCACACCGTAATTGTTACCGCCGTCACCGTTCGTGATGATCCCTGGATCTGAAGGGCACAGGAACGCTGGAATCTTTGTCTGACCGAGAGTTCGGTTGACGTTACCGGCCTGATTTGCGTCCCAGAATCGATTCAGGTCATAACGGCTGTAGATGTTGGCCTGTTCAACGTAAGGAAGCAGCATTGTGTGAACGCTGTTACCGCGCCATTCACTACCCCACTGACCCGCGCCGGTTGGAGCTTCAGTTCCGAACGTCAACTGTGGAAAGCGGTTATAGGTGTCGTGATAGTTGTGAATCGCGATCCCCAACTGCTTCAGGTTATTCTTGCACTGTGTTCGTCGTGCGGCTTCACGAGCCTGCTGCACGGCGGGCAACAACAATGCAATCAGGATGGCGATAATGGCAATCACCACCAGCAACTCAATCAGGGTAAAGCCCCGATATCTGCTCAAACTCTTCGTTTTCACAAATGACTCCTTAAGTAGAACGTGGAAAAAAACAGCGAATCTGCTGCTACTTTCAGCACAAATTTCGCACAGTTTCATCTTTGCTTCAAATCAAAATACACAAAAATGAATAAAATTTGAAGATGCGTTGAAATAATGGCAACACAAGTCCACCCCTGATGGCGATGTGATAAGAAACTAATTAGGAGTGGTCAAGACGTTTAGCTTAGTTTTTGCGGCTTGCCACGATTCGCTTGATCCTATCGTACGCGCCAGTGACTTTGAGTTCTCCGTTACCGAAGGCCAGCATGATCGAAGGGTCATTGGATTCGATGCGAACGACCTTGCCGTCCGGAGTTTTCCAGAAGAAAACTTCTCCCACGATGAAGACGAAGGCCGCGATGAAGACGAAGGCCGCGATGAAGACGAAGGCCACGATGAACACAAAGGCCGCGATGAAAGCAGCTGTGGCAATCTTCAGAGCACGCCTTGTCCTGAAACGAGCAGGCTGAGTTACCGAGACCGGCATTTCATTGATCGGTTTCGAAAAGCCCAGCAGCGTTTCACCACCGACGCCCGACAGCGTTCCATTCATAGCAATCATCGGGGCGTTGAGAGATTGCTCGATCTGACGTAGTCGTTCAACCACCTCTCGTGCTGACTGCGGTCGCTTCGCGGGATCCTTCTCCAACAATTGCATGGTCAGACGAGACAACGCTGCCGGAACCGCTTCGTTCCTTTGATCGGGCGACAAAGGCGTATTCAGAGCCAGGGCCATAAGCGTTCCGACAGTGGTGTCTGCTTTAAACGGGATCTCACCCGTGCACAATACGTACAACACGCAGCCAACGGAAAAGAGATCGGCTTTGCCATCGATCGCACGATCGGCACGAGCCTGCTCCGGAGCCATAAAGGCCGGCGTGCCGACGATCGTGCCGAACTCCGTGATGTGGATGTCCTCAACTTCCGCGCGAGCCAGGCCGAAGTCCAGAATCTTGACTCGCATCGCTTCGTCGGGAGTTCTTTCGAGCCAAAGATTTCCCGGTTTGATGTCTCGATGGACAAGCCCCTTGTCATGAGCATCCGCGAGGCCGCGCGCGATATCACGAGCAATCTGAATTGTTTCCGCGATACTGAAACGTCGCCCGCCGCGAAGAGCCTCTTCCAGCGATTCGCCCTGCAACAGCTCCATCGCCAGAAACGGCACGCTGTTGATTTCGTCGACCTGATACACGGTGACAATATGATCGTTCTTCAAACTGGCGGCGGCTTTGGCTTCGCGCAGAAAACGATCCCGAGCAGCCGGGATGCTGGCGATCTTCGGCAACATGATTTTGAGTGCAACTTTGCGACGGAGCTTTGGATCTTCCGCCAGGAAGACCACTCCCATCCCGCCTCGCCCCAGCACCTGCAGAATTCGATAGTGTCCCAGGCGGCCAATCTCATCGGTCTGCTCAGCCGGTTGCAGAAAACCAAGCCCCAGATCATCCAGCGACAGATTCTGTTCACGCGACAGCCCATCAGCGCTGAGCCGCACCGCCGAATCACTGTTCGGAATCATCTTCAGTGCGGCGATCAAATGCTGCGGAACATTCGCATTGATCAGATCCGTAGAGACTTCAGGACCTCGCAGCGTTTCCACCAGCGTATCGGAAGAAAACAGGGTTCTCGCCTGTGACTGACAATGTCCGCACTGCTCCAGATGCTCCGCCAGCGCAGAGAGGTCCGGTTCGTCGACACGACCGTCGATCAACTCTCGCAGCTTATTGGGTAGCGGACATGACTGGCTCGGCGACATTCTGCCTTTTACTCCTCAGAAATTCATTGAATCAGCAGGAGTACGCAACGATCACCGAACTTCTTCCGGAATCCGACCAGAAACTGAAGTTACTCCAGGATTTGGTGCAATTCCTGACGCAGACGGCTCAGAATCTTCGATTTGATGGCATAAACCGTCCCCGGACTGATCCCCATCGCGTCGGCCACTGTCTCCGGCGACTGCTCCTCAAGAACATAAGCTCGGAATACCTGTTGCTGCACTGCGGAGAACTCGCCCTCAATCAGCCGAAATGCCTGCCGAATCAGGAATCGAGTGTCCTCCTCATGAGCCAGCTGGTCAATGACATCTGACACGCTGCAATCAATACCAGTCAGGCCCGGCGAGTCTCCCTGGACCGTACACCGCTGACGCAAACGAGATCGATGACGATTCAGGAATATCGTGCGGAGCCACGCGTGGAAGCTCTTGCCCGAATCGTATTCAAACTCTGGCAGCTTTCGCCACAGAATCAGGAAAACGTCCTGCACCAGATCCGCGCTGTCTGAATCCTGCTGGCCCAGCTTATTGGCCCAGTGATAAAGCAACGGCGTATACAAATCGACGAATCGCCCCCAGGCAGTGACCTCATCGGTCCCGCGGAGTCGGTATAACAGACTGACCGGAGTTGCAAACATGCAGGAATACACTCTGAGCCGAAGGCGTTAGCCGGTTTGACAGATTAGTCGGCTAGCGGCTCAGGCTCAAGTCTACAGACAGTCGAGTGTTCGCGGGAGATCTGAATCGAAATGAGCCTTAAACGTGGCCGCTGGAAGAGTTGAATCCCCAACGACCTTGATGAACGTTTTTCTCTTTGTGCAACTGTTTGAACAACGAGTGCTCCGTCACGAAAAGTGAATTCGAGGTGAAGGTAGTGGATCTTGCTAAAGATCCCTTAGCTGCAGGACCTTTAGCAAGGTCCACTACCCGAAACTCAATTCTTGACAAAGCTCTAGGTACGAAAAAAAATGCTGGTGAGCAAGCTCAGGACAGGGCGCCCTCGAACACAAAGTCAGAATCGCTTCCACCGCCTCAACAAACACAACAGGCGTCCACACCCTGTGTCTATAGAAACGTTCATTTTGGCAGACTCAGACGCCACACCAGATCACTCATTTTCTGATGACCGGACTGACTCAGATGAATCGAATCGAGCGTTGCATCGCCGGTGGCCAGAATGGTGAGGAAATACCGTTTGGGAATCAGGGCGACGTTATACTTTCTTGCCAGTCGTCTCTGAGCCATCCCGTAACTGTGATAAAGCGGGGGCAGCGGCAATTCAAACATTACAACCTGTCGATTCTCCCGGCGGAGCTCGCTCAGAAGAGCATTCAGATCAGTCTCAAATTGAGATGCAGAGGTTGATCCCAGAATGTCATTGCCGCCGATTTCCACGATCACATAATCGTGTTCAATGCCGGTCTTCGTCGCTCGCTTCAACGCCGATCCTGCTGTTTCGCCGACATGCGAAAGATCCTGAATTTGCAGGCCGTGCTGCCGTGACAACAAAGAAGGCCACGTTTCCGCCTCGCCTTCCTCCATCCCCGCGCTGACTGAGTCACCAATCACAGTCATCGCATTCACGGGCGCCATCGCGGTGACTGGCAGCAGTCGCCACGGAACCTCCAGTGCCGCGGCAAGACTCCAGCTGACCACCATCAGCACCACGACCGCGCGATGCGTCCTGAGGCACCGGGATGCTCCGTACCACTGCGTTCCACACCAGGCCAAAGTGATACACGTCAGCAGTGCCGCAAGCCAGAGAGGCATCGGCGTTGAAGAGAAGACAACGCCGGTCAGTCCAGACATAAACAGGATCAGCAGGAGAAGCCGTATCCTTGCAGAATCAAGCGGCTTAAGTCTGTGGTACCAGCGATAACAGACCACGGCCAGCAACATCGCCAGACCGCTGAAGAAGGCATCGCCGCTGATAATGTGAAACACGATGGGATTCAACGGCCCCGACCTTCATCAGAAATCATCACACGCGAGAATCACTTCTTCGCAGGTTCTCCAAACCCGTTTTCTCTCTCGAACGTCAACATCAGAAGCGACTGCTCCATTTCCTCGGGTTTAAATCCGAAAGGTCCGCGACCACTTTTGTAGGCCACTTTGCCTTCGGTATCGATCACATACAACCGAGCTGGCATTCCACTATAAGCATTCCCGACGGCGTCATTCACGTCATCAACCAGTAATGGCATTGTGGGATTGAGCTTCGCGGCACATTGTTCCGCTACGGCACGACGTTCATCGAGGGTTGTTGGCTGAGCCACAGCTACCCCCGCCTTTTCATTCGACTTCATGGCCCAGCCGTTCGTCGGATGCGCTTCGCGCACGTAAACCATCAGGAAGTCGGCGTTCTCTTTCTGACGTTCATGAACAGCTTCTACCGACGGATACATCGATCGAAATGGTCCACACGTAAAATTTCCGAAGACAAGGACAACCGGCTTTGGACCGATGCGATCTGACAACCGGATCGGTTCACCTCCACCCAAAGGACGCAGTTCGAAATCGGGTGCCAGTTGATCGACGCCCGGACCTTCCTGCAGCGAACCAATCTCACCCGCCATCAACCCGTTAATCAAAACCTCTTTACTCGGCATGTCACCTGGGGAAAAGCCGCTGCCCGGCGGAATCAATGCATTCCGCAACTGCTCAATGCGGATGGAATCATTTTCTCCGGCAATCTTCGCAAAGAACTCCTGCCACTCCTGAGCCGTGAGTTTTCCATCTCCGCTGGCTTCGATTCTGCGAAAGATGCGGCCGATCATATAGGCCTGCTGCACCCACGGATTCTCATCGGACCAGTCAAGATCGGAACTCTTCAAAGTTCCATCGTGGTCTCGGTCAAGCTGATCAAAGATGCTCTTATCGCCCGAAAACTGTGCCTGGGGCAATGAGTCTTCTGGCTTGATTCCATTTTGCTCAGCCAGCCTTTCCCATGAGAAACGACTCTCCGCCGAATGAAACCAGCCGCTTCGGCCATCGAGCTGTCCGCCTCGCACGATTACCAGATACATCGCAACAGCTTCAGGCATCTTTTTGCCTTCATAAGCCGCTTCGATTTGCTCGGGTGTGTATTTCAACAGTTCAGGCCCCGGCGCTGGTGGAGCAATCGTGTCGCTGGAAGTTCCCTCCGCTGCCGGAGCCACAGTCGCCTCTGCATTCACCTGAGCCATCGACGGCCGAGCAATCAACATCGCCAGCGCGATGCCACAGCAGCCGACAGACCTGCGTAATCCTGACGCCATGGAAAGGTTTCCTTCAGATCAGAGAATTCCCGCGACGATCGCCTATCACCACAGGCCCATAATCTAATGCTCAAACCAGCGAACTTCCGTTCGCCACCGAGTTTATCCCGGTGATTTACGGGCTTTTGCACTATGCACGTTCCCCTAAACTGGAAGACGAGTAGTCCAAAAGCCTATTTCCACGGGGATAAACCCGGTGTCGCAGCTTAGTTGACCATTAGTCAATTGGCAGTCCTGCCGCCTCTGTCACGCGATTGAAATACGCACAACTGGCGACATGGTTAACGGTTTGCACCACGGTACTCGGACTTGTCTGCTGCAGCGCAGTAGCCGCGTCTTCGTCGGATGAAGCAATCGGCGAAGCGGCAAGATTCTTTGCAAATCGGAATAACGCCTGATCCACAGCACTCAGCTCTTTCCACTCCCCGTCCAGTGCGAAGATCTGATCTTCCGTCTGACCGAGAGACTTCAGTTTTTTGAAAGCCTGCCCGACGGCGTACCATGCTCGATCCTGGCGAGCAATAATCCAGTTCAACTGGGCCTTCTGTAGTTCCGTCAGTTCTCCGGTTTGTTTTTCCCGCGACGCCAGACTTGGCAGTCGCCCCCGGCCTTCGTTCGGAAAGTTCGCGATCAATCGCACCCATGCCGTCACTGGAATATCCTGACTGTTGTCCTTCAGCCAGGCGGCAACAACAGCTTCGTCCACAAGCGGCAGCCGAGCCGTTCGCTCAGAGGCAGACTTCAATATCGCCAGGACTTCGTCACGCGTTTCCAGTTTTGGGCGATTCGTAATGCCCTGGCCGCTCGGTTTACCGTTAAAGATCTCCAGCGGTGCGACGATCGAACGAGCATCCTTAAATCTCGTTGATGTTGGCGTCAGGAACGTATCGGAATGTTCTACGGCCGGTGCTGAGCCACCTCGCCCCGCAAACGTATTGCCGGATGACTGCGGAATACCAATCCCTTCCTTCCAGCGATTGATGGCATTGTTGCCGCCCATGGACATGGTCATCTCCACGATCTGCAACGGCGTATAATGCTTCGCCACTTTCGCGACCACTTCATCCGACAGCAGATGAGGCTCATAGGTCAGAAGCCGTGCATACGCGAACGCAGCCTGTTCCGCTTCGCTGTAGTCAGACCAGTCCGCATCCAGTGCGGCAATCGCATCGTCAGTCATGCCGGTGGCGGAAAGCTTCCACTCCTGATGGCCGAGGCAGTACTGACAATTATTAGTCCGAGCCACGATCCAGAACAGCATCGTTTTGAACTGGTATGTCAGCGTCATGTTCTCATCGGCGTTGCGGGAAAAATCCGAACGTGGAGCATTCGCTGATCCGGGTGTTCCAGCTGGAGCCGCAGTTCTTGGGCGTCCGGCTCCAAACACAGTTCCTTCCGCCACCGGGATATAATTAAACCTCAATCTCGCTTCATAGTTGGTGCTGCGTTCGCCAAGCTCCTGCTTCTCTTTCTCTGTCGGCTCAGGAAGCGGGATGCGATACGGCCGTTTCTTCATATCTTCCAGAAGTTCCTTCATCTCCGTCCGCGTTGCGGGGATGGGCCGAGGAGTCTTGACAGGAGAATCGGCTCCAAAGGCCACTCCCGCCATCAGAGCCAGGACCAGGCTGAGGATCGTCTGTTTAGGCATGTGATTCACCTTCTCTAGGGGAGACACGGGCTTCAGGAACGGCGCCACCAAATAGAATCAGAACAAGGAGAACGCGGTGAATCAGAATTCCAGTTTCAGCCGGAGTGATTCTGTGATCCTGTCGAACGCGTTTGAATCACAAACGAGCTGGATAATTTCAGCCACCTCATGATCCGTGAAATGCTCCTTCAATCGAACCACATCGGCATCCTCAATCGTGTGAGGACTCGACGTCAGTTTTCTTGCGAAACGCAAGGCTTCCCCATCAGCGGGTGAAGCCGTTGCCGCAAGCT
>JBILXT010000612.1:0-3436 GCA_044378235.1 Planctomycetaceae bacterium
ATTTCGCACTTCATCTCGCTCAACCAACCACGGTTTGCACGAACATGATGCGTTCGATGACAGCTGAGATCGAAAGCGGTATCATTCCCCGTACAGATCGGCGACTGGGCGATTCTGAACCAATGTTGCGTCTGCGAACGCTGGAGAATAAATGATGCTGAACTTTCAACACGTACCGCTCGATTGGCGACACCTGCTGACATTGCTCTGCCTCGTGGTTTCACCGAGTTTTTCTCAAGCCGATGATTGGCCTCAGTGGGGTGGTCCGAAGCGTGACTGCGTCTGGCATGAAGAATGGATCGTTGAGAAATTTGAAACGAACGGCTTGTTGCCGAGAGTCTGGTCGGCTCCTGTTGCGGAAGGCTATTCCGGGCCAGCAGTGGCTGACGGGCGTGTTTTCCTGACGGATCGCATCGTAGACGGAGAATTCGAACGCCTGTTGTGCTTTGACGCCGAGACTGGGAAAGAGCTTTGGAAGCACCAGTACTTTACTCGATACACCGTCAGCTATCCGGCGGGACCGCGAGCGACTCCGGTCATTGATGAGGATCGAGTTTACTTTATCGGAACTCAGGGCGACATGTTCTGCATGAATGTCACGGATGGAAAGATCCTCTGGCAGAAGAATTTCCCGAAAGACTTTGGTACAGAATTGCCCATCTGGGGCATGGCCTCTTCGCCGCTGGTTGATGGTAACAAACTCATCACGCTCGTCGGCGGTGTCAAAGATGGACTGGTGATCTGCTTCGATAAAGTCACCGGCGAGGAAATCTGGAGATCGCTTAACGATCCCGGCACAGGGTACTGTCCGCCGGTGATTTACGAATTCGGCGGGCGACGCCAATTGATTATCTGGCATCCGTCGGCCGTTTCGTCACTGGATCCTGAATCCGGCAAAGTGCTGTGGGAAATGCCCTGGGACATCAAGGCCGGTCTCAGTATTCCCATGCCGCGCAAGCTGGATGACCGTTTGTTTCTCACGTCATTCTATGAAGGCCCGCGCATGCTGAAGGTCAGCGCGGATAAGGCCGAGCTGCTGTGGAAGGGCAACGGCGTGAATGAACAACAAACGGATAAGTTGCACTCGATCATGCCCACGCCAGTTGTGAACGACAGGAACATTTTCGGAGTCTGCAGTTATGGACAACTGCGTTGTCTGAACACTGAGGATGGAAGTCGAGTATGGGAATCACTGGAAGCAACTGGCAGCGGCCGCTGGTGGAATGCCTTTATCGTGCCCAACGGAGATCGCTATTTCCTGCACAACGAGCAGGGCGATCTGATCATCGCGAACCTTTCGGACACGGGCTATAAAGAGATCAGTCGGGCGAAGCTTGTCGAGCCGACTCGACCGGTCCAGCGTCGTATGACGATCTGGTCACATCCCGCCTTTGCAATGAAGAGCGTGTTTGCTCGCAACGACAAAGAACTTGTGCGAGTCAACTTGGCGAAGTAGCAGCCCCTGTTCGTGAAGTCAATCGCCCATTCCCGGGCGGCGACGGTTCTGTTTTCGATCTGCGCGAACGTGCTTTTCGTTCAGGCGGCGCTGCTTCGCGCCCTGAGATGGCTTTGAGGGCTTTCTTTTCACAGGCGGCGTGGCAATCGCAAGGATCAGCTCGGCCAGTTTGGAGCGACAGTCTTCGACGTTTCGACCCTGATCTCGATAACGCTGACTGGTGATCTGCAGGAATCCCTCTTTCGTAATTCGCCGACCGTAGCGAGCCATGAATCGCTCTTTGACGTCTGCCGGCAAGGACGACGTGTTGGTGATGTCCCAGGTCATGATCGCCTTGGAACTTACTTTATTGACGTTCTGTCCTCCCGGCCCACCGCTCCGAGCATAGGCAAGCTGGAACTCCGTGTCGGGAATTTGGATGCGAGGATTGACTTGAAGCATTGGTGATCGACGGTCGTTGAGATTAGGGTTGCCGTCCAGTGAAGCAGGAAGGCTGAACATGCACATCGGCAATTTGGCGACTTATCAGCCGTTGATCAATCCCGATTCGATGACATGCGGTCACTTCAGTGGGGAAACTCGGACATCAACACCTTCGGAGTACACGGCATGATCAGGCGGTGCGGCAAGTGTCGGACAGCCTTCCGCAGATGAAAGGGACTGGGAAGCTCGACACGATGTGACCGGCCGAATCCGATAGGGTTCGTGGTGCACCTGACCAGTCATGAGATTGCCGTTCGGCTTCAGGGCAAACAGAACGTATCGCTCCACCAGGAAATGTTCGAGCGTATTGGCCGCCGCTGGCAATGCAGGAGTTCGCAGGTCGACAGACAAGGACACTTCATATTCCGCCGGAGGCTTGTCGGTTCGTGTTCCTCGGTAAGACAATTGCGTCAAACCATCGAGGGACTTGCCGACAGTCATCGACATCTGCGCCATTCGATATGGAAGATGCCAAAAGGTCCTTGCCACAAAGACAGCCAGTTGCTGATTTGCATCAAGGCTGAAAAACCAAACACCGCGCACGCCTTCTCGATTGACGACGTAAGTACGCACGTTGGTCTCCAGGAACCATGAGATACCCGGCACCGCAGGAAACCACCACGGACGGATGCGCTCCATCGAAAATGGCACGAGCCCCAGCCAGGCACTGCCGTCGAATTCTTCGATCGTGAGTTGAGGCGGAATCAGCGGCTGCAAAGCCGACGACGGAACTCGCCAGTGCAGAAAGCCAAGCTTTTGCCATCGCTGATAGCCGGCTGTTCGCGTGTCTGGCTGAAACATGTCATTCTCTCCACGTACTCACCGGACGGCTCGTGAGGTTACGCTTCAGGACCATGATGCAGCGCATGAACCGTGGTTGCGGTGACCAATTAACGGCCAGCGTCAACACAATCCTCGAACCGTCTACTGAAGAACGCGTTCGTCGCTGCTGCGGCCTTGAGGCACACCGGGGCGAACATATTCCGGCCCAACAGGCATTCCCTGAAACATTCTCTGTTCCGCGGCTTTGCGAGATTCACTTCGAGGTCGCTCGTAGCCGCGAGGAGTCGATTCCATTGATGGGCCGATGTCCGGATCAGGAAACGGATCGGTTCTCTCGTACGCGTCGTTCTCTGCGGCCGGATACCACGTATAAAGCGACGGAAAGCGAGTATTCTGAGCGTTCATGCACCCTGACATCGCCAACATCGCCGCACAAGCAAGCATAGACATCGGACGTCGCAGCCCTTGTCGGCTCGATCGTCTGCTGCTTTGATTGTGAGAGTTTCTGGTGACCATCCGATGAAATCACTTCCCACCGCACAACTCCGGGATCCGTCCAGGGCTGATTGAAGCCTGTTTCCTCGCGCGGTGGTGAAGACTAGCAGCAGAATCCGCCGAACTGCAACACCAGTTCCCGGGGCAACCGATCCTTGATGGCTGCTATTGCTCTGTCAAGATAAAAAACGAGGGGGGAGGACGTGGATCTTGCTAAAG
>JBILXT010000011.1:0-41787 GCA_044378235.1 Planctomycetaceae bacterium
CAGGTCACAGTGTTTGCTCCGGCCAGTGAGTTCTACAAAGCCAAGACTGCGTTGCTGGAAGCGTTCCCGAAAATTGATCTGGAAGTCCAGGAAATCACGTTCCATCCTCAGGCGAACAAAGAGCTGAGTGCTGATGACGTGCCGATGTTCGAGAAGTTCATCAATCTTCTCAACGACTGCGACGACGTCCAGGAAATTTATCACAACGCCGTTTTGCCCGGGTGATAACGCTGCGTTGGAGCGGAATTGCGCGAGCAATCCGGTGTCGTTGTGAATGATGAAGTACTCACCGGACGGCCTGCGCCGTTACGCTTTAAGCGGGAGGGGAGTGATTAGCATTGAATGATCAGATTCCTCCATCGCCCGCGACGACTGGTAGCGAGCCGCCAGAAACATCGCTGGTTCGTGGGCTCGGGTTGCCTCAATCGATCGCTTTAAACATTTCGAACATGGTCGGGATCGGCCCTTTTGTCACGATCCCACTGTTCATTGCCGCCATGAATGGACCGCAAGCTTTGATCGCGTGGATCATTGCGGCGGTCCTTGTCATTTGTGACGGCCTGGTCTGGAGCGAACTGGGAGCTGCTCTTCCCGGCAGCGGCGGCACATATCATTTCCTGCGTGAGATCTTTGGTCGCCATCGATCACCCTGGGCGAGGTTACTGCCGTTCCTGTTTGTCTGGCAGTTTCTGGTCAGCGGGACTCTGGAAGTTGCGTCGGGCTACATCGGGGCGATGCCGTATGTGGAATTCATCTGGCCCCAGATGACGGAAACTCTGAAGCAATGGCATATCCCGGGCGGACCCAATACCGTGGCGGCATTCTGCTGTGTGATGGTCACATGGCTCCTGTCGCGTCGCATTGACATTGTTGGCCAGATGGGGCTGATTCTCTGCGTAGGGACGATCATCACGGTGGCCACAGTTATTGTGTCGGGCCTGCTGAATTTCAACAGTGCGTTGATTACTTTGCCGCCGGATGCCTTCAAAGTTGATAGCAAGTGGGTCAGTGGTTTAGGCGGAGCCATGCTGATCGCGATTTACGACTATCTGGGATACTACAATATTTGTCATCTGGGTGATGAGGTTCGAAATCCCGGCAAGACGATTCCGCGGGCTGTGATCACTTCGGTGATTGTTGTTGCCAGCATTTACCTGACGATGAATCTGTCGATCATTGCGGTCGTGCCGTGGGAAGAAGCAATGAAGTCGACGCAGATCGCTTCGCTGTTTATGGAAACGCTGTACGGTCGGCAGATTGCAGTCTGGTTCACGGGATTGATTCTCTGGACTGTTCTGGCCTGCATGTTTGCCATCACGCTGGGATATTCACGCATCCCGTTTGCGGCGGCCGTGAATGGAGATTTCCTGCCCCAGTTTGCGAAGGTCCATCCGACTCGAAAATATCCTGTCGTTTCGTTGTGGACTCTTGGAGCGTTAACAGCCGTCTTTTGTTATCTGCCACTGCAGACGGTGATTGACGCGGCGGTGGTCGTGAGAATTCTCGTGCAATTCGTGGCGCAGATTCTGGCACTGCATGTTCTGCGGACAACTCGGCCGGATGTCGCTATGCCATTTCGTATGTGGCTTTATCCGATTCCCAGCCTGATCGCATTGGCGGGCTGGTTGTTTGTGCTGGGAACGGTTCGCTGGCAGTTGTGGGGCGGCATGGCCGTCGTCATCGTCAGTGGTATGATCGTGTACTTTTTGTTCGTGCGCAAGCCGGTCGCAGACGTTGGCCCTTTGAACACCTGAGAGCGATTCAGATGCATGAGGCACGGAGGTGATGTCTGCATGCGAGCGTCGAGGTCCGCACTGACGCCTGCGGCTTGCTGTTAAACGAATTGACGGATCAATGCTGTAACCACAGCACGCAGGCGATGGCCAGCAGAATTCGATAATAGCCGAACGGTGTGAGACCGTATTTGCCAAGCGCCCCGACCATAAAGCGAACGCTCACAACAGCCGCGACGAAGGCCGTGACAAGAGACACAAGCGGCATGGCCAGTCCATAGTCAGCAATCATCTCCTTGCCATGCTTCAGGCCTTCGTAGCCTGTGGCGGCGGTCAGAGTGACGAGGCCCAGCAGAAAGCTGAATTCCACAGACGCCATCATCTTCAGCTTTGCAAAGCGACATCCCAGAATGGTGGCGAGACTTCGACTAAAACCAGGCCAGAAGGCGAGGCATTGCAGAGATCCAATCAGCAGAGCATCGCCGCGTGACATCTCAGAGATCTCTTTTCCGTCATCGGGGTTACTTTTCCGAGTCATCACGCCGTAACCGATGATGATCAGACCTCCGACAAACTGAGCGGCCGCGACCGGCATGACTCCAAACAGATGTTGCTTCACCCAATCTTTCAGCACCAGTGCCAGCACCGCGGCGGGAAAAAAAGCGATGACAAGATTTATTAAAAGCTTCAGCCCGTCAGGACTTTTTCCCAGCACACCGATAACGATTTGGCGAATGCGTCCAAAATACAGCATGACCACGGCCAGAATCGCGCCGGACTGAATGCAGATCGCCAATGAATCGGCAGCTTCCTTTTGTCGTTCGTCAGCATCCATCCCCATGAGATGTTCGGCAATCAGAAGGTGGCCCGTTGAACTGACCGGCAGATACTCGGTCGCCCCTTCAATCACGCCCAGTACCAGCGCCTGAAACAGCGAGAGCGTGGGGCGAGTTTCTTTCGTCTCCGTTGCGGTCGTTGACGTTTCATCAGCGACAGCGGAGCCGACAAAGGCCAGTGTTACCAATAACATCACGACGGCTTTGAACTGTCGACTATTCATGGATCGTTTTCTCGGGATGTTTTCGTTCCTGCCGATGTCGTCGTATTTTCGGCCACTTTTTACGCGGCAGCTCGTGTGGAGTATGCTGCCGCCTGTTGCTGCAGCCATTGCACAACATTCTCCATCTGCATCCCGCGAGAGCCCTTGATCAGCACAACGTCACCGGGAGTCATAATGCAGTCCAGCATGACCTGCAGCGTCGCCAGATTATGGAACAGCGAGATGTGATTCAGAGTCACCCCGGTTGACTTTGCGCCTTTGACGACATCTTCGGCGAACTGACCGTAGACAAGAGTGTGATCAACCGTTGACGAAGCGAGTTGACGTCCAATCTCAAAGTGCGCGGCGGTGGAATCCTGGCCGAGTTCCAGCATGTCACCAAGGACCAGAATTCGATGTTTAGAATTGGGCCAGTCGGCGAGTCCCTGGATGGCTCCAATCACACTGGCGGGGCTGGCGTTGTAAGAATCGTCGATCACGGTCCACGGCTCACGATTGACCATGCGGCCGCGACCCGCATCGAGCTGGAATCCCGCGAGTCCGTCCGCAATGCGACTGTCAGCCATTCCCGTTGTGCGTCCCACAGCGATCGCGGCCAGTGCGGATGTTGCGAGATGACGAGGACCCTGAAACTGAAACTCACGACCATCGACTGTCATTACTGACCGGTTGGTACTTGTCACGATGTTCGTCGCACGGACATGAGCATCGGAGCTGAACCCGTAGAGCACAACATTGCCCTGAACAGAATCCGCCATCTTCCGCACGGCCGCGTCATCGGCATTCAGAAAGACGGTTCCGTCGGAACTGATGGCCTCCGCAAGTTCCTGCTTGGCCTGTCGGATGAGATCAAGACTTCCGAACGTTTCCACATGGGCCTGGGCGACTCGAGTGATCACGCCGAATTCCGGTTGAGCGATCTTCGCGAGTTTCCGAATGTCACCGATTCGCCCGGCTCCCAACTCGAGAGCAGCAAAATCATGTTCGGCGTTGAGTTGCAGCAGACTCAGTGGAACGCCAAGCTCGTTGTTGAAATTCTTTGGACTCTGGATGCCATGAAACTCGCGATTCAATACGGAGGCGATCATCTGCCGTGTGGTTGTCTTACCAACACTGCCCGTAACGCCAATCACCAGAGCCGCTGATTGTTTTCGGTTCCAGTTGGCAAGTTGCTGCAAAGCTGCCAGTGCTGAGGGGACTCGAATGATGCGGCTGTCAATCTCCACGCTGTCGGTGGAATGAAAACGCACCATCGGAGACCGGGACTGATTCTGCTCCGCGGTTGTGGATTCGGCAATGACGCACACAGCTCCGCGAGCGATGGCTTCGTCGGCGTAAAGAACTCCATGACTCTTCGAGCCCGGCAGCGCAAAGAACGCATCGCCCGGTTTAACCGTGCGGCTGTCGATGGAAACGCCGGTGACAGGTTCGTCAGCCGTTGGGGCTGTCGTCTGTCCGGATACGATCCTGATCAACTGCGTCACACTGCAGGGGAACATGAGAAGATTTCCAGAACCTTGATCATGATTGATCCAGGTTCGTTGGGGTTCAGGGGACAGACCCCTGCGGCGAGGATTGGAGCGGGAATGTGGAACTATGAATCAGGCGGGAACTGCATTGGGGATACGGTGTTCTGAATCGGATCGCGACGCGAGCAATTCCCGCAGGATCCGACGAGTGACTTTTCTGTCATCAAAACTGATGGAACGAGTACCAATTTGCTGGATCGATTCATGGCCTCGTCCGGCGATGATGACCGCATCTCCGGGCTGAGCCATCTTGACGGCCATCTGAATCGCCAGATTGCGATCGACGCAGGTTTGAACATGATCCAGCGACGCAAACCCCTGGCAGATGTCTTCGATGATCTTCAGAGGAGATTCCGAACGAGGATTGTCCGAGGTTACGATGATCGAGTCCGCAGAATCTGCTGCCTGTGCCATCAATGGGCGTTTCTCGCGATCGCGATCGCCACCAGCCCCGAAGACCAGAATCACTCGTCCGCGAGAAAGTGCTCGGGCCGTCGCAAGACAGTGAGTGATGCCATCAGGAGTATGAGCATAGTCGACCAGAACCGTGAATGGCTGCCCCAGGTCGAGGCGTTCCATCCGGCCCGGGATTTCTGTTACGGCCGAAAGTGAATCGGCAATGATCGGCAGATCAATACCCAGCTGCTCCGCCATCGCTGCGGCCGTCAAAAGATTGAGAGCGTTATGGCGTCCGACCAGAGAAGAGATCAGCTCAAATGTTCCGGACTTCAGATGCATTCGCAGAGTCTGAGTTCTCGGCGTGGCTGAAGTCAGCTCAACACGTATTTGGGCCGTTTCGCTAAAGCCAAATGGTGTCACATTTGTGCTCGATGGAAGAAGATCAAGGACTGCTCGACATCCCGGATCGTCGACACCGATCAACAGTGGAGCACCAGGCTGCAGCAGATCGGCGATTCGAGATTTCGCTGTTCGGTAATTGTTGGCGTCGCCGTGATAGTCGAAATGATCGCGAGTAATATTGGTAATCGCACCGACGGCCAATGGCAGTGCCGCACAACGCCGCTGATCCAGAGCGTGACTGCTGATTTCCATAACGCAGTGGGATGCTCGCTGTTTGGCCATATCGGCAAACAGATGCGCAATCTGCGGTGGAGCTGGTGTTGTCAGGGAAGCGGCTGTGCGAGTTCGTCCGTTGCTGTATTCGATGGTGCCCAGCAATCCCGTGGTTCGGCCGGCAAACTCAAGAATGGATCGCAACAACCACGTGGAAGTGGTCTTGCCATTGGTTCCGGTGACACCTGCTACGGTGATCTTTTGATGAGGATTCCCTTGCTGGGCCAGGCAGATCTTCGCATACGCCGCACGGACGTCTGGAACGACGCACTGAGGAATGTTGATCCTTGCGTGGGGACGTTCAACCATCACCGCCGACGCGCCGGCGGACACTGCGGCTTCGATAAAGCCGTGGCCGTCATGAGACTTCCCGGGGACAGCCACAAAGACTTCTCCCGGACGAAGATTGCGGCTGTCGCAGCAAAACGAAGACGCAACAACATCCCCGGCGCTGACAAAACTGACCGGGCCTAATGTCTCACGAAGGCTGAGCGAGCTGACTTCCATGCCAGACAAATTCATATTGTGAGCTGTTCGGTAAAACGGATTAACAAGGGCTCCGGATTGTCACTCTGGGCAAAAATTGGGTCAACCGCAGTTTGGCTTTCTCAACATACCGAATGCATGTCCAGCACTCGACCGCGGCGAGTTTCGGTAAAAAACTGCCGAAGCCGCCGCCTGCAGGCTGTTCGCCCATCCACAATTGCGCATTCAGATGCAATGCAGGACAACACGTTATTAACGAGGTGAGGTCAGGCGGCCCAGGGCGCTGAGTCGCTGAAGGAATGAGAATTTTCCCGAAAAAACGCTGGTACTGGGGCACGCCTGCTCAGCCAATAAGTTCCGCGAACCCCGAGCAGTCCGAGCCACAATCGTGAAGTCGGGAGTGCCAAAGGGGTTCACAAGGGATGGGCGGGACAAAGAAAGTCCACTTCAGGGCAGCCTGATAACACGCGCTGCAGGTCACAGTGCACGACGTTCTGGCAAATTGCGGTATTTGTTGAAGACTGATCTCGGTCTCTTTCGTAAGGCCTGCGGAAGCGGAGCAGGATCTACCTGATAGTCCATGACGTAACGCTCATGGATTGCTGCAGGTCCTCGTAAACGACGACTTCTACTGTTTTCTCAGTGCCGCTTTCGTCAACGACAATAACCAGCTTGTAATTCGTTCCTGCGACGACCTGTGTCTCGGCGGAAGAAACCGCCTTCAGGCTGACCTTCGTTCCCTTTTTTGATTCTTCTGTTACAGCAAATTCAGCGGCGGCCGTGACTTTTGCATCATCCACCGCGGCTTTCGAATAGCCGCCAACAAGTGTCTGTTCTTCTTCTTCACCAGACTGTTCGGGCGTGGCGGTGGCTTCCGAAATCATGGGGGCCTTTGAACTGGCTGCGGCGGCGGGTTCAGAAGTGTCTGCGGATGGCTCCTCCGAATTACACCCCAGCGCGGCGATGGAAAGAACCGACAGCGTAACAAAAATACGATTGAGCATTTTGCAGGACATCCTTGCAGAGGGTTTGCTTGCGGGCGAACAAATTTGGACACAGCCCACCAAGGATAACATAGCTGAAACTGCTTCTCACTACCGCCCGCTGAGTTTTCCGCCACCCGATACTTCGCCAGTCATTGAATTGTGACGCTGATCAGGCTCAAAACGACAGCCCGCCTCCATATCGCCCGGCCCGGCTTCGAAATTTATCTCGGGTGAGTTGGTCTGTAGATCTTGCCAAATATCCCTCTGTCACTCGATCTCAAGTAAGGCCCTCGACGCTGGAATCAACACCAACAAAAAACGATCAGCGTCTGGTGGCCACTCGTCACCAGCGGAATTCGACAAAGAACACATGAGCCTACTACGCATCAGACCATTGTTCGAATTCGTTCTGCGCAATGTGTGATTTATTCACACTTCGGCATTGATTTGGCAACAGAGATGTGTGAATACTTCACACATCTCTGTTGCAGCCGGGAGGGTGCTCATGAACGAACTGAACGAAAACGAACGCGAAGCGCTGCGAATATTGTGGGAGCTGGACGAAGCCAAGCCGGCGGAGATCCAAAGCCAGTTTGGCTGGGATATCGAGAATGCCACGCTGCGTTCAGTGCTGCGAAATCTGATCGACAAAGGTTTTGCTTCTCGTCGTAAAGATGGCAAGGCCTATTTTTACAAAGCGCTGAGTCGTCGTAGTTCACTGTTTGGCCAGGCCATGCAACGGATGGCGGAAATCTTCACAGGTGGTTCGAAAGCCGGACTGATCCTCGAACTGCTGCGGCGAGAAAAGCTCAGCGCGGAAGAGCTCGCTGCTCTGCAGGAAATCGCTGACCGCCAACAACCGAAAAGCTGACCGTTGTCTGCCGCACTGGAAATCAGGGCCGTATTTTTCTACTGGATTTCTTCTTCTCAGGTGACGTAATGAATCTGTTCATCTCCAATCCGCTGACGGCTGCGCTGTTGTTGGCCGTGGTTCGAGTCACGCTGTTGTTGTCACTGGCCTGGTTGACTCATTGTTTGCTGCGGAACAGAAATCCGGGCTGGCAGATTATGATTTGGCGAGGGACCGCTCTGGGGATCCCTGCGATCATGATTCTGAGTTTCCTGATCCCCGGCTGGGGGCTGAGTTTCTCTGACATTGATCAACATGTGGGGCGACTGTTGCCACCAACTATTGCGATGCCCGCTGAGATCGATGAACCCGAGGCGTCTGGTTCTGAGGCCGTGGCGACCACAGCTTCGTCGGCCAGCACAACTGGGAATTCGACGGACTCCTCGGCATCAACGATTCTCACGCCAACGTCAGCTAAACTAGCACAGCTCGGTCCGCGACTGAGCATCGGAGCAATCGTTCTGATCACCTATGCACTTGTGACGACGCTTCTTGCTTTTCGTTTGTTGCTGCAGGGGCTGAGGCTCCGACGGCTGATGCGACATGCCGCGGCATCGAATGCGGATGTTGACAGAATTCGATCAGAGGTCTGCCATCGACTGAAATTGAAACTGGAGCCGGCGGTTCTCGTGAGCGATGCCGTGAAAGTTCCATTTGCCACATTGATTCCTCGACCTGCGATCATCATCCCTCGCGACATCGTCACGACATCACCGGCATCAGAAATGGAGCATCTGTTGGCTCATGAGTGTCTCCATTTTGCTGGCAGAGATCTTGTCTGGTCCATGGCCATCGTGCTTCTGCGTATCGTGTTCTGGTTTCATCCGCTCACATGGGGGATGTCCGAAGCTCATCGATTCTTGTGCGATGTTCGATGCGACCTGATCGCTTCCGGCCGAGATCGTGCCGGCTATGCCGCGATGTTGGCTCGTTTCGCCCTGAAGCTTCAGCAAGGAACAGCTCCCGCATTGAGTCTGGCATTTGTTCGAGGATCAGAGACTCTGCGACGAGTTCAACGGATTCAATCTCAAAAGAGCCAGGCGGCAATGAGTCGCGCTGGCCACATTGGAAGCGTACTGGGCATTCTGCTGTTGGTTGTCGTTGTGGGATCGTTCGGTGTGCATTCCCTGGTCAATCAGCCGTTGTTTGACGTGAACAAGGAAGAGCTTCGAAAGATGTCCATGACGGTGCATGGACCGGATGGTCAACCCATTGCTGGTGCAGAGATCAGCATTCACGGTTTGCGTATAGTGAAAGAACCAGCCAGTGCTCACGGAAACCGCATGCAGACCAAAGCCACGACCAACGAAAAGGGAGAAGCCACCGTTGAGTACCCGCGGTTTGTTTATGAAGAAATGGAAACGGGGCAACTGATCTTCGATGTGAGTCATCCGGACTTCGTGCCATTTTCCAGCCAGGGCGAAAGTGTTGACAATCCGATCAAAGTCACGATGGATGCTGGCCGCAGAGTCCGCATCACGGCCAAGGATTCGGCCACGGGAATGCGTCTGACGGAGCCACTGTTTGTTATTCATCCCGGAGATCCGAGCTTCTTGCCATGGAAAATGCAGGAAGATGGATCGCTGCAGTCAAGCGCTTTGGACAAAAGCCTGTCACTTATAATGGTCGTGTGTCTGCGGGAAGGCCAGCCTGCTCTGTTCAGTGACTTGATTCATCTGGAAACCTTCCCAGAAGGAGACTGCCGAATCGACGATGTGCCCATGTCGCCGGGACGCGTCGTCCGAGGACAGCTCAGCGAAAACGTTCCTCGCCCTGTGATCAACGGCCATATCGGTCTCTCGGTCGCCTCGTCAATCAAAGAGAAGCCCAGCTATGATGACAGTCTCTTCTGGCATGATAGCGCCGAGATCGGCGAAGATGGGACCTTTGAGTTTCCGTCGGTGCCGCGAGAAATCGACATTCAGCTCATTGCGAATTGCGACGGATGGGTTTCGCAATCTGCACCGACCGAAGAAATCCTGCAGAGATTTCCCTATGTCACGACAGACGAGCATGCTCAATCCATGCGTGACGGCATGACGGTCGCCCAGCTGTTCTCTGCAGAAAAAGCAGAGCCAATTGTGCTCAGGATGGAACCCACAGCAATCTGCGAATTCAAGGTCGTGGATCAGAGCGGGGCTCCCGTACCCGATGTCACGGTTTACTTGTCACCCAATGCTGCCTGGTCTCCTGGACCGGGGGGAATCGTTGGCCACTATAGTAAAACGTCGGAATGGCTCGGCTTAACGCCTGAGCAGGTACTGACACAGGGACGTGCCATCATGGCCCAGGCCAGCATACAATTTCAGGCGTCAACAAATGCGGAAGGCATTGCGTTGATGAGGAATGTTCCTGGAAAGAAAAGCCTGAGTACCAGCGTCCATCACAAGGAATTGGATCTGGCACCCAATGACAGCGGAAATCTATACCTGCGTCACCACCACTTCAGCACGGCCCCAGGTGAGACGGTCCAAGTCGGTTTGACTGTGCAACCCAAGGATGCCGTGTTGATTGGGCGTTAGTTTTGCCTGCCATTGCTTTAAACCATTCACAATCGCCGCGAACCCCTCTGTTTCATGGTTTCCGGAACGCTCTCGTAAAGACTCGCAAAATGTAGCCGTCTCGTTCCGCCGAGACGTGCCTTGCACGTGTGCACCTGATGGGAAGGTTTTTGCAACGATCCTCACTGAGTCACCGTTGCTCGATTCAAATTGAGGCGGGCATGATAGTGCGGATGCGAAAGATCAAAGGCTCTTCTCGCGGAGCGAGATGGCGACTTTGGAACGCCACAAAAGAACCATCGGTTTACTGGGGTCATCCGTCGCCAGCGAACAGAGAAGTCGTTTCGTTCGAGTGCGCGTTGGCAGAGAAAATTCGGGCGGACCTTTGAGTACGATGGGCATGTTTGCCCGTCGCGAATTGGTCGGACAAGAATGTCCAATCTACGTTTCGGGGATTTGGCATCGCCATTAGGGTGATCGAAGAATGCGCGACCGTTGCCCGGAAAACAGGAATGAGTTCTTCGCGTAGTCCGGTGCCTGATGTCTCAGCTGACCGTTTCCAGAGACCGAGATTATCCTTTTCCGTTGGATGGGCCGATGGCGGTTCTCACGGGTTGTACCCCAACAAAAGGCCGGTTTCTGTTGGGCTTGAGGCCGCAGGTTTCTGCCGTATTCTCGATATGTTCTTCGACTCGTTTGGGATTGGCAGGTATTCCGTCAGGCTGAAGCGCTGTTGCAGACCGGCTACATTGAGCAAATGGATCAATTTTTGCTGTCCATTTGGCAACCTATTCAATCAACCCTGGAGCGGTTGTTGGAAACTCTGCGCGCTCTGATGGGGTTGGTTTGTTGACTGGCGGGAGGACGTTCGATGTCGCTGAATCCTTCAGAAGCTCTCGATGCGCCGGATATGGGAACGTCGTCCCTGCCGGGGCGAATTCTTGACATCTCGGTAGTTCGCTCCCTGAGCCGACGATCCGATGTCCAGGGAGTGCTCCGAGCCGCTATTCACATCGGTATGCTGTGCGTCACGGGGGCGCTGATCTACTTCACCAGCACCAGTCTCTGGCTGATGATTCCAGCCATGGTGCTGCACGGCTTCGTGATCGTGACTATGTTTGCTCCGATGCATGAATGTGTGCATCGCACCGCTTTTGCGACGACGATGCTGAACGAAGCCTTTGGCTGGTTCTTTGGTCTGATGAGTTTCTACAACTTCCATTTTTATCGACACTACCACACGTGGCATCATCGCTACACACAGGATCCGGAAAAAGATCCCGAGCTGTCTGACTTCAAACCGGCGTCGTTTCCAGGATATCTCAGCGAAGTCATCGGCCTGCATTTCTGGCCTCTGCGACCATGGCGATTTCTGAAACTCGCAATGGGGCAGACGAAGAATATTCCATTCGTTCCTGAGTTTGCTCGCCGACGAATTGCGATCTCGGCCGGGCTGCAGTTAACCGTCTACGTTGTGGCGGTGGCTTCGATCTTTATGGGGCAAATGGCCGCATGGTATTATTGGTTTCTGCCTGCCCTGCTTGCTCAGCCCTTTTTGCGAATGATCACGCTGGCGGAGCACACCGGATGCACCCTGTGTGATGACGGTCTCACGAATACTCGAACAACACTCACCACATTGCCCGTCAGACTGTTTATGTGGAACATGCCGTTTCACACCGAGCATCATCTTTATCCTTCGATCCCGTTTCATTTGCTTCCACAAGCTCATCAGGAATTGAAAGCCCGTCTGAAGCATATCGTGCCTGGCTATGTGGCTGCCCAGGTGGAAGTCATTCAGTCGTTCTCGACAACGTCGTCTGGTTCGACCGGTCCGTCCAGCTCCACCGGAGCAACCGCGTGAGTTCTGCGGCGGACGATAGTCAGATTCTTCGCCTGCGGCAGTTCACGCTGCAGCGAGGAGTTACATTGCCCGAAGCGACGCTGGTTTATGCGACTCACGGAGAACTCAATTCCGCTCGCAGCAACGCGATTCTTTATCCGACGTCCTACGGTGCTCAGCATCCGGATGTGAGCTGGCTGATTGGTCCGGGGAAGATTCTGGATACGTCGCAGTACTTCGTGATTCAGGTCAATATGTTCGGCAACGGATTGTCGTCATCGCCCAGCAATCTACCGGAACCTTTCGCCGGCACTCTTCGCCCCGTGTTTACTCACGTTGACAATATCGCCGCGCAGTACAAGCTGATTGTCGAGCATCTTGGCATTGAAAAGCTGGCACTGATCTATGGCTGGTCCATGGGCGGTCAGCAGGCTTTGCACTGGGCCGCGTTGCATCCCGGTCGAGTTGATCGGATCGCCGGAATTTGTACATCGGCTCGAACATCACCGCATAATCGAGTCTTCCTTGAAGGCCTGCGGAGCGCTTTGACCACGGACTCGGCCTGGAACGGCGACCGCTTTGATGGCAAGCCGGAGCGAGGCCTGCGAGCCTTCGCCAGAGTTTACGCTGGCTGGGCCTTATCGCAGGAGTTTTATCGCAACGAAGTTTGGCGAACCGTCGGCTATTCGTCGCTGGAAGATTTTCTGCTGCGTGACTGGGAGGCTGGATTTCTGCGGCGAGATCCCGCGAATCTGTTGGCGATGATTGAGACGTGGATTCAATCGGACATCAGCGACAACACGGTCTATCACGGTGATCTTCAGCAGGCGTTGCACAGCATTCGAGCCCAGACGTTGCTGATGCCCGGGCGTTCGGATCTTTATTTCACGGAAGACGATTGTCGGCTGGAAGCTCAGCATGTCGCGAATTGCCGAGTGGAACCGTTGATCTCGTCATGGGGACATCGAGCCGGAAATCCGCTCAAGAGTCCGGCCGATGCAGAGTTTATTCGCAATGCGGTCCGTGAATTGCTTCACGCGTAGCAAGGGGATCCGAGTTTGCTGAGTCGCGCTATGCGGAAGCGGTCTGCCGCGAATGAAACTCGGGCTCTGTCGGTCACTATTGAGATGCTTCGAGTCTTTGCTCTCCGAGGTTCTGCTTATGACGTTGTCGCAGCGTGCTAAAGAATTGGGCATTCGCTACTTTCTGGTGTCGTATGCAGACCTCTACGGAGTTTCCCGCGCGAAACTTGTTCCGGCTCAGGTGATCGATGAGGTCGCGGAAACAGGAGCCGCGTTTGCTGGCTTTGCTACGTGGCTCGATCTGACACCCGCGGACCCGGACATCTTCGCCAAGCCGGATCCGAACAGCTTAATTCAGTTGCCATGGAAACCGGAAGTCGGCTGGCTGGCGGCGGATCTGTGGATGGACGGCCGACCGCTGGCTCAGGCGCCGCGAAACGTCTTGAAGCAACAAATGGAAGTGGCGGGACAGCTGGGTTATGAACTCAAGACAGGCGTCGAGCCAGAGTTCTTTCTGTTGACTCCGGACGGCAAGGCGATCAGCGATCCTCGTGATGAACTCGCGAAGCCTTGCTATGACCAGCAAGCGTTGACTCGACGCTACGATCTGATTTCCAAAATCTGTGATTCGATTCAGGAGCTTGGCTGGGAGCCTTATCAGAACGATCACGAGGATGCGAACGGTCAGTACGAAATCAACTGGAAGTATTCCGACGCGCTGACGACAGCTGACCGGCAAATCTTCTTCAAGTATCTCGTGAAGACTCTCGCTGAACAGCATGGCTATCGCGCGACGTTTATGCCGAAGCCATTTTCCCAGCTGACCGGGAATGGCTGTCATATGCATTTGTCCCTATGGGCCAAGGGGACGAAGAATAATCTGTTTGCGGATTCGCAGGATTCCTGTGGACTGTCAGAACTCGCCTACTACTTTCTGGGAGGAGTTCTGCATTCCGCCGAAGCCCTCTGCGCGATCGTGAATCCGACGGTGAATTCGTACCGCCGACTGCATGCGGCAACAACCACTTCCGGATCGACCTGGTCGCCTAATCGCATCAGTTTCGCCGGCAACAATCGGACTCACATGATTCGTATTCCTGATGGAGGACGAGTTGAGTTGAGGCTTTGCGATAACACCGCGAATCCTTATCTCGCTGCCGCCGCGATTCTGGCCGTGGGCCTGGAGGGAATTGCTCAAAAGCGAGTTCCAGGGAATCGAAAAGACTTCAACGTTTACTCAGACAAAGCTCAGTCGGAAGAGCTTCGAAAACTTCCGGAGACGCTTCTGGATTCTCTGAGACATCTCGAAGCCAGTCCTGTTCTTAATGCGGCTTTGGGAGAGCAGGTTGTCCGTGCGTTCCTGAAGATGAAGCAGTCGGAATGGCGTGAGTACAATAATCAGGTGTCTGCCTGGGAATTCCGCCAGACAGTTGATTGCTAGGTCAGCGGTTGATTATCGCTGAGGTCTGTTGCTTGTTGTGGCCGGTCTTTGACCGAGCCACCAGTCTTTTCGACCGCAGGTCTCTACGCGACCGTGCGTCCGACACAAATGCAGACCTTCGGTCGATTGTCGTGTGCGTGGTCACAGACCAGCACAACACAATTATCAGAGACAGGTATATGACAAGGTGGCCATGAATCCGGCAACTATCCAAACAACTCCATAATGGGTTTGCCGGTCGTGAGTGAGCGAGAAATTCCGCTCGCATCGAGAGGATTGTTGATTGGGATATCCAGTGCGTGGTAAATCGTGGCGGCCAGTTCCTCGGGGCGAACAGGCTTGTTCGTAGGATACTCACCGTATTTGTTGGACTTGCCGTAGACCTGTCCCCCAGCAATCCCTGCTCCAGCTATGATCGACGAAAAGCACTGAGGCCAATGCTGTCGGCCGGGAGGATCCTGCTTCAAAACATAAGGCGTACGACCGAACTCACCGGTCACCACCAGAAGAGTATTGTCCAGAAGTCCGCGTTCCTTCAGATCCGACAGCAGGGCCGATAAGGCCTGATCGAGTCTCGGCAGGCAGAAGCCCATTCCGTAAGAGCCATTGCCGAATGCATTGCCCATGCCCATGTTGCCGCCATGCATGTCCCAACTACTGCTGGGCGGCCCTGCTTTGTCATGTTCAGCCTGACCAGTCCAGCCATTCACCGTCACAAAACGCACCCCAGCTTCGACCATGCGTCGAGCCAGCAGCAGATTCTGGCCGAGCGGATGCATTCCGTAACGTTCACGCACTTCGATTGGTTCCCGAGTCAGATCAAAAGCCAGACGCCCTTCAGATCGCGTCATCGCATCGTAGGTTTTCTCGCGAAGATCAGACCAGTCCTTCACCTGTTTGTCTTTGTCCAGTCTGTTGGAATCGAGGCGACCAAGCAGCCACTTGCGTTCGTCGAATCGCTTTTCGTCGTAGGTGTCATAAATCTGCGGCGGCTTGAAGTCAGGCATCGCCGGGTGATTCGTTTCGGACCCGACAAACACAGGCGCGTAGGCGGAGCCAAGATAGCCACCCAGCCCGATATTCGGTGCGCAGAACACGGGAGGTCCGACGCATTTAATCAGCCATGCATTTGAAACAAAGTTGCGAGTACTCGGTTTATGCTTCGCAACAAATGAACCGAGATAAGGCTTCTCATCCGAGACGCCCTGCTGGACTCGTTTTTCAGATTGCCCACTCAGCAGATTATGCATCGCGTCAAAGTGGTTGCTGATCGAACCGGGATGCGACATCGAATTGATCAGCGTGAAGTGATCCGTCAACTTTGCCAGCTGCGTATGCATCTCATTAATCTGCATACCCGGGACTTTGGTCGCGATCGGCTGATAGGGGCCACGGTAATCCGACGGAGCTTCCGGTTTCATGTCCCAGGTATCGACGTGACTTGGGCCACCGCAAAGCAAAACAAAGATGCATGACTTTTCTGCGGCGACGGCTTTCCCGGATGCGTCAACCTTGTCAGCCCCCATGACAACACCCGGCATACCAAGACTCATGGTACCGAGGCCACTTGCAATCAATGCCTGACGCCGATTCATCTGAAATTCATTCATGCGAAGTCTCCAAAATGAAAGCGATGACTTGAATGAACATGACTGCGTCAGATCGAGTATCGATGACAGACTGCAGGCGTATGATCAATGACTCACTGGATCAGAGTCCAAATTCAGGGCTGTGGAATTGGCGAGCGAATCAGAGTCATTGCAAATCCCACAACCAGGGTCAGAGATCGCCGACAATGAGGATAGCACGTGGAGATACACATGATAAGTGTATTCCGACGCATAACCTCCGCAGTGCGGGCGATGAGTGCGACAAAGCGAAATCGATGATCAAGAGTAGTCTGCACAATCGAAACGGGCGTCCATAGATTCCCCCGATGCATCCCTTTCGGATTGACGACAAGGCGCGGTCCACACTTCGTGAGTACTTCCAGACCCCCGACGGCATCGCCATGCCTGATCGGCGTCCCGGTAAGCGAGCGATTCTCAAAGCCCGCCCAATAGTCACGAATTAACTCCGCCTATAACATTTACGTGTGTACATATGAACTCATCCAATGGGGACATGCCGAATCTGGACAGATCAAGGGCATTTCCGGACATGGAGGAGCGATGATAGCGATACCTCAATGACATGCAGCCATGATTCCTCGATCGAATTTCAGGAGCAAATCATTGGCCATCTTTTCGATGACCCGAATTCTTAACGGTATCTCGGGACGTGTTAGCCCTGAACGGGTAATGGTTCTGCGGTGCGGGCGAGACGTCCAGTCTGCCTATATCATTGAATCTGCCAAATACGATTTACACCTGTCCCTGGAACGTCCAGTCCCGGCGGGTGAGATCGTTGAGTTTTCCGTATCAACGGGTTTTCCCGTGGAAGTCAAGGTCTTTACCGGTGTGGCCCATTGGTCAATGTCACATCGTGTCAATCCGGAGATTGGTGTCGCCCTGTCATCGCCTGTTCCGCCGGAACTCATCGTGGCATCCCGAGGTTCATTGCGAAATGATATTCGCTATCCATGTAAAGTGGCTGGCATGCTGGGCCCGGCCGAAGAAAAATCGCTCAAGCCCGCCACAGCCATTAACTACTCGCGTTCTGGTATGTGTCTTCAGGCCGGCGAGCGTTACGAGGTCGGTCAGCAACTCCGTTTCGAATGGAGTTCATGGGTTGGAAGAACAGAAAGTGCCAGCGGGAGATCTATGAAAGCATCGATCCGATGGATTTCACAAGTTGGTGGAATGTATTTGATTGGTTGTGACACTCCTGAGAAGACTCCATGGCCATTGGCATCCGTTGATCTTGTCAGGTTGTTCCAATCGCCGACTTCTGCGCGAACCAGTCCACTGCGTACAGGAAAACTCTTTTGATGCCGTCGTTGCTGCGGAAGATGGACTCAAGTACTGTGCGACCAATCGCACATGGGGAATTCTACCAGGCTTGCTCGTTGGTCTGAATGTATTGCAGCGCCTGAAACGATGGTGCATATGGGGGGATTCCGAATTTCGCCCCAAGGATTGGCATCCTCCATTGGTCCGGGTGCGATGCTTTGGCTACCGCCAGGTTCGTTCGGAGATGTGATGAATGGAAAAGGAGTCGAAGCGTTCACACGCTAAAAACTCTTTCGGTTCAATTCTCCATTCGTGCCTGAAACCCCAACGTCGTTTTCTTCTTCCCTGAAGTCAGCACCATGAGTACATCGTCGCTCATCGCTCCGCGAGATCGCCTTTCCGGGAGAGCAACACCGCAGCGCATGTTGACGTTACAGCGTGGACGCGGGCGCCAGGAAGTCTTCGTGGTTGAGACCGGACGATTTGATCTGCATATCGCCACTGAGGGGCCTTTGGCGATTTCGGAAACCGTCGAGTTTGAACTGGAGACTGGTTTTCCAGCGGAAGCAAAAAAGTGGCGAGGCGTCGTCCATTGGGCATTCGCCAATAGAAAACTCAACGAAGCTGGAGTCGCCCTGACGTCTCCCGTGCCTCCGGAGTTAGTGATCGCCTCTTCCAGTTCAATGCGTTCGAGTGTGAGATTTCCCTGCCGGCTTCCGGGGAAAATCTCATCCCTGAAAGATGGCCGGAAGTTGTCGGGGAAGTCCGTGAATTATTCCCGCAACGGTATTCTCCTGCAGACCTCCGCCGAGTTTCAGGTGGGAGACCGAATCAGCTTTGAATGGTACAGCGTCCGTAGTCAATTGCTGACACAACAACATCGATCAGTTGACGCCATCGTGCGCTGGGCATCGAAGGAAAGCGACGCATGGCTGCTTGGCTGCGAAACCTCCAGAGATTCACTCTGGAGTCTTTCGGATACGGACATCTGCCGGAAGCTCCGCACCGCAGATCCTCGCGATGCATCATTCTGAAGCAGTAACTGGCAACAACTACTGCCTGGCGAAGGGATTTGTTGCCGGTACATTTGATTGGAATCGATGAGCTGTCATCCACGCAAATGTTGTCTGCTCGGAACTCGAAGGATCCGGGTCCGGTAAAGCTCGCCCATCGGCCTCAGCATACAACGTTCGCACGACTGCAACTTTCCGGCTGGCCCTGGGCACCAGATCATAGTCCGTGCCTCGTGTCTGCAGAAACCACGTATTGTCACGAAAGCCGCTGACGAGACGTCGATGAGCATCCTCAATGAGCTTTGTCTTTTCTGACTCTGACAACTTTGCGTCTTTACGAATAGCCTGACCCAGCTTCTGAGTTTCCGAAACGTCGAAGCTGACCCAGCCATGCGGCGGCAGAAATACTTCCAGCTTGCAATGCGACGGAGAAGCCTTCGGAAACGGGTTGATGCCATACGTGACGCGTGTTGGCAACTGCATGACTCGCCCCGCCGCAGCACAGAAGCCGTGATAGTCACTGCAATGCCCTCGACGATTATCCAGAGCATGTACCGAGCTGGCTTTAAGCGACGCGTTGTCGTGATCGTAAACGAAATTTTTGTCGGCGAAGGTCATGACCGCTTCCAGATCGACAAGTGGATTTTTTCGCTGCGGAACGATTGTCTGCAGCAATTCACCGAACCGTTCATCAGCAACGACGGCCTGTTCTTCACTTCTCAGGAACGGCGCAAAACTGGCGGGCCATTTCGCAGGAGATTTGATCTGGTCCGGGTTCAAGTTCCATCGCAGTTCATGCGTCTGAATGATCAGGCGATGAGTAATCACGACGCCACCGAGCGGATTCGGGAACTCAAAATAGGCGAAAGTGTTCCCCAACGTCGTTTCGGTTTCAATGCGAGGCTTAACGTCAACAGGATAGGTGGAGAACTCCGTTGAGCGAACCTGCTGGACAACATCGGATGGCGGCACTGGAATCCAGACCCGCAGAAGTTTCGTTTTGTAGGGAGCTGTAATGGTAAAGATCAGTTCGCCGTCCCACTCGACGGGATTCGAAAGCTCTGCCGAATACGGTTGATTCTCATTCAGAAGTTCGTCGGCCTGCACTGAGCATGCCAGCGAATGGAGGAGGCAAAAGAACGTAAAAGAAATCAGAGTGAATGGCCGAGCTTTCAACATCGCTGAATTCTCCTATTTCGCCTTTTTCGTGCCCTGATTTGCATGAGCCGGACGGATCGCGACATCATAAAGTCCGCCGCCAAGAATAGCACCAATAACTGGGGCGATAATGTAAACCGTCAGCCACCCCAGATCCTTGAAGCCCGGCAGGGCAATTGAGCCCCAGCCTGCGATGCAAGCGAATAGCCGCGGCCCGAAGTCTCGCGCTGGATTGAAACATGCTTGTGTTAATGGAGCGATCACAGAGATCAGAACACTCACTGTCAGGCCAATAAAGATAGGGGCATTACCGCTGACCGGTGCTCCCGCATTTCGACCATCGGTAACAGCGAACACAACGAAGGCCAGAATCATCGTCCCCAGAACTTCGGCCACGAAAGCTCGCCCCTGAGACATCTTTGCTCTCAACGCAGCATGGTCAGTCGGCGAATAAGGCCCTTCGCCGTCCCCCAGCGATCCCGGGGCCGGATAGTATTCGCCGTAGCACATCGCCGTCATTTCGCTACCGGGCTTTCCGCGAGTCACACCTTTGGCCGCTTCTTTCGCAGCGATATGAGGTTCGAACAAAACGAAGAGACAGGCGGCTGCGACCATCGCTCCCGCTACCTGGGCGGCGATGTACGGCAGAACTCGTGACTTCGGAAACTCACGCCAGACCATGCTGGCAATCGTCATCGCCGGATTGATATGAGCACCACTGATGGAGCCCACGGCATAGATCGCCAGCATGATGGCGACGCCCCAAACGATCGCGACCTGCCACAGACCGCTCTGCGCTCCTGTAATGACAGCCGCATGCACGGCGCCGCATCCGAAGAAAATCAAAAGAAACGTGCCGAGAAACTCGGCCACAACCGCTCGCTGAATTGTCGGGGGGGACATAACTTCCAACCTCGCAATGATTATTGGCCACAACAAATCTCTGACTGGCCTCCGAGCATTCCCAGTTAAGAATGGCTCCGGAAGAACTGTGAAAGTTGTTCAGGCGTTGTGTGACGTTTAAAGGCTCCTTACCAGGGCGGAAGTCTAGCCATCTTTGAGTCAGTTAGAAAATGAATCGCAGAGAACGGCCAACGGGTCGCCTCCTGCCGCTGCACATGTCCCCGAACTGTGTTTCAGTCGTCGTCTCCTGTTCAAAACCGGCCTCGTGACATACTGTAACCGGACGTGAACCTGTTCGGCAGGACGCCGACGGATATTGTTCTCCCACTATTTCGTTCAACAAGATCTCGCCTTATGAAAATCGGCACTCAATCTCTCCGACACTTTTCAATGTGGATCATGCGGTCGACTCTCCTGACTGTGGCGACGATATTTGCCACGTCCGCAGGTGCTCAGGATCATCCGGATCGCATCGCTCAACCAGGCGTTCCGCAAGGCAAGGTAACCTCGGGGCAATTTGCTGAGAGCCAGATTTTTCCGGGCACTCGCAGAGAATACAGCGTCTATGTCCCGGCTCAGTATCGTGAAGACCAGCCTGCCAATCTGATGGTCTTCATGGACGGAACGGGATATTCGAAACTGGATGGTGCGTTTCGAGTTCCCATCGTGTTCGATAATCTGATCCATCAAAAGGCGATGCCTGTCACGATCGCTGTGTTCGTCAACCCGGGCACGATTGCCGCCACCAAACCCGGCGCGGCGGATCGCAGTAATCGCTCGTTCGAATACGACTCGATGGGCGATCGCTATTCGAAGTTTTTGATCGATGAGTTTCTGCCAGTCGCGTTGAAGGGATTAAATGTCTCGCCGGATCCTGCCAATCGAGCCGTCAGCGGGATCTCCTCGGGAGGCATCTGTGCCTTCACCGTTGCCTGGGAACGTCCCGATCAATTCGGCAAAGTGCTGAGTCATATCGGCAGCTACACGAATATTCGCGGTGGCTGGGCTTATCCTGGACTGGTGCGCAAAACGAAAGACAAGCCGAAGCCCATTAAGGTTTATCTGCAGGAAGGCAAGGACGATGTCAATAACCTGCACGGCAGCTGGCCGCTGGGAAATCAGGATTTGGCAGCGGCTCTTCAGTTCGCTGGATATCAGTACAAGCTCGTGATGACCGAAGGCGGACACAGCGGCAAATGGGCCGGCGAAATTCTCCCGGATGCGCTGCGATGGCTTTGGGCTGCTGATGCCGAATCGACCAATATCCCAATCGTTGAGACGAAGCCGGAATGGACACCTCATCCTGATGCCGTCGTGCAAGAAGGAGTTCCGCAGGGGAAAGTCGAAGAGATGACTCCGTGGGAGTCCAAAGTCTTCGAAGGGACGACTCGCAAATGGGCCATCTATGTGCCGGCACAGTATCAGAAAGAAGTGCCTGCGGCTCTGATGATCTTTCAGGATGGCGAAGGCATGCGAAACGTCAAAGGACGCTGGCGAGTTCCCGTCGTCTTTGACAACCTGATCGCTCGCGGTGACATGCCTCCGACGATTGCCGTGTTCATCAATCCGGGACACGATAAATCGAAGCCGATGAAAGATAACAAGGCCTCGAATCGCAGTTTCGAATACGACGGTCTCGGCGATCGATATGCTCGGTTCCTTATGGAGGAAATCATTCCCGAAGTAAAAAAACAGTACAACATTTCTGATGACCCGGACATGCGAGCGATCGGCGGTTCCAGCTCCGGGGCGATCTGTGCGTTTACGGCGGCCTGGGAACGGACCGATTCATTCCGCAAGGTTTACTCAAGCGTCGGCAGCTTTACGAATCTGCGAGGCGGCAACGTCTATCCATCGCTGGTGCGAAAGACAGAACCAAAGCCGATTCGAGTCTACATGGCCGACACCAGCGGAGACATCGACAATGCTTTTGGCAGCTGGCCATGGTCCAATCAGCTCATGGCGTCTGCTCTGAAGTATATGGGCTATGATGTCCGCTTTGACTGGGCCGAAGGGTATGCTCACAACGCTGACTTTGGCGGTGCTCATTTTCCTGATGCGATGAAATGGCTGTGGCGAAAAGAGAAGCACCAGCCTGTGCTCGATACCAAAGGCGATCTGGGCGGCGACTTAACTTTGCTCAAGCTGTTGATCCCGGATCAGTCCTGGGAAGTCGTCGCGGAAGGTCTGGGTTTCGCCGACGCGTTGTGTACGGACGCTGAAGGAAATCTCTATTTCTGCGATATGAAGGCACCCGCGATTTATCGCATTAGTGCGGCGGATGGCACTCGAACCGAGATTGCTAAAGAATCCGTCAGCGGTCTGGAGTTTGGTCCGGATGGATTGCTTTACGCCTGCCAGGGTTCGCAGAAACGAATCATTTCGATCGACCTGAAATCCGGCGAAGTTAAAGCCGTTGCCGGCAATGTGGCTCCCAATGATCTGGCTGTCACCAGTGATGGTTTTCTGTTCTTCACAGAAACGGGTGCTCAGCAGGTGACTCGGATCAATTTGAAATCTGGTGAAGTATCGGCCGCTGATGTCGGGATCAGCCGCCCGAATGGCATCGCCGTATCAAACGATGGCGGGACATTGTCGGTGTCGGATTACGGTGGCGAGTTCACCTGGACGTTCCGGATCAATGCGGACGGATCACTGGATGCCAAAATGCCGACGATGCCGATGCGACTTGCAATCGATCCCAAGGGCGAATTCCGCTTCAACGAAGCGCCGCCTTATGTCGCCGCCTCAAAGGGCGACGGGATGTCGGTCGACAGTATCGGTCGCTGGTATGTCACGAGTTCTCTCGGCGTGCAGATTTTCGACCCGACCGGACGGCCGTGCGGAGTTCTTCCAACTGTCGATACGACTCAGCCATTGACGACCTGCATTCTTGCGGGATCTGACTTCAATACGTTGTACGTTGCCAACGGGACGAAGGTGTTTAAACGGAAGCTGACGGTGAAGTAAATCTGGTGCCCTTGACGCAGTGATTGTTCACAGCGAGTTATGGCAACCGAAGTACTGTCGCTTGTTTCCGCAGCCGGGAAGCCGGTTTAAACCTTTCGGGGAAAGCGAGTCTGTCGTTTCGACACCCGGTTCATCGAAGAGTTGATTTTATCGCATGCAGTTATTCCGTTTACCGCCCAGCTGGAGGCGCCGGCTTTGTGCAGGCCGGCGCCTCCGGCTGGGCGGTAAACAATGAAATCAACCCTGTTCAGTAATCGTAAGGCCCTGCAGAATCCTCATCCGCCGCCTCAAAATCGCCGAAAACATGTCGAAACAACTATTGTCTGGACGCCTGTGTGGTTTATGTCTACGATAGGCTGGCTTTGTCGCGACTTCGCCCCGCCCTGTTTGACCCGAGATCCCGATGGCCTCAGCTGAATTTCTGCGATCGAAACATTCTGGACTTTTTCGGTGAGTAACGTTCCTAACCTTTCGACTGACAAACGCCAGGCAAATCCGGGGCAGGTCACGTCCGTTTATGTTTTGCTGTTTATCGCCGCCATTCTGATCTTCTTCCTGATCCGGTTCTTCGGAGAAGGATTGACCAGCCCGCCCGTCACGGAAACGACTGCAGGCGTCTCCGCTGCGGCAGCAACCGCGCCGTCGAAGGCCTCGCATTTACTTCCTCAAGTGCTGGCCGCATTGATCACGATCATCACCACCGCTCGAATTCTCGGAGCGATCTGTTTGCGACTTGGTCAGCCGCGAGTCATCGGAGAAGTCTGCGCCGGGATTGCTTTGGGACCTTCATTACTTGGGCGAGTAGCCCCTGATTTGATGGTCTCTTTGTTTCCGTCTTCTGTCTCGTCTGTGCTGGGGATCCTGGCGCAGATCGGCGTGATCCTGTACATGTTTCTGATCGGTCTGGAATTGAATTCCGGATTGCTGAAATCAAAAGCCCATGTGACCGTTGCGATCTCGCACGCCAGCATCGTTGCCCCGTTTCTGCTGGGATCGTTTCTCGCGCTGTTCGTTTTCGAAAAGTATGCCCCGGCGGGCGTTTCGTTTACCAGCTTTGCACTGTTCCTTGGTGTCGCGATGTCGATCACCGCCTTTCCCATTCTGGCCCGTATTCTGACAGATCTGCAGTTGAGTCAGACAGAGTTGGGTGTCATCGCACTCAGTTGTGCAGCGGCGGATGATGTGACGGCGTGGTGTTTGCTGGCTTTTGTTGTCGGAGTGACTCAAGCCGATCTCTATGGCGCGGTGCTGACTATTGTTCTGACCGGTGGATACATCGGCCTGATGTTTGGGGTTTCTCGGCCACTGCTAAATAAACTGCTTCCGGATTCGGATCAAACTGAATTGCCAGTCGGTGCAACGGCGTGGGTTCTGATTGCAGTTCTGGCCTCAGCACTGATCACGGAAGCGATTGGCATCCACGCCATTTTCGGTGCCTTTCTGCTCGGGGCGGTGATTCCCCACGATAGCCTGTTGGCTCGATCATTCCGCAATAAGCTGGAAGACGTCGTTTCGATTCTGCTGCTGCCAGCGTTCTTTGCCTACACAGGTACGCGAACCCAGATCGGTTTGCTGTCGGAATGGCCAGACTGGTGGTTCTGCCTGCTGATTATTGTTGTGGCCACGCTCGGAAAGTTTGGTGGCACATTCGTGGCGTCAAAGTTCACGGGCCTGGATTCACGCACATCCGCTTCGCTTGGCATTCTGATGAACACTCGCGGACTGATGGAACTGATTGTTCTGAACATCGGCCTGGACTTGGGAGTGATCTCGCCAACGTTGTTTGCCATGATGGTTCTGATGGCCCTGGCGACGACCGTTGCCACGACTCCGATCCTTAGACGACTACTGCCGTCTGACAGTTCGGAAGACTCTTGTCACGGTGCGTTTTCAAAGTAGGTCCTGTCTGCCAGACAAGACAAACAGGACCTGTCGGAGAAACACGCCGAAGAATTCGCGAACTCGCAAATCACTTCTTTACAAATTTCGATCCCGATCGGCCTTATTCAGAGCCTTCAGATAGGCATGAGCAGCCGCTTCGATGATGTCTGTGCTGATGCTTTTGCCGTGGTAGTGGCGACCGTTCACGTTAATCTTCACGCGGACTTCGCCCTGAGCATCCTGGCCTTCCGATACGCTCCGCACGTCAAACTCTTCCAGCCGAGCCGGCAGCTCGACGATGCGTTCCATGGCTTTGAACACCGCATCAATCGGACCATCGCCAATCGCCGCATCGCAACGAACCGGAAAGCCTTCGCACTGCAGCTCCAATGTCGCGGTCGGAATTGCAGACGAACCCGCTGACGTATGAAAGCTGACCAATCGCCAGCGATCCGTCGCATCGGACAGACGATTCTCAATCAAAGCGATGATGTCGGAGTCGTAGACTTCTTTCTTCTTGTCAGCCAGAGCAATAAAGTCGTCGAAGGCTTTCTGCAAAGCCTGATCGTCGAGATTAAAGCCTAACTGGACAACTCGATCACGAAACGCATGGCGTCCGCTGTGCTTGCCGAGCACCAGATTCTGGCCCACATAGCCAACATCTTCGGGCCGCATGATTTCGTACGTGGATCGTTCCTGAAGCACGCCGTGCTGATGAATTCCGGCTTCGTGAGCAAACGCGTTCTGCCCCACGACCGCCTTGTTGCGCTGCACTTTCATGCCGGTGATCGTCGACACCAGATGACTGGTCGGATACAGCCGCTGAGTATTAATCTTCGTATGCACCCCGTAGTAATCCGCTCGAGTGCGAATTGCCATTACGATCTCTTCCAACGCTGCGTTGCCAGCTCGTTCACCAAGACCGTTGATCGTGCATTCGATCTGGCGAGCACCGGCTTCCATCGCCGAGAGACTGTTGGCAACGGCCAATCCCAGGTCATCATGACAATGGGCACTGATGATGGCTTTGTTGATGTTCGGCACGTTCTTCTTCAGATGAGAAATCACTTTGAAGTAGTGATTCGGTGTGGCGTAGCCGACCGTGTCGGGAATGTTCACGGTCGTGGCACCGGCCTCGATTGTTTTCTCGACGACTTCGCAAAGAAAATCGAGTTCCGTGCGGGCCGCATCTTCAGGAGAGAATTCAATGTCGTCGCAGAACTCTTTGGCCAGCTTCACGGAGCTGATGGCTCGCTCAATGATCTGCGCCTTATCCATCTTCAGTTTAAATTCGCGATGAATCGCGCTGGTGGCGAGAAACACATGGATGCGTCGCTTTTCTGCGGAGACCAGGGCGGCCTTGGCTTTGGCGATATCGTCTTCACGACTGCGAGCCAAGGCACAGATCGTCGTGCGATCACCGAACTTCGCGGCAATCTGTGAGACGGCCTCAAAGTCGCCCGGCGAGGCAATTGGAAAGCCCGCTTCGATCACGTCAACACCCAGCTCCACCAGGGCTCGTGCAACTTCCAGCTTCTCCCGAGTATTCATGCTGCAGCCGGGAGACTGTTCGCCGTCGCGAAGTGTGGTATCGAAGATGATGATCTGGTCGCCGGTCATGGGGCTTTCTCCGTGAGGAGGTCTTCAAAAGGAACAGAGCAGGAGTCTTGGTTCAGGTTTTCAAACCGTCAACTCATGCCAACAAAAAAACCCTGAGGAAATCCTCAGGGTTCGTAAAGTCTATCAGACTGCATGCGTACCTGAGGCGAGCTTCACGATGGAAGCAGTAGAAGGCTCAGGTTTAGCAGCAGGTTAGTCATGTTTACCATCATCGGCCGATTGCCGTCTTTTCTGAACGATTCCGATTGGCTCTCGACGCGTTTCCGCCGGAGTTTTTAAGTTCCGACTTGTATTCGAGATCCATTGAAGTAATTGTTCGGGACACATTCCCGAGGCCGCAGGTTACCGCTCTCACGGCCAAACGTCAACAACTTTCGCGGATTCCTTGCGATCGGCGAAGTTGTGTGCCAGTATGAGCAACCCACCGATACTCCTGAAGCCTCATTCGTCCGCCGCCACCATTCGTTCGTTGGCGGGGCGTTCGCAATTTCGCTTCCCGAAGTCAAAAATCGTTTCTCGCTCACCGACCGCCTTCATTCAGCGAAGGATCAGATCTTGCCACCATCGCAGGAAAACTCACACGAGCGAATAACCGCGGAGCACAATCCTTACGAGGTCTTCGGTGCTGACGGACGTTTCCCGGAGGATTCAACTGGGGTCGCAACTCGTGCGCGATTCAAAGTCCTGGGAGTGCTCTGCCTTCTGTCGGGAGTCCTGTACCTTGATCGCATCTGTATTTCTGCAGCCGTAGATTCGATCAAGACAGATCTCAGGATCACAAATACAGAGGCCAGCTATTTCCTGATGGCATTTCAGCTGGCGTACGGCTTGTTTGAAATCCCCACCGGACGCTGGGGCGATCGACTCGGCGCACGCCGCGTGTTAACTCGCATCTCGCTGTGGTGGTCAGCCTTCACGGCAATCACTGGAGCTTGTACCGGTTTGTGGATGATGGTCGTCGTCCGATTTCTCTTCGGAGCCGGTGAAGCTGGAGCCTTCCCCAACGTCGCCCGAGTCATGGCGCGGTGGTTTCCGGATCATGAACGAGGTCGAGCGCAGGGTGTTCTGTTGGCTGCTTCACAGATCGGCGGAGCACTCGCGCCATTTCTGGCGGCGGTCCTGATCCAATGGATCGGTTGGCGCTGGACGTTCGTGGCGTTTGGGTCGATCGGCGGAATCTGGGCCGCTGGGTTCTATTCGTGGTTTCGAGATGACCCGGCCGAACATAAATCGGCGAACGCCGCCGAGGTTGCTCATATTGGTCGTGGCGCATCGGCGGGGAGCGTGCACTCTGCGATTCCCTGGAATCTCGTTTCTGTGAACCCCAGCATCTGGTTTCTTAGCTTGATCATGGCCTGTGCTTCGTTCAACAGCTACATCTACTTCAACTGGTTCCCCAGTTATCTGAAGGAAGGTCGAGGCATCGGGGCGACCGAAGCCGGTGCAATGTCGTCAGTCGTGCTGGCCTGTTCCGCGGCGGGAACTCTGTGCGGAGGTTATCTGCTGGATTTGTTCGTGACAGGAAAAGGAGTCGGCCGAAAACGCATTCATGGTGGGGCGAGCTTCTTTCTGTCGTCCGTCTTGTTGGGTTGTGGCCTGATGTCTTCGAACGCCTGGCTGGCTGTGCTATTCACAGGTGCTTCCTGTTTCGCAACTCAGGCCACTCAGTCTTTGTGGTGGTCCAATGCGATTGGCATCAGCGGAAAACATGTCGGAGCATTGTTCGGTTTGATGAATTCCGTGGGCGTCTTTGGAGCTATGAGTTCCACCTATCTCGTTGGAGCCATCGCTGACTCACTGGGCAGTCAGGGTTATACAGGCCGAGCTCAATGGGACCCGATCTTCTATATCAACATGGGAGTTCTCTGCACCGCGGGTCTGCTGTGGTCGACGTTTATCTATAAGAATGTTGAGCCAGCGGAATCGCCGCCCGCCTAGCTGGAAAACGCCATGTTCGTCTCCCATACAAGCCCGAAGCGCCAGCGAGTGAGCACTTTGCGACTCATTCACTCGCTGGCGCTTCGGGCTTGTATTCTCTATGGTTTTCGTGAACCTGGCGCTGTCCAACTAGTCATCATGCAGAAACCTCGGCAAGACATTCGCAAGTAGCCGGATTCGGGAGAATTCGGAATCGCTCCTGAACTCTCACGAGTTCAGCTACAGTCTTGTCAGGAGTTTTAAACAGAACGCCATAGGAGCCGCCTATGTCCATCATCGACGTGCACAGTCATTTCTGGCAGTTTCCGGAACACTTCAACGACGACTTCCGTCAGCAGGGCAAGCGAGCGAAAGCCGGCGTGGAGTTCGATCTGACAGTCACGTTTGAAGACTATCAACGCACTTCCGTTCCGGATGTGCGGACGATTGTTTTCGGCGGCAAGGCGAAATTGAGTGGACTCTGGGTCGATGATCGATCGGTGCGAGATTACGTCGCGCAACATCCGGATCAGTTGCTGGGATTTATGTCGCTCGATCCAACTCAGGACGGCTGGGAACGCGAGTTGCGCGAAGGACATCTGGAACTCGGCCTGCGTGGGATCAAGCTGATGCCGATGTACGCCGGATTTCGTCCGGACGAGGAGCGAATTGCCCCATTGTGGGAGTATGCTCAGAAGCATCAACTGCCCGTATTGCTACACACCGGAACCACGTTTATCTCGCAGGCTCCGCTGGAATGTACTCTGCCGCGTCATCTCGATCCCGTTGCGACTCGATATCCTGAAGCGCGGATGATCCTTGCTCATCTGGGGCATCCGTATGAAGGCGAATGCGTCGCGGTGATTCGAAAACACCAGCATGTTTACGCTGACTTGTCAGCACTGCATTATCGCCCGTTTCAGCTTTACCATAGTCTGATGCTGGTGCAGGAATACGGAGTCTGGGACAAGGTACTGTTCGGGACAGACTACCCGTTTACAACCGTGTCGGCCACGATTGATGGTCTTCGCAATCTGAACAACATGCTGGCCGGGACAGCTCTGCCAAGATTAAATGAGGCCGCGATTGAACGACTGATTTATCGCGACAGTCTGCCGCTGCTGGGGCTGAGTTGATTCGCACAAAAGTAAGGAATTCCCGTCGACGGAGTACTGGGCGTACGCTATACAGATCGCTGCATCAGTCGGATCCTCTGCCCTTGAAGAGACACCGAGATTATGGCTGAAACATCGGCAAGTCTGCTGCAACGAGTTCGCGACGGCAGTGATCAGGAAGCATGGAGAAAACTAGAGAGCATTTATTCTCCGCTGATTCGCGGCTGGCTTCGACGCGACGTCCCGCTGGACTCGAATAACACTGACGACATCGTGCAGGATGTGATGGCCGTTTTAGTGCGCAGGATCGAAGAGTTCGATCGTCAAAGAAGTGGTTCATTTCGTGCCTGGCTAAAATCAATCACGGTGAACTGCCTACGACAGTCACTCAGAAAACAGCGTCGTCCAGGGCAAGGGGTGGGCTGTCGCTCGCTATTGAACCGGCGCAGTCTCAGGCGTTCGATGTTCTCATTGAAACTCAACGCGGACTGGATCCACTTCCGGCTGACGTGACGCTGGCTCCATTGCGAGTCGTCGGAGCGAACGGAGAAGTCGGACTTGTGGCCGTTGCTTTCGGCCCAGAAGCTCGACCGGAGAAAGTGGAACCGAAGATCATGACGATCGTCAATCCAGGAGACTTCGATGCGAGCCTGATTACGAATGCTCAGGCCACATTGCACTGCGTCTATCGTTACGGGACCGACGGCGGTGAACTGGCGGTGCGAGTTGCTCCGGTCGCGTCCGAGGTTCGAGTCTCCAGCAAGCAGGTGCTGTCACTGGGAGATGAACGAGTCGTTCTGGCAGGAAACTTCGCAGTGGAGATTTCCCGGGCCGGTTTGTTTCAATTGAGCTTCCCGCTGCCTGATGGTCTGGAGGTCGAATCGCTTTCCGGTCCGGCACTTCATCACTGGGCTGAACGCACCGAAGAAGGAAAACGTACAATCGTTCTGCATCTGAATGGGCGAACGATCGGCACTCATGCGTTTTCCGTGGCCTTGTCCGGCACAGCGCCTACGGATGTGGCACAATGGCAGATTCCTCGCTTTGAAATCAATGAAGCGGCACGTCAGACCGGTGAAATGGTGGTTCGGCCAACGACCGGCCTGCGGCTTCGCACTGTCACTCGCCAGAACGTTTCCGAAACCGATCCGCGTGCATTGGGCGGCGACGGTCAAGGAGCTCTGGCGTTTCGACTGCTGCAGCGTGACTGGACTCTGGCTCTGGGTATCGAAAAACTCGATCCGTGGGTCACCGGTCAGGTTTTGCACGAGATGACTCTGCGAGAAGGTCAGACGCGATCCACTCTGATTGCTCAATTCAATGTTCAGAATGCATCGATCGCTTCGATGCGAGTCACTCTGCCGATCACAAATGAGGACGAGATTAAAACTCTGCGAGCCAGTGGCAACGCGGTCAGCGATATGATTCGAACGGCTCCGGATTCAAATGTCTGGGAGGTTCAGTTTAAGCGTCGAGTCGTTGGGAAGCTGCAGTTTCAGATCGAATATGAACGTCGCGGTGATCGCGTGAATGAAGAGGAATCACTGACTCCGATTCTGTTCCCGGATGCTCGACAAGTTTCCTGGTTCTTCGCCGTCCGAGCGGGTGGTCGACTGGAGTTGGAACACGACGAGCTGACTCAGGGCTGGCAACGCATCGACTGGAATACAGTGCCGCAGTCTCTAAGAGAAACGGAAAACCAAACGGCTCCAGCACTCACATTCCGCGCAGTTGATCCAGCGGCGGCGCTGAAAGTCCTTGCCAAACGACATTCTTTGGCCGATGGGCTGAAACTTCGAGTGGCAGAAGGATCACTGACAACGGTTCTGTCGCCAACGGGTGACCAGTTGACGGCCGTCGAAGTCGTGATGGAAGTCATTCAACGAAGCAGTCTGAGCGTCAGTCTTCCGCAAGGTGGTGATCTATTCAGCATCTTTGTGAATGGCGAAAGCGTGAATTCAATTCGTCAGAGCGGCGACGAGAATGCCTGGCAGTTTTACATTCTGCCGGGAATCGATGATCGCACTGCGAAGGTGCGTTTCGTTTATTCTGTCCCCGGTGATCGCCTGAAGAGTCTCGAGCTGCGAAGTCCACAGCTCAACGTGCCTCTCGAAAATATTCAATGGAACGTGATTGCTCCCAAGGGATTTGAACTAAGCGACAATGATGGCAATCTGGAACTGATAAAGCAGACAAATCAGAAAGACTACGATCGTGATTCTTACCTGTCTGCCGCAAGTGGAAAGCGACAGGTTCAGGCCCAGCAGGCGACTCAGCTTCTGGAACAGGCCAATCAACTTTTGCAGGCGGGCGAACAAAGCAAAGCGCGATGGGCCTTGAACAGTGTCGCCAACCAATATGCACTTGATGCGGCCTCCAATGAAGATGCTCGTGTGCAGCTGGAGAATCTGCAGACTCAACAGGCCATCGTGGGACTCAACACACGTCGGCAGCGACTGTATCTCGACAACAGCGGTGACGATGCAGGTATGCTCGACAACAAGCAGCTTCGCGATGCCGCTGCGGAGAATCCTGTCCTTCAGCAGGATCAGTTGAACTTCCGACCGCAGGAGCTCAGTCAGTTGCTGCGAGGAAACACGACGGAAGATAACGCTGTGTTACAGCAAATTGCTGCTCGACTGGTTCAGCATCAGCATACGACGGATCCGGCACCTCAGGCCATTATTATCAGCCTGCCGGAAGAGGGCGACATCTATACTTTTGGCCGCAGTGTTCAGGTGGCCGAGAACGCACCGCTGGAGCTGGAGTTGGATTTTCGCTCAAAGTTGGCCCTGCATTTCTGGCAAACTGGTGTTGTGATTCTCTTGTTGGGAGTCGTCGGGGCCTCCCTCGCCTATGCCAATTCAGGAAACGTGAAGCCGATCGAAAGGACACCGGATGTGGTGTAGGTGTCAGTCGGGTGACTCCTGATCAACAACTGTTTAAAGTCCTGGGTCTTCAGGATCTCATACTCAGGCGAATCAGGAGTGATCAGATGACTTCATCAGGCAATCAAGGTCCACAGTCCCCATCGCTCGATCGAAGAACGTTGCTGGCCTATGCCGGGTTCGGGGCCACTCTGCTGACAGGGGCAGCGGGATCGGCGTCGGTTGCGACGGCTGCCGGTCAACAGACAGAAGCTGGCAGCAAGCCGCAATTCAAGATGAAGAAGTCGATCAATCTCTGGGCGTTTCCTTATCCCGGCAAGATGACTTTGCGGCAATGTCTGCAACTGGCAAAGGACGCTGGTTTTGATGGCATTGAACTCAATTACGATCTGGACAGCGATCTGTCGCCCAAGTCCGGGACAAAAGAATTCACCGAGATCCGCAAAATGGCGGAGGAGATCGGCATCGCGATCAGCGGGCTTTGCTCATTCCTCTTCTGGCCTTATCCGCTGACCAGCAATGATCCTGCCGAGAGAGCTCGCGGCATGGAACTGGCCGCATTGATGACTCAGGCCGCGCATGATCTGGGCACGAAGAATCTTCTGGTCGTTCCCGGGGCCGTTCATATGCCATGGCGAGCTGACCATGATCCAACTCCGAACGATGTTTGTGACAAACGAGCGAAAGAAGCGATTGAGAAGTTGCTGCCGCTGGCCGAGAAGCTGGATGTTTCGATGAACATCGAGAACATTTTCTTCAACGGCTATTTGTTATCGCCGTTTGAGATGATCGCCTTCGTGGATCACTTCAAGAGCAAGCACGTCAACGTGCACTTCGACACCGGCAATATTATGGAGTATCAGTTTCCCGAGCACTGGATTCCGATGTTGGGGAAGCGTATTCGAAATGTGCATCTGAAGGAGTACTCAAAGAAGAGCACGGATCATTCGCTCGAAGCATTTCGCCCTCTGCTCGACGGAACCACGAATTGGCCCGCGGTAATGCAGGCGTTCAGTGACGTTGGTTACGAGGGATACTTGACGTTTGAATACTTCCATCCGTATCTGCACCATCCGGAAGCACTGATTTATCAGACCTCGGATTCGCTCGATCGTCTGCTGGGCAAGAAATAATTTGGTCGCGATGGAGTCGAACTGAAATATTGAGCCTGAGGCGCTAGCCGAATCGACAAATCGACAAAATGGATCGGCTAGCTCCTCAGGCTCAATTGTTCCTCTGATTGATGCGTCTGGAGTGAAGGGGCCAAGGTGGGCAAAGCACCAGACGACGTGTGCGGTGCTCAATTGTCACCCTGCGATTCTCGGAATCCCACGGCCGCAGTCGAATCAAAGATGTGTGAAGTTCAGGAAAACGCCTGAGCGGATTCCTTTAATGACGTTTCGGGTTTTGAAAACGCAGCAAATCATCATCTGGCAATCGGTGGTCGTGGTGGCGTGAGCCCACGTAAACGATAGACTTCGTTTTTCGGTGAACAGGCCGAACATAGAAATTGACGGAACCGATTCAGGGAACGGGATTGATGACTACCGAGTTATTTACGCTCATCGACAACGCCGCTGCGGCTGGCAAGCTGACGGCTGATTCACCGAACAATCTCAAGTCCTGGTTGACTCGCGAAAGTGTGGCCCAGTATCGCCCTCGCCTTGAAACGCTGATTCAATCGGGTGAATGGTCGAAACTGGATGAGATGTTCTGGACCGCCATCCCGTTCGGGACCGGCGGACGACGCGGACCTATGGGAGAAATGGGCCCCGCGACAATCAATGATCGTACCATTGCTGAGTCAGCTCACGGGATGGCCGTTTATCTGCGATCGACAGGCTGCGCTACCGGTGGCTCGGCCGTGATCGCTCATGACACTCGAAATAATTCGGCGCACTTCGCCAGAATCACCGCCTGCACCTTCGCGGCTCATGGATTGAAGGTTTTTCTGTTCGACGGCCATCGTTCCACGCCCGCGCTGTCGTTCTCTGTGCGATATCTGGGCTGCAATATCGGCGTGATGATTTCGGCGTCACATAATCCTCCGGCCGACAACGGCTTTAAGGCGTATTGGAGCAATGGCGGGCAAGTGATCCCGCCGCATGACAAGGGCATCGTCAGCGAAGTCGAACGTGCTGAAGCCATTCCCACGGTGGACTTCGCAGCCGCTGTCGCGGATGGTCGCATTAAGATCATCGGGGCGGACGTCGATCGTGAGTACGTTAGTCGAGTTGCGAAGTTGTCCGAGTCCGGCAATCGCAGCATCAAAGCCATCTTTACTCCGCTGCACGGTGTTGGTGAGACGAATGTTTATGCAGTGATCAAGGCGGCCGGGTACTCGACTGTGGAGATCTTTGAGCCGCAGCGAACACCAGATGGAAACTTTCCAAACGTCCCGAAGCACGCTCCAAATCCGGAGAATCTTGAAGTCTTTGATCCGGTGATGGACTGGGTGAAGTCAACCAGTAATCCGGCGGATCTGATTCTTGCGTCAGACCCGGATGCGGATCGGCTTGGTGTGATGGTTCGCAACAGTTCTGGCGGCTTCACTTCACTTAGTGGGAACCAGGTCGGAGCACTGATCACTGACTATCTGTTCCGAAAGCGAAAAGCTTCCGGCCGATTCAGTCCACAGGATTACGTGGTCGAGACGTTAGTGACGACGCCGCTGACAAAGGCTGTGGCCGCATTTCACGGGGCTCGCTGTTTCAGCGAGCTGCTCGTCGGCTTCAAGTACATCGCTCAGACGATGGAAGAAAACGGGACCGACCATTTTGTCTTCGGAACCGAGGAGTCCATTGGTTTTCTGGCCGGAGATTTCGCCCGTGACAAAGACGCCAGTGTGGCTGCGTTATACATTCTGGAGTTGGCTGGCGAGCTGAAATCCGAAGGCCGAACATTGCTCGATCAACTGGATCAGCTGTATCGCGATTGTGGTTACTACTGCGAAGGTCAGAAGTCCATTTATTGCGAAGGACCGACAGGCAAAGCGAAGATTGACGGCCTGATGCAGACTCTGCGCGATGCTCCACCGGCTCAGTTCGGTGCTGTTCGATTTACTGAAGCCGCGGATTACAAGACCGGTCGCCGGATTGCCATTCCTTCGGGCCAAAGTGCCGGGACGATTGAAAAACCTCGCGGTGATCTGCTTATCTATAAATCGGATGAATCACAACCGGTACGAATTCAGATTGCCGGCCGCCCATCAGGAACAGAGCCGAAGATTAAATTCTACTTCTTTTGTCAGTCGGATCTCATCAACGGTGATCTGAACGCCGCTCGGGCTGCTGGTGACGCCGCGATGAAAGATGTTCAGAAAGCACTTGGTGAGTGGGCTCAGAAAATGTTGTCGTAAACAACTGGCGAGCGGCAGGGCGTCAGCCCTCCGTGTCATGTGATTCTCTCCTTCGTAGTGCTGGCTTCAGCCAGCACTCGATTGTGGGCTTGAAGAGCAAAGCTGACTTAAGTCGGCACGACGAGGAATGAGGAATACTGCCGACTGAAGTCGGCACCACGAAGAACAATCTCTTATCTGCACAAAGGAATCTGAAGATGGTGATTCGAGTATTACTCATCAGCGTGCTGCTTTCAGGTTCCTTGTTCGCGTCGGAGGAGTCACTCTCCCAATCTTTAGACGGCTGGACTCATACCGGTCCAAGAGAAGACGCGTTGCCGGAGTTTCAGTGTTTGCCGAAAGGTGGACCTGATCAACGCGGAAGCTTGCTGACCAGTTCGGATCATCGAAAAGGTCTGCACGGCTGGTGGGAGCGAATGATTCCCGTCGAAGGTGGTCGCACCTATCACTTCTCCGCGCTGCGGAAAGTTGTCAACGTGGAGTATCCTCGCCAAACTGCGGTGGCTCGAATCTTCTGGAAGGATGCACAGGGCCGTGCGGCGGTACATGACTTTGCCGCGACGACAACGTATCGAGAAGGCGAAAAGCCATTATCAGAACCGGAGTACCCGGCCGATGGTCCAGAACAAAAGGATGGCTGGACGAAGGTGGAAGGAGTATTCCGGTGTCCGCCTTCGGCCACTCAGGCTCGCATAGAACTGTCGTTTCGCTGGGCCGATCAGGCGACTGTGGAATGGGCCGACGTTCAACTGACGGCAATCGAAACTCCGAAACCTCGCAAGGTGCGTTTGGCGACGGTGCATTTTGGTCCGGCTGCCGGCACGTCGAATTCGGACAAGTGCGAACAGTTCGCGCCGCTGATTGCCAAGGCTGCGGAGCAAAAAGCGGATCTTATCGTTTTGCCCGAAACGTTGACGTACTTCAATTCCGGCCGTTCCATGGCGGATTGTGGTGAGACCATTCCCGGACCCTCCACAGACTACTTCGGCACTCTGGCCAAACAGCATGATCTGTATATCGTGGCAGGTTTGGTTGAACGTGAGCAGCATCGAATCTTCAACGTTGCTGTGCTGATCGGGCCGGATGGAAAAGTCGTGGGCAAGTATCGCAAGGTTGCGCTGCCACGAACGGAAATCGATGCCGGTGTTGAAGCGGGTGATGATTACCCCGTGTTCGAAACTCGTTTTGGCAAAGTCGGGATGATGGTTTGTTATGACGGCTTCTATCCCGAGGTCGCACGAGAACTCAGTAACCGTGGCGCGGAGGTTATTGCATTTCCAGTCTGGGGCTGCAATCCTCTTCTGGCATCAGCCCGCGCTTGTGAAAACCATGTTTACGTGGTCAGCAGTACCTACTCCGACATTGCCTCGAACTGGATGATCACGGCGATCTTCGGTCGTGATGGTCGCCCGGTTGCGAAGGCCAAAGGCTGGGGCGATGTTGTGATGGCTGAGGTTGATCTTGGGCAACCGGCAATCTGGCACAGCCTCGGCGATTTTCATGCAGAGATTCTCCGTCATCGGCCACCTGTGAAGCCCGCCGTACCGTAGACGCATCGAATTCAGCAGCAGGACGATTCAAACGCACCATGATGGCGGGCCAGACGTGCGTATTGTTTGCCGTGGCTTCACTCGCCTGCTCGCCGAGCAATAATTCGTTCAGCCTGCCTTGCGCGCGCCAACTGGAGCAACTGAGGGCAGGCTCCGTTCGTGGTGATTCAGGATTCCTCCCATCACTGCCTGGGTCAGTTGGTCTTCAGGAGTTGTAAAGCCGCATCAATCGGAATGGCGAGAGATGATTCCCGTGATCGGCGAGCGATATTCACGCCGACGACGCGCCCCTGACTGTCGACAAGCGGCCCGCCAGAATTGCGAGGTGAAAGCTCAATGTCATGCTGTATCACATTATTAAATCCGCTGCGGCGTTCACTGATGATTCCCGAACGACCATCCAGAAATTCCGTGCGTTCAAATTGCTGGGCAGGGTCATGCCGAAGTTGTGCGACGGTCGTTGAAGATTCTTCGCTCGTTCGAAAGCGAAACTGCAGCCAGTCGCCGGGCTGGCGTTGAGTCAACAGGGCCGCGACATCATCCAGCGTCGTAACCGGCTGATCATTAATCGAGTCGATCAGGCAATTCTTGACCAACCCTGCTTCGGACGCGGTACTGTTCGGAGCCACATCCTTCACTCGGACAGCGCGGGAGGATTCATCAATGTCCAGCATGGCCCCCAGTTTACCCTTGAGTTGAGGCTCGTTATGTTGGCGGCGAGTGATCAGGCCGACTCGCGATGGCTCCCCTTGAATTGTCGCAGCAAAGACGAACCTGAACTGGTCGGCTGAATCCACGGATTGTCGTATCAGTAACGCCGTTTTCACACGGGGGGTCTTCAGTTTCAGAATCGCGAGATCCATTTCTACATCCGAGGCAATTATCTCAGCCGCACATTGATCGCCTCCGTCGAATCGACAGTCGATCGGTGCATTGGGTGTGAGCTCACTCAGCTTTGTCGCAACATGTTCGGCATCCAGCAAAGTTCCGAACACTCGAGGTGCGACCTCGTCCTGCGGAGAAGACTTCGTCTGAAAGATCTCTACTCTTCGCAATCGCAGTGTCTCTGTCACCGCATGATTTGCTGTTGGCAATGTTGCAGTCAATGTGTTCGGCGTCGATGAATCCGCAGCGGTCAGTTTTTGCAGATCCAGAACGGACTTCACGGCTTCCTCAATGCGCTGCAGCGGAAGATGATGATTTGATTCGCGACTTAATCCAATCTGTCGATGCAGCCCGATCAGTTGTCCAAGATGATTCACCAGCGGGCCACCAGAATCACCAGCCGTTAACGTACAGGACGAACGCAATGTTGTCGGTTCAACAGCCAGAAGCTGGCCAAGGCGAATCACGGAGCGCAGTCCATCAGGTTCTCGCCCCGGATAGCCAGCGGCCAGAACCAATGCTGCTTTCTGAAGCGAGGTCGCCTGAGCAGTCGGAATCGGAATGAGTTTCGGTCTTGCTGCCTCATCGGTAAGCTTCAGCACCGCCACATCCATAATTTTATCGCGAAGAATGATCTCTGCGGCGGCTCTTGATCCATCATGAAAGACGATGACCGCTTTTGTGCTGTCTCCGTGAAGGCCGTGAGCCACCGTGAGGATGTGACCTTCTCCAGAGACGATAACTCCGGATGAACGGTCGTTGTTGAACAGGATTCGGACCGTCGAGTTTTGAAGACTCTGGCAGATTTTTTCTGTCGCCGTTTGGGCTGACAATTCCTTCGCGTCCTGCACGGCACCGAACACAGGTCGTGGCAGAAGCAATCCCAGCACGGCAAGGATGCTGATTAATGGCAAAAGCCTGCGGTGTTGTGCTGCAGAACAATGATGAAAGAATTGCCGAGCCATTACTTTGCGGCCGTCACGGTGATATCGCCAGCCAGTCGCACAAACAATCGTTCCAGCAACAGAGCCGGATCGACTCGACTGCCACCCTTCATTTCCGAATCGGCTTCCACCAGCAACTGCAGAATCCTGCTGGCTCGTTCGAATCCAATGCGTCGCAGATACGCTTCAGCCTGACCAATCGCATTGGAGAAAACTCCTGCTGCCGCGATGGCTTCACGTAACGGTGTTCCGGTTCTCGCTCGCTCGGTCGCTTCGGCAAATTTCCTGAAGACGAATGTGACGCCACCAAGAACCTTCTGAGGAGCCTCGCCGGACTTCAGCAATTTATCCAGGGCTTCGATCGCGTGTCCGGGTTGTCCGTCGCGAACGGCATCAAGCATGACCCATGTCGTCTCTGTTCTCCAGCCGCCAACGACTTTGGGGACGTCTTCGCGAGTAATCGTGTCGAGATCTCCCACCAGAGCCGCCAGCTTGGCAACTTCCTGTTCCAGAAGATTCAGGCCATCCCCGGCCAGCGCAATAATCAGCGCGGCGGATTCGCGATCGAGCTGTTTGCCGTACTGGTCCTTGGCCAGCTTCTGCAACCATTTCTGAAGCGCGGCTCCGGTGAGTTCCGCACATTCCAGAGCCATCGCATGCTGATCAACAAGCTTGTACAGCTTTGTGTTTTTGGGCCAGCTCTTCACATCCAGAATCAGCATCGATCCCTTGGCCGGTTGAGTCACATATTTTTCCAGCACCGCTCGATGTTTGGAAACGAACTCATCGGCATCTTCGATCATGACGATTCGCTGGTCGCCGAACATGGAGACGGTTTTCAATTCCGCCATCACATCACGAATCTCGGCCTTGTCACCCACAAGACGGGTCAGGTTCAGTTCCGCATCATCACCACTCGCCCCGGGAATCCGATGCAGAATTTCCTGACGAAAGTATCGCTCGGAGCCGTACATCACGAGCACCGATGTGGGCAGCGTTGGCGATTTTGCAGACAGGAATTCAGTCGCGTGCATGAGATCGGCGTTTTTCAGAAGGTCCAAAAGGCTTGCAGAGCCTCATAGTGTGCAGAAGTCTGTCTCGTTTTTCTATGTCAGAGGGCTTCTGGTTGAAGTTGAATTCCTGACCGGTACCATTCCGGCAGAAAATTGTGGTCGAAAGAACCGCTGATTGACTCGTTTAACGAAAAACTGATCTGCCAGCGAATCCACCAGTGCACTCTTTCTTTCACCCCTCGATCAAGGCCGGAAACCTTCGCCACCGACTTTACGTCGGTGGTTCACAGGCCATTGCACTACCAATATCGAACTCTGAAATGAGGATTGAGATTAGTGCAAAAGCCTTTATCCACCGGGATAAACCCGGTGGCTTAACCTGGCTGAAGTCTAACGCATTCAATAATGCAATCTCCGCAAGAATATACCTCTATCAACTAACATCTGCTCTGGAACACTCATGTTTAATCGTACGCGTCTGATGGAACTGGTTCGGGAACGAGCCCTCAAGTTTGGTGACTTCACTCTGGCCTCCGGCAAGAAGTCGACGTATTACCTCGACGGCAAACAAGTCACACTCAGCGCCGAAGGATTGATGCAGATTTCTTACGGACTGCTGGAACTCATGAAGGACGTTGAGTTCAGTGGCTTTGGTGGCATGTCGATCGGAGCCGATCCGATCGTCGGCGGAGTTCTGGTCGCGGCGGCTTCTCAGAATCGATCGCTGCAGGGGTTCATGGTTCGCAAGGAAGCCAAGGGCCACGGAACTCAGCGCTTTATCGAAGGACCAATTCAGCCCGGCGACAAAGTTGTGATCGTCGACGACGTTGTGACCACTGGCGGCAGTGCGTTGCAGGCGGTGGATCGAGTCGAAGAGTTTGGCTGCAAAGTGGTCCACGCGGTCGGCATTGTGGATCGTCTGCAGGGCGGACGAGCGGCCTTCGAAGCTCGCGGAATTCCTTTCTCCGCGTTGCTTACGATCGAAGACTTCGGTATCACCCCGCCGAAAGAGTGACCGATTGTACGGTCTGTAGCGAGCTTGCGACGGTCAAGTGGTGTCAGAGTCGAAAGCTGAACCACTTGCCGATCGATTATC
>JBILXT010000613.1:0-3416 GCA_044378235.1 Planctomycetaceae bacterium
CCGGTTTGGCATAGGCGAGCAATCCCAACCCGAAACGTCAGTGAGGGATTTTTCAACCAGACTCCGATCCCTCGCTTACGCTCTGACGCTTCGGGATGGGATTGAGGAACCCTGATTTGGGACTGTTCTCAAGTTGCAGTGCGTGTTCGTTTGAGGGACGAACGAACCTTCGCAGCCTTCGGTGCCGGCCTGACGGACTCGTCAAGCCTCAGCGCAAGTTGGCTTAACTCCGGAATAATCTTCTCATTCAGCCACGAACTAAGTTCCACGGCTTTGGATTCCGCGGCCACCTTCGCATCGTTCGACATACTCTGCAGGCTCTTGCCCTGCTTCTTGCTGACCTTGCTGCTGAGTCGAGCCACTGATCTGGCAGCAACAGCTTCATCCTGCAGCCGCCCCAGTTTCTTCTGGACGTTGGCCAGCAGTCGCAGCAATTGCTTCGTCGTTTTGTCAGGATGAAACTCCTGCAAAAGTTCGGCCACGTAGCGCAGTTGTTTCGCGGAGATGCGGAAAGAATGCAGCCCTTTGAGTTGCGATCCCTCCGGCAACTGCTTCATCAGCAAATCAATTCTCAGACGTAATTGCAGTGCACTCCAGCAGCTGCGGTCGGGAGTTGCTTCGCTGGTTGCCTCTGCCGTCTGCGCAGACATGCACTTCATCAACGCGCGGGTTTTGGTCTGAAGTTTTTCTTCACGGACAAGAGTTTCAAAAGAACGATCCAGAGGTTTCTGGCATTCCTTACGTTTGCTCCTCCACGCTTTTCGTAGCTGGACCTGAGCCTTCCCCTGTTCGGGCATTTCACGAGCCAGCAACACATCAAGGTCTCTTGCTTTACCCGCTGATTTGAGCAACTCCTTCAGCGTCTTCTGTAACCAGCGTGTCTCCTTCGCCGCTGGCAACTGTTCCGAAAACAAGTCGAGGCACGCCAGCGACCGACGGAGCGAAACACGCAGTTGATGGACGCCTTCCTCATTGCGTCGCCAGTCTTTGGCCGCAATCTTCAGGTGTGATTTGACATCGGACAGACAGGATTTCAGCAGCGTTTGTGCCATCTGATGCACAGTGACACTCTTACTCGTTTTGCGGGACATGCAGGATACCAGGCTCGATTCAGGACTCGTCAGAACCAGCAGATGAAACATCCATGCTTGGACAGATGAGCAGGGTGTCCACCAGGCCGGGAGAATTCAAACAGGAGTGCAGGCCGTTTGGGAATTTACGGAATCTTAACAATGAGGGCTGTTTTGCACTGATTATCTGGCCGTGAATGGCTGAATTGTTAAGGCGACGACGATTTTTTGACCGTTTTCAGACCGTCGACTGAATCCGCTGGAAACGCCCTGCTGCGGTCCTGATTTCGTTGTTTACCGCCCAACCGGAGGCACCGGCACGGTGGCCATCATTTCCAGCGGCACAACTCCAGCTCTCCGGTGAAGCCACTCGATCCTGCTGGTAACAACCAAACGGTTCGAGCCGGTACGCTTAAATTTGAATACCAGGGTGACAGCCATTTGGCTCCAGCCTGCTGGTGCTTTGTCAAGCTTTAATATGGGGGTAGTGGACCTTGCTAAAGGTCCTCCTGTGTTGGGATCTTCAGCAAGATCCACTACCTCAAACTCCGTTTTCTATCTTGACAGAGCACTAGAAAGTCGGCGCCTCCGGCTGGGCGGTAAACGAAAATGGCCTGGGAGTGACGGGCTCAACAGTCTCCTTTCAGGAGATCACGTTGCGTTGAATGGTCAGACAGCCTACCGTACCCCACTTCTCGTTTCTGGACCGGACTTCTGGTTCAAGGAACCAGGCGGACAGGTTAACGCGGGAACAGGTTTCAATATGGCTTCGTCGTTTGAGATGACGCGGCGTGTCGAGTTTTGTGAAACCGACATGGCCGGCATCGTGCACTTTTCGAATTTTTACAAATGGATGGAGCAGGCGGAGCATGAGTTCTTCAGAACTCAGGGGCTCTCCATTGTTCGTCATTTGCCCGATGGCAGCACGATTGGCTGGCCCCGCGTGTCAGCTCAATGTCGGTTCGAATCGCCTGCCCGCTACGAAGATGTGTTAACGGTGTCTCTGACGGTTCAGCGGATCGGCATGAAGTCGCTGACGTTTGATGTCGCGTTTCGCAATGGTGATCGTGCGGTCGCTCGAGGTTCGATGAAAACAGTCTGTTGTATAGTTCGACCTGGACACGGGCTTGAATCGATGGTGATACCGGATGAGTATCGATCTCGCTTTGAAGAGCATCCGGAAGAACAGACAGGGTCATGAAACGCGCATTCTTTCTGATATTGGGCATCGCTGTTTCTGCCGCCTGCTTCGCATTGTCGCTGCAGGGTACGAACCAGAAGCAACTGACAGAGGCTTTTGCCGGTGCAAATTATTGGTCACTGCCCATTATGCTGGGCCTGTTGTTTCTGTTTTACTGGTTGAAGACACTACGTTGGCAATGGTTGCTGGCCCCCGTCGCACCATTGACGTTCGGTCAGTTGTTTCCGCCCATGCTGATTGGTTTTGCAGCCAACAATATCTTACCTGCTCATCTGGGTGAGTTTGTTCGTGTTTTTGTGGTTCGAAAGAAGTACGGTGTCCCCGCTGCGACGGTACTGTCCACGGTGGTGCTCGAGCGGATCTTCGACGTCCTTGCGATCCTCGCGCTGTTCGGTGTGGGATTATTCTTTACGAATGATCTTCCGGACAATTATCGCAACGCCGCATTGCTGCTGGGAGCTGGAGCCATCGTCGGGGTCATCGCGGTAATCGTTTATCTGATCTGGACCGAGGTCTTTCTGAAGTTTATGACCTGGAGCATGAGCTGGTTTCCGTTTTTGCCGTCAAAACTGACGACGGGCGTTATCGAGATGTTGCGTAACGGCGCTCATGGGCTGGCTTCATTGCGAAGTGGCAGAGCTGTCTTTTTGATTGCGGTCAGTAGTTTGGGACAGTGGTTTATCAACGGTCTGATCGCATACGTCGCATTGAAAGCCTTCCACATCGATGTTTCTCCGGTAGAAGGATTGATCGTCACGGGAGTGACAGCGATCGGTGTTATGATTCCCTCCACGCCGGGCTACTTCGGTGTGATCCAGGTATGTTTCAAGGTCAGTATGGAAGCTCTTCAAGTCCCGGTTGCAGCATCCACCGTACTGGGTTCGTCGCTTTATTATCACATGAGCATGTGGATTCCAGTCACGTTGCTGGGACTGTATTACCTGCAACAAATGGGATTCAGTTTGAAAGATCTTCAGAAAGCGGCTGCCGAATAAACTTCTGCAGCGTGTGGCATGAGGCATCCACATGTCCTCGATTCGCCCCGGCTGACCACACAACTTCGGAGACGTAGATGTCTCCGTGTGAGTCGAGGCGAATATCGTGCGGAGCAAAGAAATCACCGGGAGCCGTTGGATTTAGTCCGC
>JBILXT010000614.1:0-3412 GCA_044378235.1 Planctomycetaceae bacterium
AGGATGTCCTGAGCTTCGAACCTGGACTTGCACCTGTTGGAAACATTGCCGAGATCTCAAATCGCTTCGGGACAATTATTCTTGGCTCCTCCGGGGCAACCGCCACACTGGAAGAATGGCAAAATGCTCTTCGCAGCGTGAGGTATCGAAACATAAGCGATAACCCAATCACTACACGAAGAGCTGTTTCGTTTCACGTGAATGACATAAGTGCCAGCAGTGATCCGTTAGTCACCATGCTGGAGGTGCTTCCGGTGAACGACGTGCCGATTCTCGAAAACCCAGGCAACGTGACAGTTCGCGGATCTCGAGTTGGACGACCGATTGCAGGATTCGTCAAGTTCAGCGATGTCGACAGTCCCTCACTGACCTCTGCCACGTTCAGGATCATGAACTACAGTCCTGCCGAAGACAAACTCGACTTCATTCCGAACCCGCTGACGATGGGGAACATTAATGTAGTCTCCAACGCCAACGGAGTGCTCACGCTGGCCTCGGCATCAGCCTCCCGGCTGCAATGGCACGCCGCGATAAGGAGTGTGCAGTACAGGAATACAAACCCACGTCCCGTCGTCCCGACCAGATCCATCAGCCTGAAAGTCCGTGATAATGCTGATGAAAGCCTTCCTCTATTGAATACCGTCAACATCCTGCCACGAAACTGAACCGCTCCGCACGTATGCAGGTTAAGTCCGTACACTCAGTACGCTGATTGAATTCGTCGGACAGAACAGTCGATTGCGCTGCGACTCATGACGGTGGTCTGACGACGCCCGAACGAAGCAACGCGAAGCAATCTCGGAGGCTGGTTAAGAATTCGTACGTCACCCCGGGCAGCACGCAGATTTGATTCGAGCCACACGGTGGTTACTGCCGAATTCGTACAGACTCCAAAGCACTGACCTCGATGATGTCGCGTTTCTCTTTCTCTGACCAGCGACTCCCCTGAACACCAACCTGCTGCCCAACAAAGTCTTCCAGCCGAACATTGCCTGTAGGCTTCAGATCGGCCAGAATCCTGCCAGAGGGCGCCATCAGTACATAGCCAGAACCACCGGCTTCCCCTTCGCCAACCTTCTGAACGATCCCCGCACCGACGAAGCGATTTTGAGGACTACCTGGAGTAATCACGCCGGTCGATGCTGTCGCCGGATTCTCGGAAACCGAGCCAGCCTCAGGCGTCATGGTTGTAACAGCTGGAACAGGTTGCTCGCTGGCTGCGATATTCGAAACGTCACGATTCAGGAAAGAGTCAAACGCTGCGGCCAGTTCCATTGGCTCTCCCTGGGGATTCATGGACTCAGGGCCAACGCTGGCCACTGCAGTATTCGGTAAGCCAAAACCGTTTTGCGAATGACGCGCAACCAACTGCGCATCGCGCATCTCAGTTTGTGTCGTAACGTCCTTGATTTCCATCAGCGTTACCAGGCGCCGTCGATAACGTTCGATCGCAGGATACCGCATATCAATCTGCCCGGAGATCGGTTTGTGAGTTGATGCCGTCTGCAGACTACGGTACTGATTCTCAATCGCATCCAGATCCCAACGCGATGCATCCTGCAGAATCATCTCTCGAAATCGACGATCGATTTCCGCCAGCTGCTGCTGTTCCTGACGAAGAGACTTGAGGTTCTGCAACTGATGACTTGGTCCAGGCGGAGGTACATCGACAACTCCATTTCCACCCAAAGCCGTTCGTTCCTTCGCCTGCCCCGGAGTGACGATCGCTCCGTTTTGAAGTTTCGCATTGCCTGGCACTTTGAATGGATCGGCATTCTGCTTTCGACGAAGGTTTTCATCGACGGGCACAACGGCCGCACCCGGAATCCAGCGACGTTCTCTCGTCGGAGGAACAACTTTCAGCATGGACTGCAGGCCGCTGGTTGTATCAATCTGCTTCTGACCGAGAATTGTAACCTTCTCACCGGCCTTCATACGCCGCTGAAACACAGACGTCTCGTCGCCAAATTCACTTCCCACCCAGGCCGCAACATTCTCTTCAGTGACTTGTCCTTCAGCATCGCTAAGCCGTTTGACAAACCGTTCTGGAATCCAACTGAAGCTGCCCTCGGGTGGTTCAATCGAATACCAGCCGCCTGGATCATGCCGATGAACGATCACGATCGTTTCACGCGGAAGTCGCTGAGTCGGGTAGTAGGCCTCGCCAGCACCGCTGCGAGTATACGTCTCTTCTGCGACGACTTTCGCCTCATACGGAAAATCCGTGCTTTGCGCATCTGCGGTTGCGGATACGAATGCACACAAGGCCAGGGTAATCGGGTACAGGACAACCGTTGCGAATGCACGCAGCATGGCAGTGCCTCCGTGAAGGGGTTGGCGATGGAATTGAACGGCTTCAGAGAAATCAGTTTCAGTCGAAATTTCAAGTCGCGTTTTGCAGTCAGTCATGATTCGGCAGTCTCTGCGATCAAAGTAACAGTCCGGCAAACTCTGCCGTTTTAAGGAAAAACCGCCTTGGCAAACTGGGAAGAATGAGTCAACCTCATGAGTCCTCAAAGAAGACCCTCTGATGTTCGAAACATCCGGATCACTTTCACTCAGGCGTCTGATTGATGAAGTCTGTTCCGCAGAAAACACGGCACAAACTACGCCTGGTGACAGCAGCTTTTGCCGCAAAACACTTCTTTCCCGAATGAAACTTCGTCAGGCTTAATCGATCTTTGAATTTGGCTCAAGTCGGCTTTTCGGAACAAACCGAGCCCGGAAACGAGCATTGATTTTGGCGGGCCGGCCCAGCAGAATCCGGGCCTGCACACGCGAGCCATTGGTAACGACAGCAGACTGCGTTATGGCAATTGCAACAGCCTACAGCAGGCCTATTGAGCTGATGCATGGTCAGTTCGAGAATGAATTGATGACGACTGGAGCGGTTTTCATGCTGACGAACACGTGGCTGCCGAATTCCAACTGGCATCTTGTCAGTCGCTGCAGCAATCCGAAATTGAAGTCGATGACACGCACATGGAGATTGGTTCGATGAGCTTTCAGTTGGCACACCCAATGACACAAACCGTAGCGGCATTCTTTGCCGCTATCCTGTGCTGCACCTCCACCGTCATCGCTCAGGAAGAACCTTCAGCAGAACTAAAGATCGGCGATCCAGCGGCGGAGTGGAAAGATCTCAAGGGAACCGATGACAAAACCCATTCGTTGTCGGATCTCAAGGATAAGCAGGTTGTAGTTGTCTGTTTCACCTGCAACTCATGTCCGTACGCCGTCGACTATGAAGATCGGATGATCGAATTGCAGAAGAAGTACGCGGACCATCCGGCGGGAGTCGTCCTGGTAGCGATCAACGCCAACAAGAAACCATCCGAGCAATTGGATAAGATGAAACAGCGGGCGGAGGAGAAGAAGTTTCCCTTTCCCTACCTGATCGATGAAACACAAC
>JBILXT010000212.1:0-12111 GCA_044378235.1 Planctomycetaceae bacterium
AGTGAAATTTTTCGTAAGCAGCGCAAGCCCCTTCGGACGAAACCATCGGTGCTCCGAGCGGCGTTTCCGGCGTGCAGGCTTTCCGGAACTCCGGGCAGTCACACGGCTTCAAACGTCCCGTCAGCACCTCCCCGGCGCGACATCGGGATTGCAACTCAGCAGACGTCTTGATCTCATCCGTTGCAGCATTTCTCAGGTTGAACCGATGGATTGCGTCGAACTGTTGCAGCTCTTCGCGAATCGAGTAGCCTCCGGAGTCCACCGGCCCTATTCCGCGCCAGACTTGAGTGTCAATCCTATAGACGCTTTCAATCACATGACGCGCCGGCTGGCTTCCGTTTCTGTCGACCGAGCGACTGTAACTGTTGTGGACCTCGGCAATGCCGGACTCAAGCTGCATCACACAATCAAGGATGCCCTGCAGCAGATCGATCGTTTCAAATCCCGTCACCACCACCGGAATATGGAAGCGACGCACGAATTCTTCATAGTCTGAATAACCTGTAATGCAGCAAACGTGGCCGGCAGCAAGAAATCCCTGCACTCGATTTTGAGGCGTCTGAATTAAAGCTTCCATGGCCGGGAGGACTCGCACGTGAGACGCCAGCACGGAAAAATTATTGAGCCCCAGTCGCTGAGCCTGCAGCACCGCAAGCGCTGTGGCCGGCGCTGTGGTCTCAAAGCCGACAGCGAAGAAAACAACATGCTCTGACGGATGGCTTTCGGCGTATCGAACAGCATCCAGCGGCGAATAAACCATCAGGACATTCGCACCATTGGCCCGAGCCGTCAGTAACGAACCACGCGAACCGGGAACTCGCAGCATATCACCAAAGCTCGCCAGCAGCACATTGGGACGATGAGCCAGCTCCAGCGCGTGATCGATGGCGGCAATGTCCGTTACGCAGACCGGGCAACCGGGCCCATGAATGAGTTCAACGACGCCGGAAAGCTCAACGTCAATTCCATAACGGAGCAGCCCGTGTGTCTGCCCACCGCAGACTTCCATCAGTACCCACGGACGTGTTGCCGTCGCCTTGATGCGATGCAGCAGTGCGAGTGACTGTTCGGGATTGCGAAACTCATCCACGAATTTCATCGGGGAATCTCCCTCGGCGCAGATCCCTCGGCATCGTTCGGTCCTGAGTGTTCATCGGCCATCTCAGCGAGATCCAGCAGCGTCCGCTTAGCCTCTTTCGCATCAATGATGGCGATCGCGATTCCCGCATGCACGATGACATACTCACCAATTTTCGCATCCGGTGTGCAGGCCATTTGGCACTCGCGACGAACGGAACCAAATTCAATGATCGCACGCCCAAAGATTGGGTCCCGATCGACCCATTCGATCACTTTGCCTGGAACACCTAAGCACATCGGCAGGACTCCTGTTCTTGTTCCAGATCGAGCAACGCGGCTGCAATGGCAATTTGCCCGGCCGCCAGCCCGCCATCGTTGGGTGGAATCTGCCCGTGTGTCAGGACGTCACGGGACTTTAACTTGAGCTGCCCGACAATCGTTTCGGTGAGAATACGATTTTGAAAACAACCACCGGAAAGCACCACTTTGTAGCCAGAGAATCGCTCCACGACTGATTCCACCATGTCAGCAATCGCCTGATGGAATGCTTGAGAGAGTTCCGAGGCGGATCGACCGACCTTGATGCCTGTCACAATTTCTCTCACGAGTCCACGCCAGTCGAAACACAGCATTCCATCACGCTCATCGAGCATACCTTTCATTCTGGCAGGCCATTGGCTGGAAGTCGATTCGCCGCTGTTTGATTCGGGGCCGGCGGACTCGGCGCAGACTGATTCAAGTCTCATCGCAGGTTCCCCTTCAAAGCTGGATTTGCACAAGCCAAGAATGATCGCGGCCATGCCATCGAAGAGACGTCCCATGCTGCTTGTCAACGGGCCGTTGGCGGATGTAACAAGTTGCTGCACTTGCCGAATCTTCGCCAGAGACACGTCAGCAGCGAACATTCCGAATCGTTGATCGGCCTGTGTGGCACACCGATGATGCTCCTGAGTCTTATGCAACAAATGGGCAATCTCTTCGTCTGTGATTTCGGGCATTGCCGTCGTCAGCAAAGAGACCGCTGTGCGCCACGGTTCATCAATGGCTTTTTCGCCACCCGGTAACACGAATGGCAGTACACGGCCGACGCGGCGAAATGAGGTCTTTGTGGCCAGCAGGACTTCTCCGCCCCAAATGGTGCCATCAGTACCGAAGCCTGTACCGTCAAAAGCCACTCCCAGGACTTCACTGTCATGGATTTGATGCTTCAGCATACAGGAAACGATATGAGCATGATGATGTTGCACGGCAATCGTGCGAAGACCTCGATCGGCGGCCCAGCGACTAGTGAAATAGTCCGGGTGCAGATCGTGAACGATCGTGTCCGGCGTGGCTTGATAAAGTTGTTGCAGCGACTCGATGTGCTCAATGAATCGCTGCCGCATGGCGAGCGATGACATGTTTCCCAAATGAGGCCCCAGAACAGTCTGATGCCCGTTCGAAAAAGCGCAGGCAACTTTCTGCTCGCCGCCAACGGCAAGAATGCGATGAGATGTCTGCAGTGGAAGTCGAAGCGGGGCAATTCCACGGCCAGCACGGATAGTGACGGATTGTCCGGCGATGATTCGCACCACACTGTCATCAATGGGTCGCTCAATCCGGCGATCATGATGCAACCAGCCGTCGGCGATACCATCGAGCGCTCGTCTCGCGGCGTTTTCTTCGTAGACAATCGGTTCCGAATCTTCATTGCCGCTGGTCACGACCAATGGTGTTTGCAGAGCCTTCAACAACATCGCATGCAGTGGCGTTGTCGGCAACATCAACCCGATGGTGCTGAATCCAGAGCTGACCTGCGGTGCCAGCGACAGGGACTGAAACATCAGCAACTCACCCGTGCACACGAGGACAATCGGATTCACCCGCGAAGTCAACGCCTGGAATTCCTGTTGATGGTGTTCCCAGAGAGCGTTTCCACAGCGTTCACTTCTTTCCGCCGAGTCACACACTGCTTCAAGATCGACAACCGTAGGGTGTGACAAGTTCGCCCTGGCGAACGCAGGCACACCATCTTTACTGACATCGCTGATATCCCAGGGCAATGCCATGGCTTCCGCCAGTTCTCGCTCAGAAATCATCACAGCCAACGGTTTAGTTTCTCTGCGTTTTCGAAGGCGAAGTCGCTTCACAGCTTCCGGGTTCCGCGCATCGCAGATCAGTTGATAGCCTCCCAACCCTTTTAAGGCGAGAACTCCTCCACTTCTCAGAAGCCGAATTGCCGATTCGAAAGCGTCGCCGCCTCGGCAGTGCGAAGAGGCAATCTCCGATTCGAACCAGAGCTGAGGTCCACAATCCGGGCAGGTGATGGTCTGAGCGTGAAATCGTCGCTCATCGAGTTTCCTGAATTCAGCCGCACAGGCTTCACAATAATCGAAACACGCCATTGTCGAGCGAGAACGTTCCCAAGGCATGGAACGAACAATGCTGTACCGAGGACCGCATTGAGTACAACTGGAGAACCCATATCCGAATCGTCGATTGGTTGGGTCGACCAATTCAGCAGCACAATCCCAGCACATCGCCAGGTCTGTCGGGACATCGGCGACGACAGCCTGCAGATTCGCCAAGTCTTCGAGAATTCTGAAGTCCGTAAAACCTACGACCGGCAGTTCCACCATACTGACAAAGTGCAATACGGCCTGCGAAGACAGTTCCTCACGAAGTGTTTCCTCAATCCGGGCAATGTTGGAATCTAGACCTTCGAGTATCACCCTGACGCCATCGGTCGTGTTGCACACAGAACCATTCAGGTGCAAACGAATCGCGGCTCGGGCGATTGCAGGACGAACACCAATCCCCTGAACTCGTCCCTGCAGCAAATACTTCACAGCAACAACGTTTGTGCGCAAACATTGCGTCTCAGCCTCAGTCTCTCTTTCTGTCGCCGTCGTCAGAAGATTGTTCATCGCAATTCACTCGGCATCTCTGGTGTGATACCCCCAGCGGCTGCGGAGTCACGCGACGCCAGCATCTCGGTCCGAGCGTTCTCCAGAAACTGACACCAGTCATTCAGCCCTTCATCGTGAATTGCCGAGGTCTGAATACTAATGATGTCGGACTGAATGAGACGTGCATCTTTTATCGCTTCATCAACATCGAACGGAACATAAGGCAGGAGGTCACACTTACTAATCACCATCAACTGACTTGTGCGAAACATCTTCGGATACTTGCCGGGCTTGTCGTCGCCTTCTGTCGTGCTGAGCACCACAACTCGCAGATGTTCCCCCAGATCATGGGACGCAGGGCAAACAAGGTTGCCGATGTTCTCGATGAACAGGAATTCATATTTCTGCTGAGGAAGTTTTGCGAGCCCCTGCTGCACAAGAGAAAGCTCCAGATGGCACGCGCCGCCGGTCGTCAGTTGTTCGACAGGAAACCATGGTCGCAATCGTTCGGCGTCGCGGTCCGTGGCCAGATCACCGACCAATACGCCAGTTCGAAAACGCCCTGCCCAATGCTTTGCCGTCGCTTGCAACAGAGACGTTTTGCCGGCTCCCGGTGAGGAAACCAGGTTCACAACGAATGTGCCCTGCGTTGTAAAACACGCTCGTTGCTCTGCAGCTCGCTGCTTCTTTGCAGCAAGCACATCCTGATTGACGGAGATTGTTTGAACTGTCATGTCGGACACCTCATGTTCGATATTTCAGGCTGATCGGGATTCTCTGATCGTGATAAAAAAATGGCGAGAATTTGCCCCTTCTCCCCTCGGGGAGAAGGTGGCCGCCAGGCCGGATGAGGGGGCTCCGCAGTTGGCAACGTGCTGAAAATCCCCCCTCTCCCCCAAATTTTTGCGTCCATACTGCCATGTAACAACACGCTGAATCCGCAAAAAACTGGGGGAGAGGGGGCAAAAATGGCGCTGTCCGGAATGGTGCGCCGTCGCCTCGGGCTCGGCGGTAAACGTAAAGCAATAATCCATCACCCCGCACTCTCAATCTGCATTCGTACATTCAGCAGTCGAAACGCATCTCCACTCACAATTCGAAGGGAAGTGGAACCACAGTGAGTGCAAACAAATTGAAAATCGAAAAGCTCGGATTCTGTTGAACACTGATTGCAGAAGACCATCAGTTCCACAGATGTGATTGTCAATGTGCAGTTCGGCCATCTGCAGCCATCTTTGAGTCGCTCAAATGCTTCCCTGACCAGCAGCGATTCCACGCCGCTCAACGGGCCAATCTCCACTTCAATGTCTTCAACCCCCGTAGCGTGATGCTGTTGTGCCAGCTCTTCCACCTGATGCAGTAATGATCGGACAAGTGATTCCTCATGCATACGCAACACTGAGTTCGGCCACGATCTGCGTGGCCGCCTTGCAGATGTTGTTCTGGCACTGTTCGCTCATTCGATCGCCTGTTTGAAAATTGCTGCCGGGGATGGCCCAGACGAAAATCGTCTCCGGCAGAATGCCTGTTTTCTCTGCCAGTCTCAACACATCAGGAACAGAGAAACCATGCGAACTCCGGGCCGATTGTTGGTTCAAGACCGACTCTGCCGAGGCATTGTCAGACTGGCAGATCATTTGCCCATTGAGCCATCGGAATTTGCGAAGGTTCTCCAGGCAACCAGCCACGTCATACGCATCGATCAGGTGCAGCACATTGACATGCTCCAGCCAATCCAACAAATCCAGAGGAACGCTCGCCTTGCGTACACTGATAAAACCGCGATCCGGAATCTGCCGCGCAAGTTCATGAGCAACCAGCCAGCCGGCCTGATCATCTCCGTGAGCACTTCCGATGCCCACAATCAGTATCTTCTCCGGCGTGTTCATGGCGAATTCTCAATCACGGCCCGAGGTTGTTCCCAAGTCAGTTTCAGAAAATGCGTTGAACAACTGATGCAAGGATCGTAACTGCGAATCAGTCGCTCACATTCGTCCGCTGTTCGTTGATCATCAGGACTCAAAACACGAGGCAGCCAGTCGATCAGATCCAACTCAATTTGCCTCTGATTTTGGGACGTCGGCGGGACAATCTTTGCAAACGTGATCTTCCCCTGATCATCGATCCCGTAACGATGATAGATCAATCCCCGTGGAGCTTCCGTCGCAGCACAGCCTTCGCCTGCTCGGTACTTGTACGGAATTCGCGAAGGTTTGAACGTCTGATAGTCACGCAAAATCGACAGCGCCTCATCGAAGACGTGAATAACTTCCAGTCCGCGTGCAATGATCGCCTTAAACGGATTCAGGCATGGCGTGCGGAAACCGATCTCATCTGCAACGCGAAGAGCCGTCTCACATAGCCGGTCGCGATTCAGATTAATCCGAGCCAGAGGACCGACGTGATAGCTTGAACGATCGGCTACCTTCAGTGAATGCAGAGCCGTACTATGGGCAACATGATGCTCCGCAAATGTCTGCTCGTACTGAGCAACATCAATCGTCAGTCCGGATGATGACACGATTCGGCCTTCGTTCATCGGGTACTCATCGGGGTGACTGACCGAAATCATTTCATACGGACGTTCAAAATCCGGAAAATCAAAGCTCGCGACCCAGCGAGTTGCCTCAATCGCAGCCTGCAGTCCCCACTCAAACGATGGGATCAGCTTCTGCAATTCTTCCTTCTTCGGAGCCCGAAAAAAACCTCCAACCGCCACGTTGATCGGATGAATCGCGCGGCCACCCAGCACTTCCAGCAGATCATTCCCCAGCTTCTTGAGTTTCAGCCCCCGAGTGACTTCGTGAGGAAACTTTGCCGCCAGCTCAATTCCGCTGGCCGCGTTGAAGAAATCAGGAGCCTGCAGAAGATGCATATGCAGCCCGTGACTCTCGATCCATTCGCCGCAGTACAGCAATCTGCGGAGGCGACGAATCTCCGGTGAGATCGTCACTCCCAGTGCCTGTTCCAGAGCGTGAACAGCACTCATCTGATACGCCACCGGACAGATGCCACAAATTCTGGCCGTGATGTCCGGAACATCTTCCAGCGGGCGACCTCGCAAGAATCCTTCGAAGAATCGTGGAGGCTCGTAAATCGTCAGTTGCAGATCCTCGACCACGTTACCGTTCAGCCGAACATGCAGTCCGCCCTCGCCCTCAACACGAGTCAACGCCTCGACACGAATCGTGCGGTTCTCACTCATGAGGGGCCTCCGAGCTGGTCTCTGTTCGTCTCGCGATTGCTTCAATTCGATTTGACGCATCGCGAAACTCGGGAGCGGCCGCATTGAAATTCCGCAGCAAAGGCAGCAACGTTTCGGTTGATGTCCCCATCGAGAGGTATTGATCCGTCAGACTGAGAAAATTTGACTGCGAGACCGGGCCGAAGCAACCATAACAGCCTCGATCGTACGTCGGACAGATTGCACCGCAACCGGAGCTCGTAACCGGACCAAGACACGGGATTCCCTGAGCGACTTCGACACAGACGGTCCCTTTGCGTTTGCAGTCCAGGCAAACAGAATGAGATGGCAGCCGAGGACGCTGTCCTTTCACGAGTGCTCCGATGACATCCAGCAACTGATGCCGACTGATCGGGCAACCTCGCAGTTCGTAATCGACCTTGATATGGTCGGCAATTGGCGTGGAGGTCGCCAGCGTGGAGATGTACTCTGGTCGAGCGTAAACGCAGCGCAGATAGTCTTCATGGTCTGCCCAGTTCTTCAGCGACTGAATTCCTCCGGCCGTGGCACAGGCTCCGATAGTCACGACAAGGCGAGCACTCCGTCGCACGTCAAGAATCCGCTGTGCATCGTGCGGTGTGGTAATGGAGCCTTCGACCAGAGCAATGTCGTACGGCCCCGGCTCCAATCGGCTGCTGGCTTCCGGAAACCAGGCAATCTCGACGGCCTCGGCGACGGCGAGCAGCTCGTTTTCGCAGTCCAGCAGTGACAACTGACACCCGTCGCACGAGGCAAACTTAAACACGGCCAGACGTGGGCGTGGTCGACGCGTTGTCGTTGCTGCGGTCTCATTCGATCCTGCAGATTCTGATGCGAATAGGGGCTTGCTCACAGGTCCTCCACTTTCATAATCGAAGCGACTCGATCGTAAGAGAAGACGGGGCCATCCTTGCACAGGAACTGCGGACCAAATTGACAGTGACCGCAGAGCCCGATTGCACAATTCATATTCCGCTCCAGCGAAACATAAACGGACTTCGCATCCACACCTCGACCAATCGCCAACTGCGCGGCATACCACATCATGGTCTCCGGGCCACAGCTCATCATGACCGTCTCTGCTGGCCGACGCAGCGGCAGGCGATCGAGAATGGCCGTCACCATGCCAATGTGTCCGGGCCACGAATCATCTCCGCGATCCACGGTCGGATAAACATTCAGTCCGCCGTCCTGCCACGCAGAGTACTCTGCGGAATACAAAAGCCCTGAAGGCTCTCGAGCCCCCATGATCAGATGAATCTCACCAAACTCCTGACGATGCGCTATAAGATGACAGATAAGTGGCCGCAGCGGTGCCAGACCAATTCCACCCGCCACCAGCACGATGTCTCGCTTGCGGCATTCTTCAATCGGCCAACCGACACCAAACGGACCACGCAGGCCAAGTGTCGCCCCGACCGCCAGTTCCGCAAGAGCGTGAGTCACATTGCCGGCGACTCGAATCGTGTGCGCGACAGAGCCTCGGGACTGCGGATCATCGCAGATCGAAATCGCGATTTCCCCCAGCCCCGGGATATATAGCATGTTGAACTGTCCGGGGGCAAAGCGATATTCCGACGCCATTGTGGCGTCCTGAATGGCCAGATCACACGTGAAGACACCCGGGACTTCGTTCGTCATCCGGGCCACACAAACGGCATGAGTCCGCCATGGATCGAATCGCGGTGCAGTGATCGCGGAACCTAACGCAGAGGTGATCTCAGAAGTCATTGGCTGGCCTCCGCATCGTCTGTACGACCATCGGACAATCTCGACAAATCCTGTCCCACAGCGTCACGCAAGACGGCCACTTCGTGCGTCAGGTCAATGCCGACCGGGCACCATGTGATGCATCGGCCACAGCCGACACAGCCGGAAGAGCCGAATTGATCATGCCACGTCGCCAGCTTGTGAGTCATCCATTGTCTGTAGCGACTGGAAATACTGTTCCGCGTCGGGCTTCCATTTGTATAGCTGAAATCAAGATTAAAGCACGAATCCCAATGGCGTTCCCGGTCCACATGCTCACCAGTCAAATCCGGGACTTCGCTGACTGACGAACAAAAACAGGTCGGGCATACCATGGTGCAGTTCGTGCAGGACAAACATCTCTTTGCGATCTCCTCCCAGTGGGGATGTCGCAGGTTGTTCATCAGGAGCTCATGTATTCCGACAGTGTCCATTCGTCGCGTGATCTGATCGACCGCCTGCTGCCTTGCGAGTTTGGCCTGATCAATGTCGCTTGAGTTCGCTGGACGAACAGGCAGAAGAGCTGCGATCGCCTGCCCGGCCTCTGTTCCAACTTCAATCAGGAATCCGCCTGAGGTTTCCGTGAGAGCCAGATCGAAGCCACTTTCGCAGCGAGGTCCTGTATTCATGGAAGTACAAAAACAGGTCGGAGCAGCCTGAGTACAATTCACGGCCACGATGAACGCTTTTGTTCGGCGAGCCTCATAAGTGGGATCAACAAACGGGCCTCCGAGAAAGACTTTATCCTGAATGCGGATGGCCGCCAGTTCGCAGGCTCGAACTCCCAGAAACGCATACTTGACTGGATCGGGTTCCGGTGTTCGCATCTGCCAGCCGTGCTCCCCAAGGTCCGCAGAAGCCACCAGAGTTGAAGGTGGAAACAGATACTTCTTCCACGAATGAGGCCCAACGACGTAACCAAAGTACGCTTCATCTTCTCGACGCTGCAGTCGATACGTGCCAGCTTCCTGAAGATCAGTCCAGCCTCGCGGCAGATCGCCGGCTGACCTGATTTCGCCATACACAATCGCCTGTTGATCAATGGTTGGCCCCACGACCTGATAGCCATCTTTCAACAACGCCCTGATCAGCGTATCAAGACCTTCGGCCTGCATGAACAGGGGTTCGCGATGAGACTGGACAGTTTCAGACATTTTCAGCTCTTGGTTAGTTGGACAACGCCATGTTGGGAAAAAGGGTACTGTTGTCGCCTGATCAGCCGGAACGCGCTAGCGTCCGGTTTTGCTGCATTCTTCCGCATGAACCGGGTGCTAGCGCACTCCGGCTGATGAAGACATGACATTGTCCAGTTAAACGGGCATGATGATCCGCCAAGCTCGATGCTTCAGGAGGCCCGCTGGGTTCGCTCCTTCTCAAACAGATCCAGCATCTGCAGCCGAGTCGACAGCAGCCTTTGCGAAAGAACCTGGGCGACTCGTCGAAGCAACACGTAGCCCAGATCTTTTTCACAATTGCAGAGTTCCTGAAGCCGTTTGCCGGATAATGCGATCAGAGTCGTCTCGTCAACTGTGGTCGCGGTCGCCGTCATTCGCCCGTCGGAGATGAGGCCGGACCATCCCACGAAATCGCCGGGACCAGCCGTTAGAAAGGGAACATCACCACGCCCCGGAATATTCATCGCCAGACGCACATGCCCGGACGAAATCACGAACACTTCGTCCTCCATGTCACCTTCTCGAAACAGCAGTCGATTGGGCGAAAGCCTGACCAAACGACCAGCTCGGCACAAGCACGCTAAATGCTCATGCGACAGTCCCTCTGCAAAGCGGGTTGCGGAAAGCAACTTCAAGAGATTTGGCTGATCCATCGTCATGGCATTCCCCCTCACATTGAGCCTTACCCAATCGAATAGTGCCGGAGCGCGGAAAGTTGCTTCCGCAACTCAACTCGAAACTCCGGGTGTGCAATTGCGATCAACTGCTCACCACGTTGCCGCAGCGAAAGCCCGTGCAGGTTCACCGCCCCGTATTCTGTAACAACCCAATGAACATGCCCGCGCGTCGTTACGACGCCTGCTCCAGGCACCAGTTCCGCAACGATCCGAGAATACTGTCCGCCCGCCGCCGTTGACGGCAGAGCAATGATGGGAAGACCACCACGAGAGATCGCAGCCCCGCGAATAAAGTCCATCTGCCCGCCAATCCCCGAGTAGATGCGATGTCCCAGCGAATCCGCGCAGACCTGTCCGGTGAGATCGATCTGCAAGGCCGAATTCACCGCAACCAGTCGATCAATCTTTCGCAGCAGATTCGTGTTGTTGGTGATATCGCATGGCAGAAACGTGACCTGCGGATTGTCGTCCACGAAATCAAACAATCGTCGACTGCCGGAGACGAAACTGGTCACCAATTGCCCCGGGTAAATTTCCTTGCAGCGATTCGTGATGACTCCCGATTCGACAAGATCCACAACACCGTCTGAAAACATCTCCGTATGAATTCCCAGATCAACCTTGTTTCCCAGCCGCGAAAGCACGGCTGATGGAATCGCCCCGATGCCAGTCTGCAGAGTAGAACCGTCCTGAATCAGGGCCGCCACCTGCTCACCGATCGCGGCTTCAACGGAAGTTTCAGCAGCAACTTCATGTTCATAAAGAGGACGATCGGTTCGTATGGAGGCTGCGAGCGATTTCAGCGGAACAGTTGTCGTTCCGAGAGTTCGGGGCATCTGCGAGTTAATCTCCGCAATCACCAGCGGAGCATGATCGGCCGCCGCTCGGGCGGCATCGACAGAAGTTCCCAGAGAGCAGAAACCGTGCTTGTCCGGCGGCGATAACTGAAGCAACGCCGCATCCAGGCGGATGCTTCCATCTCGAAACAGCGACGGAATGTCCGACAGGAATACCGGAATGAAGTCCGCGAATCCCGCCTGCACGGCCTGGCGTGCGGGCTGGCCAGTGAAGAACGAGACAGACGTAAAACGATTCCGGCAATTGTCCTCCAGAAACGCCGCGGGGCCTTCTGTATGAAGATGATAGAGTCGAATGTCTGTCAAATCCGAGCGGCAACACATGGCATCAAGAAGCGGTGTGGGAGTCGCAGCAGCACCATGGACGAAGATATTCATTCCGGAGCGCAGGAGGCTTACGGCTTCGTCGGCTGCTGATATTTCTTGTTGTGTCACCTCGGCCACGATATCTTCTCTCCACTT
>JBILXT010000615.1:0-3410 GCA_044378235.1 Planctomycetaceae bacterium
GAGTTTCTTCTGGAAAAAGGTTACAACGTCCATGGTTTGGTCCGACGAGCCAGCACATTTACGACGGGTCGCATTAACCACATCTATCAGGATCCTCATCAGAGCGGCCTGCGTTTGTCGCTGCACTACGGCGACCTGACCGATGGACAGAGCCTGACGAATCTGATTCTGGATATCGAGCCTGATGAAATTTACAACCTTGGCGCGCAGAGCCATGTGCGAGTTTCGTTTGATCAGCCGGTGTATACCTTTCAGGCGACCGGTGGCGGAGCATTGAACGTCCTGGATGCCGCTCGGCAGCTGAATAAGAAAAAACTCGTGAAGGTGTATCAGGCTTCATCGAGTGAAATGTACGGCGAGGTGCTGGAAACGCCGCAAACGGAACGAACGCCGTTTCAGCCTCAGAGTCCCTATGGTTGTGCCAAAGTTTTTGCGTTCCATCAGACTGTGAACTATCGCAAGTCTTATGACATGTTTGCTGTTAACGGAATCCTCTTCAACCACGAGAGTCCGCGACGTGGTGAGACTTTCGTGACTCGCAAAATCACACGTGCCGCGACGCGCATCAAACTGGGACTTCAGGAAAAGCTCTATCTGGGTAACCTCGAAGCCAAGCGTGACTGGGGCTATGCCAAAGACTATGTCGAAGGCATGTGGATGATGCTGCAGCACTCCGAGCCGGACGATTTTGTGCTGGCGACAGGGAAAACTCAGACGGTGCAGGAGTTTGCCGATCTGGTCTTTGCTCAGCTCGAGCTTGATCCAAAGAAATACATCGAGATTGATCCACGCTATTTCCGGCCGGCCGAAGTCGATCTGTTGCTGGGCGATTGCACCAAAGCGACCAATACCCTTGGCTGGACGGCGAAGACCGATCTGGCCGGCCTGGCAAAGCTGATGGTTGACCATGACCTCGAACTGGCTCGCCAGGAAGCCGTCCTCGCAAAAATGTAAATAGTCCGTCATCGGGTCGAACATGTAGATCGCAGTTCACACAATGTCATGTTCGACCCTTTCGCTCGATTTCCTGGCTTCCCCCGGACTGCGGATCATCATTCTGCCTCCCATCATTCTGTCCCGGAGAGCTTCAACCCCTCAGGCAAGCCGGGGCATGGTCCGGTCCACAACCATCCAACCATTGCTTCCGGCAGCATTCCGACAATCACTTCGAGGTAACTCATGATTGTGCCAGCAACTCACCGACTGGAGAACGGAGACCGACTCGATCGAGCCGACTTCGAATCTTTGTGCGAACTCCAGCAGGTGGAAAATGCAGAATTGATTCATGGAGTTGTCAGAATGAATGCTGCAGCGCTTCGTTTTCGCCAGCACGGCGAGCCTCACTCCTTCATACTCGGCTGGCTCATCGCGTATAAGGCAGTGTCTTTGCACGTTCGTGTTGCCGACAATACCTCCATCCGATTTGACGAAAAAAATCTGCCACAGCCCGATGCTCTGATGTTCCTGCCCCTGGAGCAGGGCGGAGGCTGCCGAGTCGCCGAAGACGGATATCTTGAAGGTGTTCCGGAACTCATTGTGGAAATTGCCGCGAGCAGCGTAAGCTTTGACGCCCATGAAAAGAAAGACCTCTACGAATCCCACGGAGTTCGCGAGTACGTTTTGTGGCGGACTGAGGACCATGAAATCGACTGGTTTCTGCTCAGAAATTCACGCTACGAAAAGCAGCCGGCCGATCCCCAGGGGCTGCTGCGAAGCGAAGTGTTTCCGGGACTCGTTCTTGATACTGTCGCCATGCTCAATGGTGACATCAAGGCAGTGCTGGCAGCATTGCCTCGAATGATCTGATAACTGCGGGACCAACCTGCTTTTTCAACCAAGCACCTGCGACTCAACGAAGCACCAGGCACCTGTGACCCAACCTGCGATTTAGTCTATGGCCATTGAACTAAAACCTTTTTCCTGGCAAAGGATGATCGACGCTGTGGAAGCAGTCCGTGAACGAGCCTTGCGGGCGACGGCGGCGCTGAAGGCGGCCCAGATACCTTATGCTGTAGCGGGTGATAATGCGGTGGCCGCCTGGGTTGCTCGAGTGGATCGGGCGGCTGGGCGCAACACGCAGGACGTCGACATTCTTGTGCGACGAGCTGATTTCGAGCGAGTGAAGCAGGCCCTCGAATCCGTCGGGTTTATCCATCATGAACTGATGGGAGTCGATCGCTTCATCGACGGTCCCGACGGAAGCCCACGTGATGGCGTGCATTTGCTGTATGCCGCAGAGAAGGTGCGGCCTGAATATGCGGTGCCTTCAGCCGACGTTACTGAAGTGGAGTCGGCGAATGAGTATGATGTGGTCAACTTGCTGGCACTGCTGAAGATGAAGCTCAATTCATTTCGCCGCAAAGATCAGGTGCACTTGCTGGACATGCTCAGTGTCGGCTTAATCGATTCCAGTTGGTTGCCCCAGCTCCCACCTCTTCACGCCGAGCGACTGCAGCAACTCATTGACGATCCGGAAGGATAGGGGTAGGAGTCGTCAGTTGACAGTCGTCAGTTGACAGGAATCGTATTCAAGGACTCACGCCCACTGCCCACTGCCCACTGCCCACTGCCCACTGCCAACTGCCAACTGCCAACTGCCAACTATGATCGCTCTCATCACCGGAATCACAGGTCAGGACGGCTCCTACCTGACCGAACTTCTGCTTGAAAAAGGCTACGAAGTTCACGGCATCGTGCGCCGCAGCAGTACGCTCGAACGAGCTCGTCTGCAGTCTTTCTATGGCGACGATAACGTCTACGAAAAGAAACTGTTCCTGCATTATGCGGACCTCTCCGACACCACCACAATCCGCCGCATCATCAACAAAGTACAGCCGACCGAGTTTTATCATCTGGCCGGACAATCTCACGTGGGCCTCAGCTTTGAGATCCCCGAAAGTACGTGTGATCTGACCGCGATGGGCAGTCTGAGGATTATGGAAATCCTGCGAGATCTCCCGAGTCCTCCGAAGTTCTTGCATGCCAGCAGTCGCGAAATCTTCGGGACGCCGACGGTGAGTCCGCAGGATGAATCAACGCCCATCAATCCGAATTCACCGTACGGCTGTGCCAAGGCCTTCGCCACACAAATGACAAAGATTTATCGCGAAGCGCATGGTCTCTTCTTCTGCAACGCGATTTGTTACAACCATGAAAGCCCGCGGCGAGGTGAGAACTTCGTGACTCGCAAAGTGACGCTGGCCGCCGCACGAATTAAGGCCGGATTGCAGAAGTCCGTGAGCCTCGGAGATCTCGACTCCGCTCGCGACTGGGGATATGCCAAAGACTTTGTCCACGCTATGTGGCTGATGCTGCAGCAGGACAAGGCGGATGATTATGTGCTGGCGACCGGTGAGTCTCACACCATTCGAGAATTGTTGCAGGTCGCCTTTTCCCATGTTGGCCTGAAC
>JBILXT010000213.1:0-12099 GCA_044378235.1 Planctomycetaceae bacterium
TGATGAATCTGATGCCGTGGCCTCCGCGGCGTGGCAACAGGTGTTTCGGCACAATTCCGAGCTTCTGACAGCGCATCTCGATTCCGGTCGAAAGCATCGAGATTCGGTCGTTCGAATCACTGCGGCCAGAGTGATGCGACAGTTCGCTACTGCGGAAAGAGCTGCCTGGCTTCAGCTGCTGTTGAGTGACGTCCATATTGAAGTACGTAACGTCGCACGGTCGATGCTTGTTCTTGTCGCAAACGAACATCCGGAACTGAAAGAGCAGATCATTTCACAGGCCAGTCAGATCCTTAAGCCCGATTCAATGGACTGGCAGGGAATGGAACAGAGTTTGGTTCTGCTTGGACAACTCTACGCCGCTGATTTTTCACAGGCTGCGTTTCAGCTGCTGTCGCATTCAAAGGATGAAGTTGCGATCTCGGCCGCCTGGCTGATTCAGCTGTATCCTGATGAAGCAATTCGCGATCAGGTGCGTGTTGAGATCGAAACGATCGAAATGAAGATGGCTTCCGGGCAGTATGGAACAAACGACATTGGTTTAAGAGAGAAGATGCTGTTGCAGTATGCTGGACTTGTCCGGATGAAAGAAATCGAAACGATTCTTGAAAAGCAATTTTCGAAGTCGGCTCCCGGAGGAGCGGACAAACGATGCTCCGCATTGTGGGCACTGGCCCTGTTGCATGAGAAAAGTGCGGATGCGACATTGGCTCGAAAGTACGTTGAGCGATTAAAAGAGCGGGTTGCAATTCCTCCGGAATTCGTCAGCGTTCGCCGTGCTTCGGCGCTTTCACTGGGACTACTGAGAGCTGCTGACCCTGACACCATTGCAGCACTGCTCGAGGCATACGATATGGATCCTCAGGAAACATTGATTCCCGCTACCGCTCGATGGTCGCTGCAAATCGTGGGGCAACCCACTCTTCCGGACCTTCCGCCAAATCAGATGGGTGTAGGTGGCTGGAGAATTCTGCCGGTGGAGTAAACCGCTTCCTGCTGCTGCGGCTCGAAGCCAATTTCAACATAATTCGAGATCATCAGAATCCGACGGCAGAAGGGTTCCTGTTTCAGCAAAGCCCGAATCACTGCCGCAGCGTGTGGCCAAACCGACCTTGAGCCTCAGACAGGACCAAGATCGAAATTAAGTCGCATGGCCCGGGCGAGGTTTCCGAGTCTGGAAACGATCGTTTAACAAGTCCCAGTCGATCGTCAGCCGTCCGCCAGTCGCAGCGTGTTGACGAGACCAGTTCTGAAGCAGCTCCATGCAGGCTCGGTCAATGTAGTCCATCTCGCTGACATCTACATGCAGATCCGCACCGGCGGGGACTTTTTCAAGTCTTGAAGCCAGCTTGGGCAACCGCAGGAACGTAGCGGCACCGACAAGTTTGATGACTGTCTTCGGGCCATCAGTTGCCGGAGAAACATCATCCATTTCAACATCAAGCTGTGAGAAACGTGCCAGCAATTTGGCGGCGGATAAAACAATCCCGGTGATGACGCCGGTCAACAGATCGTCGACGACAATCACTATCATCGTGGTCAGAAAAATCGCGGCTTCAACGCGATTCTCTTTCCACAAGTGAATAAACCCTTTGAAGTCAATCAGCCGAAAGCCGGTGAACACCAGGATCCCGGCGAGAGCTGCTGTAGGAATTAATCGCAGAACCGGAGCCAGCACCACAGAAAACAGCAGCAGCCATAATCCATGCAGAATCGCCGACAAACGAGTCTTGCCGCCCGCCTGAACATTCGCCGCACTGCGCACGATCACGCCGGTCATCGGCAGAACTCCGAGGCAGCCACAGACAATATTCCCAACACCCTGTGCCGACAGTTCACGGTCGTATCGCGTTCTTGGTCCACGATGCATTTGATCGACGGCCGTTGCGCACAGCAGCGTCTCCGCACTGGCCACGATGGCGAGGACTGCACCGGCGATTAGAAGACTCTTGAGCGGAGATTCGGAGAACGTGTCAGCCGTAGGCATTGTAAGCCCGCTCAACAGATTCCCGGGAACATCCACATAAAGAATTGGCGCCTGCAGCAACTGACTTGCGGTCGTTGCCACGACGATGGCGAGCAGAGGTGCCGGAATCAACTTCAGCTTCCCCTTGGCAAGGAACTGCCAGACAAAGATCACAAGCACCGCAAGCAGCCCGATCTTGCCGGCCCAGTCATGACTCTTGAGGCCCGCTGTCAATGCTTCCAAAGCCTGAGCTGCCTCTTTCTGACTGCTTGAGACCGCCTCGGCGGCTTCGCCTTCCAGATCCGCAGATGCGCTCTCCAGCTTTTTGCGAGCAGCCTTGAGTTGAGCAGTTAACGTCTCAGCGGCTGTGCCTCCTGCTTTCACGATCGCCGACGCTTCAGCCCGCGCCATGATGGCATCCAGCTCCGCCGCAATAGCCTTCTGCTCATCCTGAAAAGGCTTGAGCGTAGTTGTGACGAGCGTTGGATTCACGGCCGGGGCTTCAATAATGTCTTCCTGCGCGTCTGAACTCTTGAGCCGATTGAGACTGCGATCAACGTTGCCTCGCAATGTGCGTTGTCGAGTTCCCAGGGCATTAGACATTCGCAGGAGTTCAATCTTGTCGTGTCGGATTTCAGGGCTGTCCCATGTCGGCATCGCCAGTCCAGTCGCCAGACTTTCAGTAATGGCCGCAATGTTTTTCATCGCAGTTTCGCGTGGTCGTTGGTCAACGAGGACATGCAGCTGGCCACATAGAATCAGAACTCCAATTCCGGAAAGCATCCCGTGAATAACGGCAGGCGAGACAGCTCGAAACCATTGTCCCAGACGACAGATTCCCGCCACTAACTGGAAGATGCCGGCAAACAGAACAGCCAGACCAAATGCCTGCATGCCGTTCTGGCGAATGATCTCACCACAGATAACTGTAAGTCCCGCGGCCGGGCCACTGACCTGCAATGGTGATCCGGCAAATGTGCCGACCAGAAGCCCGCCCACGATGCCAGTGACAAGTCCAGCGGCAACCGGAGCACCGCTGGCCAATGCAATCCCCATGCAAAGGGGAAGGGCCACGAGAAACACAACCAGGGAAGCCAGCAGATCCTGTTGCCAAACAGCCTGCGAGCTTTCCGATGTGACTTTCTGTTCTGACGAAGAATGACTCATAATTTGACCTTGTCTGACACAATGTGCTATGCGAAGTACAACCAGATGATTCTGAAATTCAATTGATTCGTCCCGAGTTCCGGGCAATTAATTCAGATCAACTGGCGGTTCTCGCCCCGAGCCTGACATCCTGTCGCTGACAACGGGTTTTCTGACGTCCGCGTTCCTGGCGGCCATCAAACGCTGGGCTCCCATGATCTTGACCGCATGCGCGGCCTGAGCCTTCTCGTCGCTCTTTTCTTCTGATTCTTTTTCCTGCTCCGTCTCAGTCTCCGTCTCGGGCACAATCACGGCTTCTCGTTCATTGGCATAACGATCGCGATGATCCATCAGTTCCATCGCCGCATGATGCCTCGAAGCTACCCCTGGCTGCGGCCACAGTCCTCCTCCAAGAACCAGAATTGTCAGTACAGTTACGGCAAAACGTTCCGAGGGACGCGAACGCAACATGACCGACGTTTCAAACTTTCGCCCCGTAAAGATTCTGAAGTAGGCTCGCAGAATCGCCACACTGTTCAGGGCCGCCGCGACAACAACCGCCAGCCCGACCAGCGGATAAACATCCACAGCCCCTTCCACCAGCAACTCCATGCCGATGAAGCCGATGGTGCCAGGGAATCCAATCGATGCAAGTCCTGTTAATAGAAACAAACCGGCCAGCGTTGGAGTATGTTCATACATGCCGTGGTACCGGTTGAGTGTGATGCGTCCGATTCGCGACTCCATCGATCGCAACGTCAGACCAAATCCGCCGAGCGAAAGTCCGACAGAAATCCACACACACAAAGCCCCCGTCAGACCAATCGTGGTGACGATTTCAAGTCCAGAAAGGACCAGCGAAGAATGGCTGAGAAACAAATAGCAGAAGAAACGTCTGGCGTCCGTCTGAATCGTCGCCATGCCTGCAGCGTAAACAGCGGTCACCAGGGACAGCACGGCGATACTTTGCATCGCCCACGACGGCGCGACAGGAAAGATGAGATGCATGACGGCGTACGCTCCTGTCATCGGAGCGACGAACAGCAGAGCTGTTCCGAGCGTTGCATGCTCAAACAAGTCGGCCATCCACGGGTGTAGAGGACACGCACCGGCTCGCAACAAAACTGCCAGAGTCAACAGAGATGCAGAGAATAACGATGCTCGCGGCTGTTCGCCCGTAAAGTCAACCATGCTCCACCCAAGGACAAGGAGAGCGATACTCAATCCCATATGAATCGAGAAGACTCGTGTTGAAGCACCACGTCGATAGAGTTCCAGCCAAGGCGGAATGACACTCAGCGACAGCAACAGGATGATTCCCCAAGCGTTATGGCAGCTCAACGTTCCCAACGCGATTGCTTCGGAAGCCAGGGTCAGTCCAAACGAGAACCGTCCCAACTTCGTTCGCAATGTCGATACCATTGTCATCAGATACAACAACGATGTCAGCGGAAGCAGCGGGGCACTCAGTTCATCGATCACAAAGATATCTTTCCGAAAGAACCACTGCACAATGTCCCAGTGATCGTGCGCTTCAAAGGTGCCGATCATCGCAAAGTCCAGCCATTCTCCGGTTGTACAGAACAGTGTCAGCACGCCGCAGATCACGGCAATTCTTTGCGACCTGACAGGATCTCGCAAAAAGCCGCAGGCGATCGCCCCCAGAAGTGGCAACAGGATGGAGCATTCAAGCCATGGAAAGTGAAGTTCTGGAATCATGCGTCAACTCCTGCTTTTCCATTTGCGCCGTCGTCGGTGCTTTTTGACTTACCCGACAACCATGTTGTCCATCGCTGCTCCATTCGATCAGACCAGCTGAAGACCAGAACGAAAGGTCGGACGATATACTCATCAAGCAGTGAGTCGAGATTTCCACGATCGAACGCAAAGCGATAGAGTCGTGAACGCATCGTCGGCGACACGTTACCGGCTCGTGCTTCCGGCAGATAAGCTCCGATCGCATTGATCATGGAGTTATAGTCCCGAAGCAACGATGGAGCGCGAATCAATTGCAGCGTTCTCAGGCAGGCATGTCCGATGATGTGAATCAATGCGATGTAACGCAGCCCAAAGCCAATTTCCACGACGATAATGCTGACCTGTGTCAGTGATGAAAACGCCAGGCTGCTCTTGATGTCCGTCTGCACGCGAGCCACCATCGTGGCATAAACCATCGTGATTAATCCCAGCAGGATGACAAGAATTCGCAGGGTCAGCGATTCATCCAGCAGCGAGCTGACTCGCAGCAACAGAAATGCCCCAAGATGCACCGACAACGCACCATAGAAAACCGCGCTGCTGGGAGTGGGGCCTTCCATCGCTCGGGGCAGCCAGCCGGAAAATGGAACAAGTGCCGACTTTCCAGCGGCCGCAAACAACAGCAGGCAACCTACGAACAGTGCTGAGCCTTCAGACAGAACAGCCGTGCCGTGCGGCCAGTCGCCCTGACCGGCGATCCCGTCGAAGTCTCCGGACCCGGAGAGATGGTGCAGAGTCAACGCGGCGACCAGAAAGGCCGCATCGGCGATGCGATAGACGGCCCATACTCGCAAACCGTTGGATACCGGGGCCGGACGATCGTGAAAGAATGCGACCAGCAACGCGGATGAAAGTCCAACCAGTTCCCAGCCAAAAAACAAAGTTTCGATTGTGCCCGCAACGGACGAAAGGATCATGCCCAGCTGAAAGAATGAGAAGTACATAAAGAAGCGATGAAAGCCCTCGTCGCGATGCAGATAACGGCTGGCAAATGCCGCGATCACTCCGCACAACACAAATGTCATGATGACAAACGGAACGCTCAGGCGATCGAACACGAACTTCAGACGAAAGTGGAAGTGATCTGAATGAGATTCCGCACTCTCTGCAGCAACGTGGGCCACTTCATGTTCAGCCGCCTCTTCTGCAGCCTCATGTGCTGCCGCTTCCTTTTCCGTTGCCGCTCTTTCAGTGACGCTCTTCTGGACTGCGTTCTTGTCAGATCCTTTGTCTTCGGGCAACTTTTCTTCGGACGGCTGGTCTAATGCTTTCGCCTCGTGGTTATGTTTCTCTTCATGCTTTGCAAGATCGTGAGCATGTGACCCGGAGATCCTCACCCAGTCACCCAGCACGACTGACACGTTACGTTCGTTGGTCGCCAGCATGACGGCCAGAATGAACAAGGCAGAAATCAGTCCTAAGACCGTCGATGCCTCGGTGAACCTCGCCATGTTTCGTTCTGTCAGCGAAATTCGAAACAGAGTTGCTGTTCCAAAAACCGCCAGCAGCAGCAATGGAGCGGCAACAACAATGAGTCCGGCAATTGTGAGCATGGGTGTAGGCAGCGAGTGATAAATCTTGAGAATCGGTCAGTGGCAGGCGGCAAGTTTTAGTTCGAAGTCTGCCGTTCAGAACGGTGGGATGAGCGTTAACTACGAAGAGGCAGCCGGAACTCCTCCCGCGGTTCGAATCAGCGCGAAGTTCAAATGGTCACGCCAGCCACGATACCATTCGAGAGATGAGTCGGCTGAGGAAAGTTCGGTCGTGGTCGGTGTGTAGTCTTCAAACGTCCCATTGACGAATCGCTGGATCTTCGATGAGTTGGGATCGAGCACGGCCAGCTGAGCCCACCCATTGCGACAGATGCGTCCCACGGTCGGGTTCTCCGCCATGATCTGCATCATGGCCTCCGGAGTTGTCTCCACGACAAACAGCAGTCGAACCGGTTCATGAATGTCAACGCCCTGCCACGGAAGTCCGGGACGCAGGTCACTGGCCGCTCCGTCCATCACGCCCAGCAGCGATGTCACGTTGTGCGGAAGTTTAGTGCCTGAGCCCCAGCCGCGACTGTCGATCGCTGATAGCGTGTAAAGCATATTGATGCCTTCGCAAACCGGGATCACAGCGCCCAAAATTCGCGCGAGGATCATGTTTGCGGGTGTATCCTGAGACTTGTCGTATGACATCAGGAATGATCGACGATCCAGATACAAACCGCGAATTCGACTGCGGCGTCCAACGAAACACATGGCGTTCGTACAGTTGCCATACTCCGGTCGAGTCTGTGCAAGGTCTTCCGTGCGTTCCTGAACATGCAGCAATGCCTCAGACGCTGTCAGGTCCAAAGGAGCCGACTCGAATCGACGACATCGCTCGTGAGCATTCCGTTCCGCAACTCGACTGAACAGATCACGCGCCAGTCGTAACGACCGCACATGAGACGTCGGCAGCAGTTCGAGGTCAAAGAATGTGATCTCTTCTGAGCCTGTATTGTGCAGGCCTCCGATGAAATACGTCTCTTCCGGAATTTCCAGGCCGCGTTCTTTCAACTGTCGACGCACTCGCACATCATTCAGCATCGCCGCCAAAGCCCGTGCATTGGCACCGCCGGCGCTGCCGGAGCAGGCTCCGCAGTGATAGGCGGACTCATGAGGATTGTTCAGGCAGTTGGACCCGTGTCCAAGGAACATCACCAGCCGAGCGAAGTTGGACGTCAGCCCGATGTCGCGCAGCGAACGCTCGGACATATTCACCATTTCGGACAATGTGAAACCGATGCCCTCATCATCTGGTCCAGCCGTGGTGCCTTCATCACGCTCCAGACGCAGACGCGTCACGGCCGGAGGTGCAACAAATCGTCGTGCGGTTCGATGCATCTTGGCTGCGAAGCGCGGAAACAGAATGCGTCCCAACAGTGGAACCGTGGCGAGTGGTCCCAGCAATGCTGTCAGAACTGCTCCGCTGAGTGATCGCCGAGTTCCCGCGTCGAAATGATGCGAAGCGCTTCCCAGAAGTCGTCGCGCGGTGGCTCGCTGACGATGCGAATCTTCCAGAGCGTAAACAACGTCTTCCACAATCCAGTTCTTCGGCATCACCACAATCGGACACAGCGCCGTGAAGTGAGCTTCGGCCGCTCCGCGATAATACATTGGTACGCAGAAGAATCCGGCGTTGCCGAAGGTCTCCACATCCGGGGCTACTTCTTCCAGATGACGCCGAAACGATTCTTCTCTTGCGTCGATGCAGGTTACGATCTGCAGTTGAGGAGTCTCGGGCTTCGTCGGAGGCTTCGCGACTCGAATCGACACCGCATCCAATGCTCGGTGAGCCAGCTGACGCTCAAACGCGAAATGGAAAACTCGACGACGCTCAAAGCTGGAGAAGCGATCAACTTCCGTGATCAATTCCGTCCATGCTGGCTGCGATAACTCGGCAATCGACTGAGGGGACCAGCCATGAATCTGAGCCAGCTGAAGAATCAAATAAGCTCTCTGGTCATCGGTTGAGTTGCCGTTGGACGCATGCAAGGATGCTCGCAGAGATGTGCGAAGTTCGTTCAGCGGTCTGCGGAAATCCATGACTTCTCGCGAAATGCTGGCCGCTGCGAGTCGATCCAGCAGAAGCCTGACGGCAACAAACTCGATCAATGTTCCCGGAGGTGAATAACGATAAACTCGATCTGGGCGAATCTCAGTCTGCCAGATCATGCCGGCCCAGCCGCGGAGTGCTAACAGGGAGTTCCGCAGAAACTCATTCTGTTCACTGTCTTCCACGCCCAACTGACGAAGTGAGTCTGCAATGGACTGCAATGGAGAAATACTGCCAGCCTGCAGCTTTTTGAGTTCGGCTGCCAATGGACGCATCCAGCGTCGATTGCCAAAACCACCCGACTGAAACAACGCACAGAAGGACGCCAGAAATCCCGCGTCTCGATCAGGTAGCCGCCACTGTGCGTAGCCCTGATCAAGATAAGCCGCACAAAAACGGATCAGGACTTCGTGAACCAGGATGTCGGTATCTTCACGGATCACATCCAGCAGAAGGTCTCGATGGCGAACTTCGCGGTGCATCGTTCGTCGTGGAGCTGGCGTTGTCGTGATTCGTTGTTGAATGATCTTCCACAGCAAATCCAGCGTCACCTGCTCCCATGTTTCGTCTGTCCATCGTTCGATGTTGCTTCGGCCAAAGCTGGCGACGACCTGCTGGACGATTTGAGAAATCTCCGGATGATCGGTCGCAGGAGCGGCTTCACCCGGGGATCGTATGTCACGCATGATCCAGTGCTGAGTCTGTTCCAGCAGTCGGTCGCGAACTTCATGAGTCATCTCTGTTCGAAAACGTCTTAGCGCATCAGATTCGGCGATCGTCCAGCGTAGTTCATTCTGGTTCCCCGGTGTCACTGAATGCTGCAACATGCTCAAACGCAGATCAATCAGTCCGACGACTCCGCCGACCCGAGCATCAGATTGCTCGGCGTTCTCTTCTCGCAGGATTTCGCGAAGATCGTCAACGGTAATTCGGCCGCGAGCCATTTTCTGGCGATAACGGTTCTCCGACAAGAATGGTTCGCAACCGTAGATCTGCGAGACCTGTCGGAGAGCTTCAACAAATGGCTGATCTTCCATTCCCTGCAAAGGATTCAGAAACGCGAACGCAGTGATAGGTCCCTGCAGAGGCAATAGCTCAGCGAGGGCCAGCAGCTGATTGCGAATACTGATCAGCTCCGCAGGAGTCTGATCAACGAGGGATTCGGCGGCGGCAACGGTCGACACAAGCTCCCTTTCCGGGAAAGTCGAACTCTGAATTGGGGCACGGCGTCGGCATTCTTTCAACCGCGCGTTCACGTTTTAATCAGCAAGGCTCATGCCGTACTCGTTTGGGCAAATGCGAGCTTCGATGCGCAGCAATCAGCAGTAAGTTTTGACTGATCGTCGAGTCGCGCAGGGCAGGACGTTGAACTGCGGTGGATTCACGTGCGCCGGAACAACATCGGTGTCAAACGGAATGATCAGCACGCTGGGGGTGGCCGGCAACCCTGTGGATCAACAGCCGCAAAGTGAACTTTGTAGCTCCAGTTCAGAGGCAAATGGCCATCGGGCTGGGCATGGTGCTCAAAGAATGGCACCCAGTGAAAGAACAACTCAGGTTCTTCGACTTCCCCTTCACTGGCGGTCAACAGCTCTTCAGAACTGGACGCATACCAAGCATGAGCAGCATCTTCAGTACAGTCGGCGCAGTGTTCAAATAATGCCGTTGGGACGACGAGTGCCAAGCTTGCCAGAATTGTGAAAACATACTGCATACCTCTAGTGTCTCACAATCCCCGCCTCTGTCAAGCTGGATATTCCATGTTCACAATACTCCTGGTGCCTTAAACACAGTGAAATTGCCCGGAAAAACTGCCGCCCTGTAACGACAGAGCCGAGGCGACTCCGCTTCACGTCATTTGGATTTCGCGTCGTGCGACTCCACGACCACACCTGCTGAGCCTGAGGCGCTAGCCGATTCGAAAGAATAATCGGCTAGCGCCTCAGGCTCAGGTCCAAAGTCGGCCAGCTGAGCGATCCTTGTGCGACTCCGCTCGAGTTCAGTCGTGTACCTTCACCGGTTCGACGACGACAGCGTGTGAACATAAGATGCCGCGAAGCTTTTCTTCACGGCGTCATGTCTTTAACGATGGCATCGAGCAGTCCTATGTCGCAAACCGATTCGAGCGTCCCTACGCCTACTCGGCAGGAATTTGCCAATCAGATTATCGAGGGTCTGGCCAGGGCCGGTGAACGTCGCGTGCTCCGATTTCGTGAAGAGAGTTTTTCCCTGGTGTATGAAGGCAACTCCACCAGTGAGATCAATCTGAAGAACATGTATGCAGAGCATTGTTCCACCGAATCAGCGTTGCGAAGTGACCACTTGAAGCGAGTCCTGCTGGCGTTGATTCAGGCGAACTATCAACTGCCCGAAGAATTCGAAGATGCTCGACCGGATCTGCGCCCCAAGATCTGGACCCGCGCGACGTTTGCTCAAATGAAACTTGCCAGTCAGATTCAGGGAAATCAGTCACTGGAGCTGCCACTGGTCCCGATTGGAGAGCATCTGTTGCTCGGGCTTGTTTTTGATCTGCCAGCCTCGATGCGTTCAATCATCGCTGACAATCTTCGCGACTGGGACGTCACACTTTACGAAGCAATCGAAGCGGCCAAACACAATTTGCTGGAGACCGGGTTTCCCCTGGCGCTACTGGGAGATCGGCTCTATGTTTCTGTGGCTGGTGACCATTATGAAGCCTGTCGCATCCTGGCCGTTGATCTGATTCGCAACCTGAAGCTGGACGGCGATCCGATCGTCATGATCCCGAATCGCGATACGCTCTTTATCACGGGTTCTGATGATGCTGAAGGTCTGGACATGATGGCGACGCTGACCGCGAAAGTCATGGAGGAGCCTCGTCCAATGATGAGCACGGCTCTGCGACTTGTCGATGATGAGTGGATCGACTGGCTGCCACCGACTGAGCACCCCGCTTATCCGAAGTTCAAGGATCTCAAAGTTCAGTGCATGCTGGGGATCTATGATGTTCAGAAAGATCAATTGACGCAACTGCATCAGACTCGGGGCGTAGACGTCTTTGTTGCCAGTCAGTTTGCCATACGAAGCCCCGAGGGACGTATATGGACCTGCTGCGTCTGGGCGGAGTCGATCGAATCGTGGCTGCCAGAATCGGACTACATCATGTTCTTTTGGAATGAGCAGTCGGAGCAGGCTCGCGTCACATGGGATCAGGCCATGCAGATTGTGGGTTCACTGATGGAGGAAATCGAAGATCTCTACCCCAAACGTTATCGAGTAAATTCGTTCCCGAATGAATTCCAGTTGAATCAACTTAAGGCAAATTCAGTCGAGTAAACGCAACTTGTACATCATCACACAACAGGCTCGCGACATGACTCCACGCCATGCAGCGGTCATTCGCCTTTTGGGAGAGTTTCGACGCCCTGAAAAGGGCGTCTTACATTTCTATCTCGTCCAGACCAGGCAATAACGCGTCAGCCTGAAGCAAAACTGCAGGTTGCATCTTCACAACGGGAACCAAAGCGATGCGAGTCCCGACCAACTCAGCGGCGGCTTACGTAAAGACGCTGAATGTCTTCCAGCTTTACTGTAATTGTGCGAGTAAATCCGGTGTGGCTTCGTTCGTAGGCGATCTGCGAGGCCAACTGCGGTTGCTCATG
>JBILXT010000616.1:0-3405 GCA_044378235.1 Planctomycetaceae bacterium
GAGCACGACCAACGCGACAATCGTCACAGCTCCGCGACGCGATGGCCCTGCCATTCCTGACGACATCAATCGCTTGTTCGTTAAGCCGCGACCGTAGGACGGCCTTTTCAGGCCGTCGTTCTTCCTGTCGCCACCGGGTCTACCCCGGTGCCGTGGAATTACAGATTCTTCTGTGAGCGGCTCGGCGCTAGCCGCCGGTGTTTCTCTGTCTTTTTGGCGACAATCACCGGTGGCTAGCGCCATTCCGCTCACTAGGGCCACGCCATTGGGCATTAACCCGGTGGCGGAGTCTGTTTGAGCATTCAAGAAACCTGAAGGAATCTTCTTCATGGCGTGACTCCTCGCAGCATGATCTCCACCAATCCCGGCTTTGCAATCGCCGAATTTACCGGTGGATTCGTCACCTCGACCGGCTTCTGCAGATTTGAACCGCCATGCCCGGCCGCTGAGTATTTCACGAACGCTGTTGGTTCCACGATTCGGACCACAACAGTGCCGATCTCATTCTGAGAGAAAAGTACCTGACTGCCTGCCGGGAAAACAAATCGATCGGTCGCGGTCTTCGTATCACCCTGTCGAGCCACTCGGTTTAAAATACCTCGATCTGTGCTCCATGTGACAATCGTCTGATCTGACATTGTCGCAGTCAGAATTTCAGCGGACTCCACATTCAATTTTCCCGCATCCGCATCGTCCCGCAATTGTTGCTCAGCCCTCAACAGGGACATCAGAAACATGGCTTCACGTCGATCTGAAGTGTCCGCCTTCAGGATGGTATGTAACACCGTCCCTGCCAGCGTCAGCAAGGCCGAAGCCATTGTCATATAGATAATGGTCATATGAAACAACGATCCGCGCCGCTGGATTTTCCGCGGGCTGCGAGTCTGGTTTCGCGAAGAACGATCCGAAATCTCTCGACGTTTCATGGCGTGGCCTCCGCGGCCTTTCGCCAGATGACGACTGAAACTTTCTGCTCGGGCATCGATTCCATCAGCGGCTGGCGAATCGTCAGTCTCAGCGGTTGAAGCGTCTTTGCGTCCTCAGAAACCGGCAACAGTTCGGCCACCAGAACGGCCTGTTGATATCGATTCTGAAACCACGTCGTGAGCTTAGGCAGAGCCGCTGGATCAACAGACTCTGGTAACATCTCTTCAACGTTATTCAGTTCAACCATCGCCAGTGTTTCAAAGCGTTGAGCCATCCGTTGTCGGCGCACGGCGGTCAATGCCGGGACGAGCATCGCGATGGCCGCCCCGAGAATAATCGCGCCGACAATCGCTTCGATGACCAGCACCCCACGCCGGGAGCGTTGGCTGAGTAAGGATATGTGAGTCTTCTGCATGAGTCAGAAATCCAGAGCGTCGTGGTCAGCTCAAATCATTTAACAACTTGATCAGTGGAGCAAAGAAAGCCACACAAACAAACATCACTGTCAATCCCATTACCAGCATCATCATTGGAGCGAGGACCGTGGGGATTCGTCGCCAGATTCGAGCCCGGCGAGCTTCGATCGCTTCGGCCAGATGTCGCAGGCCCCAGTCCAGATGTCGAGTCTTCAGGGCCGCATGTAAGAACGCAGCTTCTCGAGATCTCAACAGCTGTGTGGCCTGTAAAGCCTCGATCGTGTCTTCGCCATTCATGACTCGATGTCGCAGACCACTGATCCGCTCTGCCGCACGACCTGGAGGCATATCGATCATGATCGAATCGAGGGCCGCTCCCAGTGGTTGCCCCGTCGCTGCTGAAAGACTCAATTGACGCAACACGCCCGGCACCCAGTACCTTGGCCAGTGTTCCATAAGCCTGTGGTATCCGTGAATCAATTTGCTGCGACTTGTCGAGTAAGTCCACCACAGACCGATAAACGCACATCCGGTTAGCGGCAGAATAAAAAGGAACCACCCGGAAAGGATTGTGTCGGAAATTTGGATCAATGCGATCGTGATTGGCGGCATATGAATTCCAAATCCGAGGAAGATCTCCTTGAACTTTGGAATGATGAACAGCATCAGGAATGAAACTACGGTAAACATGACCGTGCCGATGGTGAAAATCATCAGCAGCAATGTCTCCATCGTGACTGCGCCACCACTCGCGGTTTGCACTGACTGACTGATCCGCTTCGCTTCATCGATCAGCACATCGGGCAACGTTCCTGTACTTTCGGCGGTGCGAATCGCGGAAACCGTCTGATCCGGAAGCAGATTGCGAACCATCGTCATTGATGCCGCAAGCGAATGCCCCTGCTCCATCAGCAAACGCAATTGTCCAACTTTATTCGCCCAGTCGCCGCTGCTCTCGGCTTCATGGGCTCGCAGGCTATGCAGCAGCGTTTCGCCATGTCCAATACCACCGGCCAGCAACATCAGAAGCGATGTCTGCCGCAAAGGTTCGGATTGGTGAGTCATGAAGAGCCACATTTGAATATGGTTCATGGCAGCCACCACACAATCATCGAAAGTGCATTCAGCAACTGGATCAGCGGCAAAAACAATGAGATCACCATAAAGCCGACAATCAGCCCGGCACCGACAACAATCAGCATCTGAAACAAGATGGCGATAAAGGAACCGTTGCCAGACGCGGCCTGCTCCAAAGCTGACGCGTAGCTTTGAAACGCCTGAGCCGTCTCCTGGCGAGCCGCTTCGGAGTTCTTGCTGCCCGACACACGAAACAGCATGGACAGCGGCAGTCCGGAAAGTTGTCGAGTATAAGCCAGCTCGGGCGTCCCTGTTTCGATGACCTCGGCGATTCTCTTGCCGCTCTCCGCAACCGAGCTGAAACCACTAGCCTTCGCCGCAATGACAATCGCATCCGCCGGACCAACTCGGTTGCGGACCAATACACCCAGGATGCGAGCCACGCGGGCCTGCATCAACCAGCGAACTGAAAGTCCCAACCCCGGAACGCCTTCCCAGAGTTCTGCGGTCTTCGGCAACACCAACAGAATGTGCAGCAGCACAAGTGCGCCAATCATCAACGTTGCCATGCCGAACAGACCCGGTAGTCCCAGTTTGCTGGCGATGTCACTCAGGCTGATAAACAATATTGTGATCCCTGGCAGCTCCGTACCGAACCCAAGGAAAATATCCTTGAACTGCACCACGATTGAGATCAGCATGACATGCATGCCCATTATCAGCAGTGTCAGAGCAATCAGCGGGCTCAGGAACATCGCTGCAAAATGATGAGATTTCAGTCTCATGCCACTCAGGGTAGGAACCAGCTCGGCAATAGCGGTGGCCTTCGTCTGAGAACTCAATTGCGAGTTCATAATGCTGCTCAATTCCCCTGGCAACAGTCCCATACCGGTGAACGATCCGTGTTGACCTCGCTCCAATTGATCCGCCATTCGCAGCAGCATGCGGCGAGGTCGATAGACAAACCAGAACCACGACGCAGCCC
>JBILXT010000012.1:0-41640 GCA_044378235.1 Planctomycetaceae bacterium
CGCGCCGCCGAAGCCACCCGCGCCGCCGAAGCCACCTTCACCGCCGAAGCCACCTTCACCACCGAAGCCACCTTCGCCGCCGAAGCCACCTTCACCACCGAAGCCACCTTCACCACCGAAGCCACCTTCACCGCCGAAGCCACCTTCACCGCCGCCTTCACCGGGGCTGTAAACTTCTGAAATGTTTTGTCCACCGGAGCACTGATGTGCTGCTTCGGTGGGCAAATTCTCTCTCACTGTTGATCGCAGAATGATCCCCATCGGTTCTGCGCCCAGCATTTGTCGTCTCCTATGATTTTTTGAAGACTTTGCTGGAAGCAGGTCAACCATGAACTCCCGCTTCGTTGAATCCCCCAATAGCTGGCTGCGCTGGAAGCAGAGATTGCTGTCTGCGGCCACGGTCATCATTTTATCCATGATCGTTTGGTGCAATCTTCCGGACAGTGTTCACAAACACGTGTTCGGAATCGCAGATTCGCAACTCACTCCGCACGGAGCCTATCGGGTTCGATTTGCGGAATGGCTGTTCCGCTATGCCGCTCACCTGGGCGGGTTCGACAGCAAGTGGCAGATGTACGGAGGCCAGAGCCGCTTCAATTGGCGTTTTGTTATCACCGCAGAATATGGTGACGATGAAAACATCGTTCAGCAGACTCTTCCACTGCCTCGCCAGTCTGATCGCACCGCGTTTCAGCGAAAGTTTGTTGACTTCAAGGAAGCCAAGTTTCTGCTGAACATTTATAACGATCGCCTGGCTCGCGAAACCTACGCACGATATCTGGCTCGTCAGTATCCCGAGTATCAGGGACTGCCGGTTCGGAGTGTCAGCTACACGCTGGCTGTGCAGTATATCCTGCCGCCGATTGTCGCCGTACAGCAGCAACAGTTACTGGAGCCCGACGTGCAGAGTGAAGTCATCGATACGTTCGATGCGACTTCCGAACGAACGCATGTGACCGGGACCGTTGCCAGCCTGTTTTGATTCAGAGCAACCTACAGACGCCCCCATTCTTCTTGATTCACCGGAACCAGCACGGATGACTGGTATGTCTTCCTCGACACAGTTTTCTCCGGACCGTTTTATGATCATCTCTCGAATTCGTCGCGGCTGGAATCCGTTCTTCTTTACCCCACTCGATCCTAGTCCACTGGCACTGTTCCGAATTCTTTCCGGACTGCTGCTGTGCTGGATCATGGCCGCATCGTTCCACAACTGGAATCGATTCTTCGCGGCCGACGGAATCATATCTCTCCATTCAGAGAACCTGCAGAATGCTCGCGTCAACAGTGAGCTGGGCCTGTTCTACTGGACCGAAGGAATCGTACCGATCGAAGCATGGTGGTTCGTCGGAATGGGGCTGAGTCTGATGTTCCTTGTGGGCTGGAAAACTCGCTTCGCCACGATCTCACTTTTCTTCTTTATCGAAGCCATGCTGCACCGCAATCCCTATCTGGCGAACGGAGAAGAGCTGGTTCTGCGGGCCTGTCTGCTCTATCTGATGTTCGCAAATTGCGGAGCAGTCTGGTCTGTTGATGCAGCCAAAGCGATCCGCAAAGGTCGAACCGAAATGCCCATGCTGCCAGGCTGGCCAATTCGCATGATGCAACTCAATGTAGCCATGATTTACGTCATCAGTCTGCCTTACAAACTGGCTGAAGATCCAGGTTGGGTCACCGGGGATGCTCTTCACTGGACCATTGCCAGTGATATGTGGGGACCGTTTGAGCATCCCTGGCTGACGCTGGCTTACGGCGGACTTCTGCGAAAAGTTATGACCTTTGGGACAGTCATTGTGGAAGCTTTCTTTCCTCTGGCTGTATGGTTCCGACCGACTCGTCGACTCGCAATCATCTCGATTGCCGGATTGCATCTGGGAATTGCGGTGATGATCCCCAATGTGACTCATTTCACGTTGTCCATGGTCTGCGCCTTTGCTTCGTTCCTCGTCGCGGAAGATATGGATGCTCTGCAAAGGATCGTGAGCAACAGTCGCTCGTGGCTCAAACGAACTTTGTCTGCCAGCACGACTGAAAATGCCGCATCCTCTGTTCGCCCCAGCGCAAGTCGTTGATTTTACAACAACCGTCTTCAAGGTTGCCGACTATGTCCACCGCCATGGAACGCGTTGATTCTCTGTTGCACGATGCAGACGAGGTCGTCACATCTTCTCAACCGCGAGCGATCACAAAGCCAGGAGCTTTCGAATGGTTCTTTGTGATTCTCGGCGGTCAAATCCTGTTCCTGCCGTTCATCCTGTTGGTCGGTGAACAGGAACTGCAGGCCGAGCAGTACATTCATTGGTATTACTGGCTGAGTGTGATTATCGGGGCGCCGCATGTCTACAGTACATACGTTCGACAACAGCGGAAGATACGCGAAGGCAAGACCAGTCGCTGGTTTGGAGTTCCCCTGTATCTGGGGCTCGTCGGGCTGCTGACTCTGATTCACAAGGCGGGACTATTTGTTGAAACCATCACGCTGGTCAACGTCTGGCAGTCGTTTCATTATCTGCGTCAGACTTATGGCGTGGGATGTCTTTATGGTGGTCAGGCTCAGTTTGATGCAACCGATCGGCGACTGCGCTGGTGGGCTTATCACCTGGTCTTCCCGTATCTGATCATTGGTCGCTGGGATATGCTGTACGATGCATGGGGCGGTCAGTCTTATGAGCTGATCCCTTACAATTTCGATGAGTCTTTCATGAAGTTTCTGGGAGCCATCGCCTGTTGTGGGCTGTATACGCAACTGGTCGCTGAAGGACGGCTGATCCGTCGCAACGGTTCCAGCTATCGCCCGACCGGGCTGATCTGTTACGCCGTCTGCATGGGAATCCACTATTACGGGTTCATGCTGGTTGACCATTTTCAGCGTGGCTTTGAGGCCGTCACGTTCTTTCACGCAATGCAGTATCTGGCTCTCGTCTGGGTTCTGGAGCGCAAACAGCGAGCAGCATCAGGCAATCGCTGGATTGTGGCCGTGCCAAACCTGATCGGCTTTTCCATCTTCTGGCTGACGTTGTATCTGCTGGGATTCGGCTGGGAGCAGTATCTCACCACAGCGCTGGAACATTGGTGGATCATCGCATCGACGATCTTGCTGTCATCGATCAGCGTGCATCATTATATCGTCGATTCGTTCTTGTGGCGTCGCTCGATCGGTTCGTAGCCGCCAGGCGGAAATCACCGAGCACCCGATTTCAACAGGTGAACTCGCGCTTCTGCGGCGAGAAAAAGTGAACCTGTGACGCAAATGAGCCCATCGTGTCCAGCCAGCTGGCGAGCTTTCGCGATTGCCGAGGGTGGATCACTGGCCTGATGAAACTGAGTGTGTCGGAAAGGTTCTGAGTCGAGGCCATCCACAAGAGCCTGCAACTGTTCGGGCGGCACACTTCGGGGATTGCCGATAAACCGAGTCAGTACGACTTCGTCAAAGTTCGGGACGATGATACTCAACATGCTCGCAGCATCTTTATCGGCTGACGCTGCAAACACCAGAATTCGTCGACGTCCCTGCCATTCCGCTCCATCAAGCACCCCCGCAACCGCTCGCATGGAATCCGGATTATGCGCGGCGTCCAGAACGATTGTGGGATGGCCATCAAGGATCTCAAATCGCAAGGGCCAGTGAGTTGTCCTGATGCCCTGAGTAATTGCATCGGCCGTAATCTGTGGATAACCGCCATCTCGCAGCAGATTGGCTGTCATAATCGCAAGGCTGGCATTGTGAGCCTGATGACGTCCCAGCAGAGGGACTGTCAGATCTTCGTAGTTGCAGCATGGAGTCAGCACGAGAATCTTCTGAGATCTCTTAGGGACTCGCGCTGCAACTTCCTGTCCCGCATCATGCCACGCAAAATCTCGCCCACAGACAAAACGAGGACACGCCAGGTCTCTCGCACGTGATTCGACGACATAGTCGGCATCTCCGGGAAGCTGCCCCTGAACCACAGGAACTCCCGCCTTCAGAATGCCGGCTTTCTCCCACGCGATCTTCGAAATTGTGTCGCCGAGGATATGAGTATGGTCCAGGCCGATGCTGGTAATGACGGTGACCAGTGGACGACACACGTTGGTGCAGTCGAGGCGACCTCCAAGTCCTGTTTCCAGTACAGCAATCTGGACCTGCTCTTCATCAAACAGCATCCAGGCCAGCAGAGTAGTGACTTCAAAAAATGTCGGGATCCGATCGCTGACGTCCATTTCGGCTTCCTGCAGCACCTGGCACAGGCGAGCCACGAGTCGTGTCAGCTGATCGGCGTTCGGCATATGTCCCGAAACGCGCATTCGCTCTTCAAACTGTTCGATATGCGGCGATGTAAACAGCCCTGTGCGAATCCCGGCCGTCTGCAGAATCGAATCCACCATTGCGGCGGTCGAGCCCTTCCCCTTGGTTCCGGCAATATGGACGGCCGGAATTCGCTCATGAGGTGCCCCGACGCGCTGCAGCAGGCGTTCAATGCGTTCCAGTCGAAACGGATTGCTGTGAGCGGACGGTCGAGTTCGCTCATAGTCAATACGATCGTAGAGCCATCGAATGGCGTCGTCGTAGCATTCAATTCTGGTGGGCAATGGATTCCTCATAAGCCGGGCCAACAGACCAGGATCCCATAAATCTCGATTCTTCCGGTTCCGAAATCAGCGGGTGACGAAAGGTATCAGCCGAGAACGCATCCAGGCAACGGAGGATCATCCGAAGTTCGTCGGTTGCGATAATTCTCAATGAAGATCGACAGACCTGAGAATTTCGCGGCAGCAACCGCAATGGCAAGGCCCCCGCAATCAGGTTTTACATTTCCGTCAATCGGCGGCAGACAGAAAGAAGAGGGCAGAAAAAGTCTGCCTTTTTGTTGTCCACTTTTTCAGTCAGTCATCGAGCTTTCCACGGCATGCGCGATGACTGCCCGGAACCTCCATCAGGCTCAATGGGGCTATCGCTGATTTGCCAAAACTCGCAACTGGACTGACAGAAAGAAGAGGGCAGAAAAAGTCTTTCTTTTTTTTCCACTTTTTTCTGTCAGCATCTGGCTCTACCAAACGCTTCTACGCCTGACGAGCGCCGACGATCTTCTTCCAGATCGCCGTGCGAGCCCCTGCCAGCATTCCAGCGACCAGGCCAGCCACGTGGGCGGCGTTTGCGATCGGGCCGAAGGCTCCGCCGATGCAAAGCAACATCCAGAGCATGGACATCACGACTTGTTCCTGCGGAAGTGCTAGTCCCTGTTGCGGTTGACTCTTGCCTCTCATCCACACAAAGCCAATCAGTCCGAAAACGACTCCCGACATCCCGCCAAACGCCGGACCGCTCCATATCAGTTGGGCGACATTCGAGACGACAGCGGTAAACAAGATCAGTGCTAAGAATCGAGGAGTCCCACGCACAAACTCAATCGCATTGCCGAGTGTTCGCAGCCAGGACATATTGAACAGAATATGCAACACATTGAAATGAATAAAAATCGGAGTGACATAGCGCCAGATCTGCCACGTCCTGAGAATTTCTGCTCGCGACTTTCTTTCGAATCCGGCGGCGTCATTTCCCTCTTCATCCATCGTCATGACGGTTTCCTGAATGAAGAGTGAGTTACGAATCACAGAGGTTTCCAGGTTGCACGTGACGGGGATGACTCGCTGTGTCATTTCCCGTTTGGGCCAGTCGGTGGAAACGAGCACGACAAATACAGAGATTGCCACCATGATGGTGGTCGCGGGATGGCACTTCCACCAAACACCTCGCCAGCGATCGCGCAGATCTCTGCGAAGTCTTTGTCGCGTTTTTTCCGCTTCAAGTTTTTCGGCGAGGATTCGCTTTGCCTCTTGTTCTGCTTCAGCAAACTGGTCTGCATCAGGGTTGGCCTGAAACTCCGTCAACAGCTGCCGTGCTTTGTCGCGGTGATCGTCGTTTTCAATCCAGATGATCCAAGACGAGCCTTCCTGTTCGGCATGCGCGGGCATTTGTCGGGACTGGAGAATCGTGACAAACCGGCGAGCAATCTGTTCGTCTGCAATGGTGTGAAGTTCACGCACAACTGGGAGATTCTGTTGAAAGACTTCAGGGGCGACGGTCGGAAGAAACCGCTATTCTTCTGACACCGCGGCAGTAATAATCTATCACAGCCGGAGCATCCAGTTCGGTCACGACGTCAGCATTTGTCTGACTCGGACGAAACGGACGTCGGTCGGGAACAGTCATACCACTGGTAATCTGTCCGGAAGTCTCGATGTCGATGAAGACGCTCTCGGTCGAGAATTTGGCGGCTCGCGATGCCACCGCCAAAGCAGCCACGGCCGGCAGAGAAACCTCTTCCCGAGGCAGCTTTTGTCGATTCGCTCTCACCGCATAGTGCATCAATCCCGAAATCATTTCTCCGACGGGCGTTGATGGGATCAGTCCTGTCAGGCGATCGATGTCCTCAAATGTCAGACCCGGATTCTGGCTGACATTCAGCGGAACCAGGATTTTTCCGACAGGAGATCGCATCACAGCCTGAGCCGCCTGCGGATCCGACCACATATTAAACTCGGCCGCCGCCGTGACGTCTCCGTCATAATGCAGCGCACCGCCGAGGCAGATCAGGCCGTTGAGCAGAAAAGGAAGCTCCGGATCCAGATCCAGTGCCATGGCGACATTGGTCAGCGGACCAAAAGAGACGATGCGAACCTCATTGGGATGCTCCCGAACAAGGTCGACAATCAGCTTGGCCGATTCACGTCGGTTGTGGAGATCCGGAACGAGTGGATCGACTTCGCCAAGTCCAAAGCGACCGTTCAACGCCTGTGGGTGCGGCATTCCGAGAGGAGTTTGGTCGGCTGAGCAAACCGCGACGTCCGACTGACCGACTCGCGGATGTCTTAACGGATCGGCAACTCCGATCAGATAGTGAAGATTGCGAGTCGCCTGGATTCCAGAAACCATTCCGGCGACGGCTGTCAGGCCCAGAACATCCAGCGAAGAATCGGCCAAGGCGACCAAAATCGCCAGCGCATCGCCAATGCCTGGGTCGGCATCAATGATGATCTTCTGAGCCAAGGTCGCTGCACTCCTTACAGGTTCGATTGATGACGACAGAGATGCCTTGTTATGTCAGCCCTGTCAGAACCCCATCCTTACAGAAGTCCGGATTTCCGAACGACTCGATGTGATGACCAAAACCATGAGCCAGTGCGACCAGCAGTCGGTTGTGTGGCACGTGCTTGTATTTCAACGATCGCCCCATGTTAAAGTCGAGCCCATTGCCGACCATCACAAACGGGATGTTGTCCAGCGTATGGGAATTGCCCTGACCCAACTCATTGCCCCACAGGATCAGCGTGTTATCCAGCAGTGATCCATCGCTTCCCGGTTCAGGCGTCTCGGACAGGCGTCGCACCAGATACGCGAGCTGCTCACAGTACCATGTGTTAATCTTTGTGAGCTTCTCGTGAGCATCCTTGTTCTCATTCGGCTCATGAGAAAGCTCATGATGGCCTTCGTCGATTCCCAGCCATCGCATCTTCGGCTGACCGACGGAATTCGTAATCTGGAAGGTCGCAATCCGGCTGAAGTCATTGACGAAGCTGTTAACCATCAGATCCATCTGCATCTTCGAGATCTGCGGAATGTTGTCGTTCTCTTCCTTGATGCCCTGCTCAAGTTCCGGAACCGCATGTCCAGCGTCGCTCGACTGGGCCTGACGCAGTTGCTGTTCCATCGTTCGCACGAACGTGGTGTGCTCTTCCAGCAAATGACGGTCTTCTTTGGACACGCTGCGACTGATCTTCTTCAGATCTTCCTGAACACTGTCCAGAACGCTGGTCAGCACTTCGCGATCTTTGACCTGACCATAGAGTTTGCGAAACATCTGGTAAGGATCGTCAATCGGAGCAATCGGCTTGTTGGCACCGGCGTAGCTCATGCGAGTCCAGGTGTCGGCTCGATCAGGAACCATGACACCAAACTCAAGCGTTCCGAATCGTGTGCGAGTTTCCTCTTTTGACTGCAGGTAATTGGCAATCTCCTGATCGATGGAGATACCACTGGCCCAACCCGCCGGTGTGTCAGATCCACCCTGAATGTTGCCAGGGAAAAGTTCCGTTCCTGTCAGCAGACAGCCCATGCCGCGCATGTGATTGTCGCCGTCTCCACGAACCTTGTCACACACACCATTCAGAACCAAAGTGCGATTCTGGAAGTCCTTCAGAGGCTCCATGATCCGCTTCAACGTGAACTTGTCGCCTTCTTCATCCGGCCAGAAATCCCATGGCACGGTCCCGTTCGGACTGAACATGACGACTAGTCGCTGCTTGCGAGTTGTCGCCATCAGCGTCGATGCAAACGTATTGAGATTGGAAACGAACGGCAGTGCTGCAGCACCAACGCCCAGTTTGCGAAGGAATTGTCGTCGGCTGTTCATAGGAGGGAGAGCCATTCGAAGGCAGAAGTTTTAAGGAAGGATGTTTTGGAAGGAGTCCATTCCGCTGCAGGTTTCTTCAGGTCGTGCGACTTTGGCAGAGCCGCCGCATTTGATCACATTATGGCGAACCTGTCGGCTCGGCTGCAACCACGGGCTGAGAACCTGCCGAGGTTGTCTGAAGTGCCGAGCGGCAGGCGATTTCAACCATCAAGTGCTTCATATGGAATTGGTGATTTTCGAAATATTCGGCCAGCTCAGAAATTGATTCCGGCCCGTACGCCAAAATCGGCTGCTGAACCATATGGTGGAACATTTGCCGAGTAAACGACCGGTGAGTTTCCTCACTGCGAGCCAGAAAGCTGGCCAGATCGCGGGCTCCGCTGAACCTGACTAACTCCCCATTTCGCTGCAGATATTGGCCGGTCGCATCAATCGGCTTGGTCTTTTCGCTGTCTCGATATCGACCGACCGCGTCAAAGTTCTCCAGTGCGAAGCCCAGGGAGTTGATCAGCCCGTGGCAATTTGCACACATTTCAGCCTGAGTCTGGACCGTTACACGTTCGCGAGTCGTCAAATCCGGGGCCAGATCCGGGGCTGTCGGCGCGACAGCGATCGGTGGCGGTTTGACACCTCGTCCCAGAAGTCCACGAGAAACGAAAACGCCTCGATGAATCGGGGAACTGGTTTCCATGTAAGCAAAGCCACTCAGCAAGAACGGATGCGACACAATTCCCGCCCGGCGTTCAGGTTCAAACTTCACTTCCTGAAAGTCCGCATTCTCCGGCAATGAGGCTCCGTAAAACTTTGCCAGCCGTCCGTTCATAAAGATCGAATCGCTCAGCAACAGCCTCCGGAAGTCGCTGTTCTCCGCATCGACAGTCTGCTCCATCAGCAGTTCCAGTGATACCTTCAGGTCCGCTGCAATCTGTGGCGTGAAGTCAGGGTAAGCGGCTGTGCTCTTGTTGATCTCATGCAAACGCTCAAGGTTCATCCAGCTTCGCATAAACTCCAACAGACGAGACCTGCTGCGATAGTCATTGACCAGTCGCCAGGCCTGATCACGAACCTGTTTGTCCGTTTGCAGCTGCCCGTTCTTCGCTGCTTCCAGTAGTTGTTTGTCGGGGATCGAATTGATCAAAGCAAACGACAATCGAGACGCCCGGTCAAACTGATCTTCAGCTCCTGCATATTCCCGATACAAAAATCGTGGCGACATCAGTGTCACCAGGATCACTCGTCGCAATCCCTCCTCCGGAGTCTTTGCTGCTGCGAATTGCTGATCGACAAACGTGGCTTTCAATTCATCCGACAGTGGCCGACGGAATGCACGTTCAGCAAACAGTCCGGCAAACTCACGAATTCGCGCTGTGTTGTCTTCATCTCGTTTCATATCCGTAAACTCACGCAGCCTCGCGACGAGCTTGTCAGCAATCTCAATCGCTGCATTCGTCACCGCATCTTCCCATTCCTGTGAAACACTGGTGCCGCGTTCATAGCCTGAGCTGCGATCATCCGGCGGGAACGGTGTTTCAGCGATCAGAACGGCTGGCGACCACTCCGGCATCAGATTGGCCGTCGGGATCACTTCTTCAACGCTGTTGGGCGTCTTCCACAACAACGCCACCGATGCCGACGCTTCCTTGAACTTGAACCAATCCAGCCGCATGCGATACGTGCGTCCGGCCAGCAGATAGCGGGAACCACGAAACTCCTTGTCGCTGCCCGAACGGACCCATGCATCAATCAATGGTGTTTCATCATCGTTCAGGAATAATCTCGCGCCGTTTTCAGTGCGAATGGTGAACTCATACCAGCCGGATTCGCGAGGAATGATCGAGCCATTCCAGGCCATCGAAAATTCCTCGTCCGGAATCTTTTCGCCATCCGGGCTGAAGGCTCCGAAGTTGAAGTCGACCTTACTGTCAATCTTATCGTAGACCTTGCGGTCGCCTCGATGATTGCGGCTGGCAAAGTACTGTGCCTTCAATCCTCGTTCTGGTTTAGGCGGACTGAACCAGCGAAAGCTAGCGCCAAGGTCAGCGATCGCATTGCGATACTGCGAGACCGTTAGTCGACTGAGTTCAATACGCGGCGGATTCAACCGAGCCTGTGCTTCGGGAGAATAGAATGCTGACTGCATCCATTCTGCGACCGCTCGAGCATCATCACCGACACAATCACCAACAGCATCTTCGGGCATGGTGCGAGAAATCACATCAGCCAGATCGGAAGTTGGTCGATCACCGAAGATGGGGGCCGGGACGTCCTTCGTCCCGGTGCCATTCGGACCGTGACAGCGAATACATCGCTCTTCGTAGATCTGGCGACCTCGCTCCATCGCGGCATCGGCCGATGCGGAAACAAGTCGCACCGAAGCCAAATTCCGGACGGCCTGATTTGTGTTGGTCGCCGCAGCGGCAACCTGAGCCATCACCGGGGAGGACTTTGAAACGCCAATCAAGGCCGCACATACCAGAGCCACTGGCAAAACGCTTGAGCGTCTCATGATTTGCTCCGGACACATATCAAAGAGGTGGGAAAGCTGTGGCGGGTTTACTGTCAGCGAAGTCGTGCGGGTTTCAGGTTACTCGCATCGACATCTCTGCCGACAGTATACGCATGCTTAAAATCGAGCCGCAATTGGCTGCTCGACGTACGGAGTTCGCTTTATCACCTCTGGGGATGCTTCTCCCGATTCTACCACGTTACCGCGAGCCAAAGTAGAACAGCATCATTCCAAGCGCGACTCGGTGAGCCATCGCGGGCAGAAAATCGGGCACATCGAACAGTTCCGGTATGCCGGCAATTCCGACAGCCAGCAACACGACAATCGCCTTAAAATCTCCCCACGCCGAAGATGGCCGACGGCCCGTGCGACTGCCAAACCATGCTCCAACCCCGCGAAACATCGCGCCCAGCACATAGGCGGCAACGATTCCCAGCAGCGAAACCGCTCGAGGTTCCATAAGGCGATGTTGCTTGTACAGAAAAACTCCGAGGCCAATAAACGCAGCAAGAATCAGCAGGCGAATACTGTGACGAGGCAGAAACAGAGGATGTTGCTCCTTCTCGATCAACCCTTCCTCCTGAATCCTTTTCAGGACCTCCGGCGGCAGTGACACAAATCGCCGTGAGGTAAAGTAATGTGCCAGGGCAATCAGCAGAGTTTCCGTCCAGATTAAATCAAGGTCGTGGCCGCGAGCGACGCTGACCGTCACGATCGCTACCACAAAGAGTGTCAGCATGGCTCTGACACTGCCGACGGGAAGTCCCAGTGGCGGCCAGTGCTTTGGCGATCCTTCAGGTTCCAGTGTAGACATCGCTCACTCTCGCAGTTTCTATGTGACACAGTCACTCTTGTTGACATCATCACGTTAACTACGCTAACGCAAGACCCATCAGGAAGGATCAGGGCTTCTTTGCGATTCGCAGCAGCACGCTCTGGCCATCTCGGCCGGGAGTTGACCACGCTGCGATCTGCTCGACAGTATGTTTCTTCAGAAGTCCATCGGCTGAGGCTAAGTTACGTTCCTCAATCCATTTTGGTCCTTTGATCAACAGCAGCTTTCCGGCGGCTCCCCAAAAAGGAATAAACCAGCCGATCATTTTGGCAATGGACGCCACAGCTCGCGCGGTGACGAAGTGAAAACGATTCTTCTTCAGAATCGATTCGGCCCGGTCTGCATGAACAGGGACGGTGAGCTCCAACGACTTCACCATGTCCTGCAATGCCATCGCTTTCTTGCCAACGGAATCGCACAACGTCACGCTGATGTCCGGCCGAAGTATGGCCAGAGGAATTCCCGGAACTCCTCCACCGGAGCCCACGTCCAGAATTTTAGCCTTGGGAGGAATGTGTTTTGAAAGCTCCAGAGTATCCAGCAGATCGCGAGTCACGAACATCTCCCAGTCGGTATGTCGTGTCAGATTCAGTCGATCGTTCCAGTCCCACAACAGGCGACAATATTTCGCCAGCAGAACCACCTGATCGTCAGGAATGACCAGACCATGAGTCTGCAACACTGACCGCAGTTGTTGCAGGTCAGCTTCAGGGTTTGAGGATTCAACCACTTCGGGCACAGGGGATTCAGTCAACCGAGTTCACTCGCTAAGTTAAAGAAACAAGTTGTCACTAAAGCGTAACGGCGCGAGCCGTCCGGTGTTTCAGTAGGTCCTGCCTGCCGGGCAGGACTTCACCGCTTGCTGCGATATCATTGCACGTTACGAAACAACCCCGGCGACCATCTGAGGTGTGTTGCACAAAAAGTTCGCCTGTCGGCGAAAGTCCTTTCCGGCAGAAAGGACCTACCCCGGCAATCCACCAATCTATACCAGGCCAAACACCTGATCCATTTCACCAGCGATGCGTTTCAGCTCTGCAGCATCACCACCACCGACTTCTGCAGCACACCAGCCATAGAAGTTGATTTCCTTCAAAGCTTTTCGCACATCGGCGTAATCAATGTCGCCCTCGGAGATGCGAGCCCACTTGTCTTCCGCTCGGTTGTAACCCTTGATATCCAGCTTGAAGACTCGCTTGCCCAGCTGACGAATCCAGTCGCCCATGCTGCCATACTTCCAGTGGTTGCCGATGTCGAACTGCATCCCCACCCACGGTGAATTCAGTTCGTCAACAAACTTCACATACTTGTCAGCATTCTGAGTATGATCGCCTCCGTGGTTGTAATGGAAATGGTTCCACACGTTTTCAATCACGATCTGAATGCCCCACTGTGCCGCGACCGGTACTGCTTGCGAGATGCTGTCGATGGATCGCTTCCAGATCTCCTCTTCTGAGCCATCTTTACCATGTCCGACAACCAGCAACACAGAGTGACCACCAACGGCATGAGTGTCTCGAATCGCCGTCTTCAAGGATTCCAGAGCCTTCGCTCGCACTTCTGGATTCGGGTCGGTGTGGCGAACATCCCAGTGAGTTGAATTGACCGTTCCGTCAACCGGCAAACCGCTCTCGGCAATCGCCTTTTTGGTCTCTTCGACATCCATGCCTGGAGCATTCATTTCGATGCCCTCAAAGCCTGCGGCTTTCGCAGCCTTGAACTTGTCGGTCAGTGATCCCGGTACATTGACCATGCCGATTTTCAGTGTCTTCCACAGGCGTCCTTTGAGTCCATCTTCGGCAACGGCCAATGAGGCGGAGATTGGATGAGCCAGTGCCGAAGCGGCACCATTAACAACGGAGCCTGCTGCGACGGCGACGGCTGAGCACTGCAGAAAATTTCGGCGTGAAAACAAGTCGGCATTCATGGCGAAGTCCTTCTAGCGAGGAGGGAAAAATCGGCTGGGAGATGACTGAAAATTGGTTGGCGGGTCTTAGTGTCTTGTTTTAATCAGCCGGAGTGCGTTAGCACCCGGTTCAGGCGGAAGAATCTTTCAAAAACCGGACGCTAACGCGTTCCGGCTGATCATCCCAAAATACGACAATACGTTCTTCCGAACGCTGCGCTGTCCTGATATGACGGTTCGAATCTGAGAGTTGTCTTCACGCAGACAGTCCATGCTAGCCTCAATCGCCTGAAGTCGGTAGAGTCGAGACCATTGTTTCCGAAGCTGGTGGACATTTCCCCGGAGAAGCGTCGTATCGCTGCGGAAAATTTGTCCTGATCCTGAATTCTGTGGAACGATCTGGCATCGATTCCGGTTTGGCCGTCGGAGCACTCCCATGCACTTCTTCCCCGACATCGAAACTCGCCGACAATTCCTCACCCAATCCGGACTCGGGCTGGGAAGTCTCGCATTGGCCGACATGCTGTCGCCACGAACCGCCTCCGCAGAGGTGAAGGACCGTGGTGTTCTCGGCGAACCTCATTTTGCCCCCAAAGCCAAACGCATCATCTACCTGTTCATGTCAGGCGCGCCGTCTCAGCTGGACCTGCTGGACTACAAGCCGGTGCTCAATCAACGCAATGGGGAGCAGTTGCCGGATTCCGTCCGGGGAACGCAGCGTCTGACCGGGATGTCGGGGAATCAGTCTTCAATTCCGCTGGTCGGGTCGCCCTTCAAGTTTACTCAACATGGTCAGGCCGGAGCCTGGTTCAGCGATCAGCTTCCGTATACAGCAGCGATCGCGGACGATTTGTGTGTGGTGAATTCCATGTACACCGAAGCCATCAATCATGGCCCCGGTGTCACATTTCTGCAAACCGGAACTCAGATCGCCGGTCGCCCCAGCATGGGAACCTGGCTCAGTTATGGCCTGGGGCAGGACAACGCGAATCTTCCATCGTTTGTTGTGTTAATCACGAAAGACAAAAGCGGGCAGCCGTTGGGGTCGCATCTGTGGGGCAGTGGCTTCCTGCCGTCCCGCCATCAGGGCGTTCAGTTTCGAGCGGCCAAGGATCCCGTGTTGTATCTGGGCAATCCGGCTGGCGTGAGCAACGAAAGTCGACGACTCCTGTTGGATCGTTTGAAGGAGCTGCACGAACATCAGTTGTCGAAAACACCGGACTCGGAAATTCAGAATCGCATCGATCACTATGAAATGGCGTATGCGATGCAGTCCAGTGTTCCCGAAGCGACCGATATTTCTGGTGAACCAAAGTCTGTGCTGGATGAGTACGGCCCGGACGTCACAACGCCCGGCTCATTCGCCGCCAACTGTTTGCAGGCTCGTCGACTGGCAGAACGAGGCGTCCGATTTATCCAGCTCTATCATCAGGACTGGGATCATCACGGAGGTCTTCCTGGTGCGCTGCCGAAACTTTGCAAGGAAACAGATCAGCCGGCGGCGGCGTTGGTGAAAGATCTTAAGCGTTGTGGATTGCTGGAAGATACGCTGGTGGTCTGGGGCGGCGAGTTCGGGCGGACCAACTATTGTCAGGGCAAGTTGTCCCCCAATTTCGGCCGCGACCATCATCCTCGCTGCTTCAGCATCTGGATGGCGGGCGGAGGGGTCAAAGCCGGATCTGTTTACGGGGAGACCTGTGAGTTCGGATATAATATCGCCTCAGACGGCCTGCACATCCATGATCTGCACGCCACGATCATGCACCTGCTGGGTATCGATCATGAGCGACTGACCTACAAGTTCCAGGGCCGCCGCTATCGCCTGACCGATGTTCACGGGCATGTTGTTCAGGGGATTCTGAGCTGACAACGATGTCGCGATTTATTTTGTGATGGGGTTGATTCAACTCGAAGAAACGGGTTCCAAATTTCAAACGGCGTCCAGAGTTCGCCTTAAATCTCGCACCTCATCCAGCAGTATGTTGGCGGGGCCGTGTTTCGAAGCGATCCTGATCGTCGAATCCAGTAAGGACCGCTTCCGAATGAACCGTCGATTCCAGAGAGCAATCGTCAGTTCGAGCAATCGAGTGATCTGCTCGGACGTTGGTTGAGACTCTTTCTGCAGCGACGCAAATTCCTGCTCTTCACGATGACGTTGACGTCGGAGGTGTCGGCATTCCGGGCAATGAACACAGGTGCTGTCCACGAAGAATCGCAATTCTTCGAACCAGTATTGCTGTTCCTTCGCGAAGAAGATGAACCAGCGTCGGCAATCTCGACAACGGCAAAGCACATCGAGGTATTCCGTTCGCGGATTGACGGAATAATTCTGCTTCGATTTGTCAGCAGAGATTCTGGATGCCGGAAAGATCCAGGCAGGATGATACTGATAGATCCCAAACTTCGCGGCCCGAGACAAATTCTCACCGCACAATGTTGGAGCTTTCCCATAGCGAGGATGAGCGACCAGTTCATCGACATCAGGGAGCAACTCTCTGGCGGCCTCGACGTCGAACAGTTTTTCCCAGCCCGGTGCGGGATACTTATCAGGAAGTACATTGGGCATTTGAAAGTTCGCTGCGTGAGGCCTACGCCAGATGGCGTGGCGAATTCTTCTGGCCGTCTATGACTCACCCTGAGCATTCTGAACAAGTTTGCGATAAATATCGCGGACTGACTTGTGCAGATATTTCGCAAACGTGCCGTCCAGCTTTCGAATCGCAATCAGTTCCACCACGTCAGCGAAATCCTTGTGCATGCGTCGAACGTTCTCGGCACCACAGGCAATTTTGATTTCGATCAGCCGCGACAGGCGAAGAACGGGAAGACCTTCAATCGTCTCGACATTCAGTTCGCCCGTTGGAGTAGGCAGCCGAACTTCTGAGTCCTTCCCGGCTCGATCACCTGTCATCAGAAATTGCACAGCAATCCCGCCAGCGGTACGAAACTCCTTGTTCACGTCATCCCATTGAAGACCAGCGGACTCAAGGATCTGCCGAACGTCATTCGCACGTTCGCGTTCGATAATCAAATCAACATCGGTTGTGTTTCGTTGGTATCCATGCAGACAAACAGCAACACCGCCGCACACCGAATGAGGAATCTCCGCCTCGGACAACACCTGATGACAATAGGTCGCTGCCTGCCAGAGATTCTCGTTTCCCAACATGGTGTAGACCTTTTCCGCGGTTGCCATCTCAATCTCCATCTATCCACCAACGATGAGATATCGCACGTTACGTTTGTTTAACAACTCGATAAACTCTTTGAAGTCGGATGTCAGGTCCATACTTCCCCCGGTTGAACTCGTGACGAATCAGCTCTAATGCGGCAATGCGTTCCTGCGGCGTCTTTGACAACCAAAAGGAAAGGTCGCTCGCCTGTTCTTCCAGTTGGACTTTGGTAATCACCTTGTCAATTGCCATTGTCATTCTGCCGCGATTGCCGCTACGGATTGTACCCCAGATTCGGGGCCAGCCAGCGTTCGATGTCTTTGACGGTCATCTTCATGCGAGATGCATAGTTCTCGACCTGGTCTTTGCTGATGCGATCAACAGCAAAATACTTGGAGCCCTGAATCATCCGATCCGGAAGGCTGAAGTACATACCGCTCACCGATGCTGCTGGCCACATCGCGAAGCTGCTGGTGAGACTCATGCCAGTGGCTTTTTCAGCGTCCAACAATTCCCAGAGCGGTCCCTTCGGCAAATGGTCCGGACAGGATGGATAGCCAAACGCCGGGCGAATGCCGTCGTACTGTTCATCGATCAGCTGATCGTTCGTAAGAGTCTCTGCCTTGCCGTAGCTCCATTCTCGCCGAACTTTGGCATGCAGATACTCAGCGAATGCTTCTGCACATCGATCGGCCAGAGCTTTGATCATGATGGCTCGATAATCGTCGCCAGCGGCTTCGATCTTCTTCGCGAGTTCATCGCAGCCGTGCCCGGCCGTGACGGCGAACGCGCCGATGTAGTCATGGTAAAGCGGAGAGCCGAAAGCGGAAAGCCGAGAATCTCCGGTTCCCGCATCACTGCCGGCTTTCCGCTTTCCGCTTTCCGCTTTCGCATCATTTGCCACCGGCGCAACATAGTCAGCCAATGACCGGTAACTCGTCTGCCCAACTCGTTCCCATTGCTGACGCAGCATCGGGAAACGCATCAGTTCCTTTGTGCGAGTCTCATCGGTCCACAGCACGATGTCATCGCCGTCGGAGTTGGCGGGCCAGAAGCCGTAGACGCCACGAGCTTTAATGCTCTTATCTTTCAGCATCAGCGACAGCTCCTTCTGAGCATCCGCGAACAGCTTGCGAGCTTCCTCACCCACAACCGCGTCGTTCAGAATCTTCGGATACTTGCCGATCAACTGCCACGAGCTGAAGAACGGAGACCAGTCGATGTACGAAACCAGTTCCTCCAGAGGCAGGTCTTCGATCACTCGAGTTCCCAGAAACTCCGGCTTCGGCGGCGTATAATTCGCCCAGTCGATTGTCATGCGTTTTGCGAGAGCATCCGCGTACGGAATTAATGTCACCTGCTGACGCTGATCGAAGGAAGCTCGAGCCTTCGCCTGAACTTCCAGATTCTTTGCTGCATAGTCGGTCTTTTGTGTCGGATCCAGAAGAGCTTCGACAACGCCAACCGACAGCGACGCATCGCCAACATGCACAACCGGCTGGTCATACACCGGAGCAATCTTCACGGCCGTATGCTTTGCACTGGTGGTCGCTCCACCGATGAGCAGCGGAACCGTGAAACCCTGCTCCTTCATCGTACGAGCGACGATGATCATTTCTTCCAGCGACGGCGTAATCAGTCCGCTGAGTCCGATGATGTCGGCCTTGTGCTTGATTGCTTCTTCCAGAATCTTTTCGCACGGCACCATGACTCCAAGGTCGATCACCTTGAAGTTGTTACAACGAAGCACGACTGCAACGATATTCTTGCCGATATCATGGACGTCGCCCTTGACCGTGGCGATCAGGAACGTACCACGATTACTACTGGCCATGGCATTCGGATCGGCCAGCTTCTCAGCAGCTTCGGCGAGTGCAACGGCTTCTTCGCGCTGACCCAGAAACAACCCGGAGTCGTTGAATCGTTCCAGCTTACCGCTAATCTTTGCGGCCTTTTCAGCCTCCATAAATGGTTCAAGCCACGCGACTGATTTCTTCATCACTCGCGCGGATTTGACGACCTGAGGCAGAAACATCTTGCCGGCACCGAACAGTTCGCCGACGACGTTCATGCCGTCCATCAGCGGGCCCTGAATGATATCCAAAGGACGTCCGTACTTCAGGCGTGCTTCTTCGGTATCGCCGTCGACGTAATCGGTGATGCCTTTCAGCAGAGCATGCTGCAGACGCTGTTCGACGGTGCCGCCTCGCCACTCTTCGACCTTTTCTTTGCCGCTGGCTTTGGCTTTCACTTTTTCGGCGAAGTCAATCAGTCGCTCGGTCGCGTCGGGACGTCGATTAAGAACAACGTCTTCGATATAGACCAACAGTTCCTTGTCGATTTCGTCGTAGACTTCCAGTTGCTGCGGATTGACGATGCCCATGTCGAGCCCCGCCTGAACCGCGTGATACAGGAACACCGCGTTCATCGCTTCGCGAACAACATCGTTGCCTCGGAACGAGAACGACACATTGCTCACGCCACCGGATGTTTTTGCTCCCGGACATTCTTTCTTGATCTGTCGCACGGCTTCGATGAATTCGACCGCGTAGTTGGCGTGCTCTTCCATCCCCGTGCCGACGGTCAGAATGTTGGCATCGAAGATAATGTCGGTCGGCGGGAAGCCAATCTTCTCCGTCAGCAGCTTGAACGCTCGTTTGCAGATGCGAACCTTCTCTTCGCATGTCGCGGCTTGTCCGACTTCATCAAACGCCATCACGATGACCGCCGCACCGTAGCGACGAATGAGCTTCGCTTTGTGCAGAAACTCCGCTTCGCCTTCTTTCAGGCTGATGCTGTTGACGATGCTCTTGCCGTGAACGCACTTCAGACCGGCTTCCAGAACCTTCCAGTCCGAGCTGTCGATCATGATCGGCACACGAATATTGTCATCGTGCAGCAGCCACAGGAATTTCTCCATGCACCGCGGGCCGTCGAGCAGACCTTCGTCCATGTTGACGTCGATCACCTGTGCGCCGCCTTCGACCTGATCGCGGGCGATGCTGATCGCTTCGTCGAACTTGTCTTCTCGCACGAGTCGCAGGAACTTGCGTGAACCAGCGACGTTTGTACGCTCGCCGACGTTCATAAAGTTCGATTCCGGACGCAGAGCCAGATAATCGAACCCGGAATATGTCGACCAACCGTTGCCTTGTGGAATCTTTCGCGGCGGGATGTCCTTGACCACTTCCGCGACGGCTCGAATGTAGGCCGGAGTCGTTCCGCAGCAGCCACCGACGATGTTCAATAATCCAGCCGTTGCCAGAGTCCGCACGATCTCGGCGAAGTCTTCAGCACTCGTATCAAAGCCGCCCATTCCGTCCGGCATTCCGGCGTTGGGATAGCAGCTCACGTACTTCGTTGCCATGTTCGACAGCGTTTCGAGATACGGTTTAATCTGCTTAGGCCCGAGCGCGCAGTTGAAGCCGATGCTGAGAGCCGGGAAATGTTCGACGGCGGCGTAGAAGGCTTCGACGGACTGGCCCAGCAGAGTCACTCCGCCGGTGAAGACAGTGCCGGAGATCATCACGGGAATCTCCCGGCCTTTCTCTTCGAACACTTGCCCGATCGCGAACAGACACGCCTTCATGTTAAGCGTGTCGAAGCTGGTTTCCGGCAACAGCAGATCGCATCCACCGTCCATCAGTCCGCGAATTTGTTCAGCGTACGATTCGACCATCTGGTCAAACTGAAACGGTCGGCTTCCCGGCTTGTCGGCATTCATCGAGAGCTGAACTTTGGTCGGCCCGATACTGCCCGCCACATATCGCGGCTTCTCCGGATTGCGGAGTGTCTCCTTGTCCGCAACCGCACGAGCGAGTTCTGCCCCGGTCTTGTTGATTTCGTACGTGAGATCCGCCAGGCCAAATTCTTCCATCGACACGATGTTCGCATTGAACGTGTCGGTCTCAATGATGTCGGCACCGGCATCAAGATACTGCTGATGAATGCCGGAGATCAGGGCTGGCTGAGTCAGGACAAGCAGGTCGGTGGCGTTGCGAAGGTCGATCGGATGATTTTTGAACCGCTCGCCTCGATACCCTTCTTCGGTCGGATTGTTCGACATAATCAACGCACCCATCGAGCCATCGATGACAAGGATGCGTTGTTCCAGAAGTTCGCGGATATCGGGGCGGTTGAGTGTCATTGAGTGGGATTTGAAATCTGAGATTTGAAATTTGAAATGGCGGGCGCCGACATAGAATCCCGTCGGCGGAGCGGCGGGTGTACCGTACGCCCGTCGCTCCGTCGACGGGAACTCCGCGACAGTGCAACTCTCAGGATCAGAGAGGCCGCAGCCAGTCTCGGGCCGCGCGCATTCTAAGGGCGTTCCAACTCGACACAAAGCCGGGGCGGACGGTTCAACCGATATTCAGGCAGCCGGGATCGAAAATGCGGGCAATAATGGGCAAGTTGCCTCAAACAAGCTCAGAGATGGGCTTTCCGGCTTCAACCAGCGGCGTTGGGCGGCCTGACGGATTCATCCAGTGATCCCCAGGATCGATCCCCAAATGGCTAAACACTGTCGCTGCCAGGTCACCAGGTCCCAGAGGTCGTTCATGAATCGAACCACCTCGCCGATCAGTCGCGCCGATGACCTGACCGCCTTTGATACCGCCACCGGCCATCAGGAATGACATCACACCCGGCCAGTGATCTCGACCGGCCGTTTTAGTCATCACAGGGCTGCGACCGAACTCACCGATGACGATCACAAGAGTCGTCTCCAGGAGTCCTCGCTGATCCAGATCGCTGATCAGAGCCGTGATGCCGCGGTCAAGAACGGGCAGCATTGGCGTCAAGCCTTTAGCGATCCCGCCCCACTGCACTTCGTCACCGTGATGGTCCCAATGTCCCCACGCATCGCTCATGGTGACGAACGTAACTCCGGCTTCGACAAGCCGACGAGCCAGCAGAGCTTTGTCACCCATCGAATCACGGCCGTAGCGATTTCGAACCTCATCTGATTCTTCGGCCAGGTTGAAGGCCTTTTGAGCCGCCCCACCCAGAACGAGATCATACGCTTCCTGAGTATACCGGTCCTGTTGCTGGAAGCTGACCGAGGAATCCAGGTTGCGACGAAATCGATCCAGTTCACGTCGGAGCAGATCACGATCCTGCAATCGAGGCACCTCAACGCCTTTCGGCATCGAAAACTTGCCATCGACACGCATGCCGTCCAGCGGTTCGTATTGTTGGCCCAGATCACCGGCTCCGTAAACATCTGCAACCATGCTATTTGCCAGCGCGACGAACGGAGGCATTCCGGGGCGATTGGGCCCTTTGAATTTTGCAGCCACCGAACCCATCGACGGATAACCACCGCCCTGGCGACCGATTTCTGTTCGTTGAGCTTTCGGGTTGGCGGCCTGAAATGTAATCGGAGTATGGTTGCTGGCACCGGCATCCATTGATCGAATGATGGCAAATTTGTCCATCATAGCCGCCTGCAGCGGCATGTGTTCGCAGATGTCAATGCCGGGGACGCAGGTGGAGATTGGCTTGAAGGGCCCTCGAATTTCAGGGCTCATCTCCGGCTTCATATCCCACATGTCAATCTGGCTGGGGCCGCCCGACAGCCAGATTTGAATGACCGATGTGGCTCGCTTTTTGTTTTCGGAAAGTCCGCCCTGGGCTTTCGCCTGCAACAACGAGGGAAGCGATAGACCGGCAGCTCCAGCTAAACCAGCCTGCAGCATCCAACGGCGGCGACCAACACGGATGAGAGGATTCGAATCCGGGCCAAAGAGTTGGCCGACAGCGTTGGTAGAATGCGAAACGATCCGACTCGAGGCAAGTTGGCTTGCCGAGTTGAGGATTGGGCTGGAACTGGACATTTGAGCCTCCAATTGACGCTCAGAAAAGGAGTCAGGAACCAATAGTACGCAGCACCCTTTGGGTTATGTGGCTATTGGTTCCTGACCCCTTTTCTGAGCAATTTACGAAATTCCTGCCTCGCCGTCTGCCCTTGGTATCAGGATCTATCGTCAACTTCAAGCCGGAAATCCGGTTTGGGTTGAATGATGCCGGGTTTGCATATTCAAAAATGGTGAATTTTCCCCCGAGTTCAGTGGTTTGAGCGTACTGCCAGGCAATCTGCGGTACTCTGTTGCCCAGCCGTTTCTGTACCAGATGTCGCGAGAAGAACGATCGTGCCCCATCCCTTAACCAGGCTGTTTTCTGCTTTTTTGCTGCAATTCGTGGCAACTGCTGCTGTCGTATCGGTCCTCTGCGACCCCGTTTTGGCGCAGGATGCTGCAGCCAGTGAACCGGTCGCCGTTGACGGGCTATCATTGGGGTTTAACGGGATCGGGCGAGTTGGCAATTGGTTGCCTGTTCGATTGAAGGTCCACGGGCTCGCTGCATCGCAGGAGTTTATTCTGACGGTCATCGCCACTGATCCACGCGGTGATCAATGCGAAAGCAAAGTCGCGACCGCGACTTCAGATGCTTCCGGAGCACTGGAAATCCATGGCGTGTTCATGACCGGTCGACTCGATGGCCCGGTGCGGCTTCGCCTGGAAGATTCCAAAGGAGAAACTCTGTGGCAGCATCTGGTTCCCTGCCGCGCAGTCGGACCTTCAAAAGGAAAACAGCCGACCGAAGCCGATGCGACGGTTGCGGTCGTTCCGGAGTTGAAACTGCTTCGCCATCATTCTCAAACGGTTCTTGTCGCCGGATCTCCAGCGGGCCTGACAGAACTCGATCAGGAACTGGCTGCAAACGACTCGACTCGCGATGAATTGTCGTTGCTGCATGTCAGCGCATTGAGCGATTTTCCGGAGACGCGACGTGGGCTTGATTCCGTCGACACCATTCTGCTGGTCACGGATTATGGTTTGTCTGAGAAGCAGACAGTAGCGATTCGAGAGTGGGTTCTGACTGGAGGAAATCTGCTGATCAGTTGCGGGGAGAACCTGCCGCAGTTTCTGGCGACTCCGGTTGGTCAGTGGCTGCAGCCCGTCTTTGGTATCGATCAGAATCTGCTCGCCAGTCAGGATTTGTCGGCTCTGCAAAACTACGTTTCGGGAGCCAGTCAACTTCAGACAAATCGCTATGACGTGCCAATTGCCAGACTGGGTTCTGATCAGACCCGAGTTGTTGTGAATTCCATTAACGGACCTTTGATTACCCGCATCAGTTCCGGTGCCGGAGTGATCACCATGGTCGCGGTCGACCTGAACCTGAAACCTCTGGATCGATGGCTGTCTCTTTCTGATCTGTATGAGACATTGCTGTTCGGAAAAATTCTTGAAGTCGGTGCAGAGCAGGCTCGACGGGGCGGTAAGATTTCCAGCAGCGGCGTTACTGATATTGCGACCCAGTTAGCGAATGCTTCTGACGCGATCCCGGCGAATGAGCGATGGTCCAGCTGGCATGCGATGCTCATGATGCTGGTCTACCTGGCAGTGATTGGTCCACTGGATTATCTGCTTGTCGTGCGTTTGCTGCATCGCCCTCGACTTACATGGCTGACATTTCCATCAATGCTGGTAATAGCCTGTGGGCTTACACTTTGGTGGTCAGACAATCAGCGTGCGGCCGCGACTGTTCGGCAAATTCATTTGCTGGATGTGTCTCAGGGAGAAACGCAGCAATTTGTTCGAACGCGTTCCTGGGGCAGTTTGTCGACCTCGGATTCGCGTTATGGAAGTGTCTCCGTTGCAGATTTTCAGCCTGCGGCTGCCGTGAATGAGAAAAGTCTGATGTGGCACGGCCGCAGTGAAGACGTTTACGGTGGGCTGTATCGTCCCGGCGGGGCTGGTCTTGGGCAGCAGTCGATTCGAAGAACAGAAATTGGAGAGGCGAAGTTTACATCGGTTCCCTTGATGGCCGATGGCTCTCAAGCTTTTCTTGCAGAGTCTTTTACAGGCTCAAGCGAGTCGCCGTTATTCGCATCACAGCTGATAATGCCCGGTACAGGTTTGCTTGAGGGAAGTTTTGATCACCATCTTCCGGGGGCCGTGCGTGACTGGGTGATTGTTTTCGGAAATCGTGCTTACCTTCCGGCAGAGAGGTCGGATGACGAGTTTCGACAGATCGAACCCGGCGAAAAGTGGTCTCGCGAGTCAGGACCCGTTCGGATCGTGGAGATAAGAGATTTTCTTCGTGGAACCCGGATCATCAGTGGAGAACGAAAGAAAAATGGCACAACGAATTCGACTTCGACGCAAATCCAGGCCGAATACAACATTAATGGAACAAACCCATTTGATATTGTGCTGATGGCATCCCTCTATGAATCGGCGGGTGCTGAGAATTATGTGAAGCTGAAGAATGAATACCTCCGACGTGATGAAGTCGGAACAGCAGTGCAGCTAAACACGGCGATGCTGATTGGTGTGATCGATACTCCATTGAGTAAGCTCAAATTGGACGATCAGATTGTTGAACCAGCATCAACCGGAACCGTAGTTCGATTGTTCCTGCCGGTGCAGCGAACCGCAGGTTCCAACACACCGATGTTTGCAGACCCCAATGCTGAGCAGAATCCGGAACCCAATCCGGAGAAATTGGAGCCGCAGTAACGGATACTGGTTTCCCGGTTCCGCGATAGATGACGAATTCCACGAGCCTAAAGATCTATTGCGTGGCGTCAGTCGCTGCGACCTTACGAAGCAATTCATCCAGCTTGTGCTGCGAAGTGCGACCGTGGTGAAAGTCATCGCATCCGGGCATACCGAGTCCCATCGACATGGAATGAACGGATAATTCAGAAGCCACTTCTCTGGCAGCCGAATGGATCTGACGAATGCCGGTTGCCTGAACCAGTGACGCGACGTTCTCGGCTCGGATTCCTCCGCCCGGAAGGATTTCAATTTGGCCGCTGGCCAGTTGATGCAGACGGGAGAGTTCGATGGCTCCTTCCACAGCCGTCTTCGCTCCACCACTGGTCAGGATTCGATCGAACCCGCAATCAATCAGCTGTTGCAGGGCCACCGTTCGATCAGACACAAAATCGAAAGCCTTGTGAAAGACGAGCGTTGTGTTCGGAAACTCGCGGCGAAATTCTGCGCAGCGGACCGTGTTGATTTGTAGATTTGGTGTCAGGAAGCCGGTTGCAAGTCCATCCATTCCATTCTCCAGCAGGCTTTCGCCTTCCCGGAGCATCAAGCGAAATTCGGCCTCGGAGTAAACAAAGCCGCCTTCGCGAGGTCGCACCATGGCAATGATTGGTCCGGGAAAAATCTCGCGAGCTGTCTTCGCCAGTGCTGATGTGGGAGTGAGTCCTCCGACCGCCATCCCGCAATTCAGTTCGATGCGATCAACAGACCGACTGGCTGCCAGGGCAACATCATCAATTCCGCCGACGCAAAGTTCGACGTTGATGTTTCGATGTGAGCGAGTTGCATTCGTCATCAAACGCCTTTTCCTGGACTGCGGCAGCCTGCTGCCGCTTTGGGCCAGGCAGCCTGCTGCCGAGCCATAAGCCTGAAATCTCGTAAAATCTCGTAACGATTGAGAGTAATTTATCCACAGCAGGCTGTGGATCGGAAAGCTGCAGCGGGCTGCAGCAGTCCAAACAGTTACAGACTTCGAAAGAGACAGCGTCGAGAATACACTGAGCAAAACCTCGCGACAATTTCGGCGTCGGCAGTAATTTGGAACAGTCCTTGTTTCGGCGATGGGCCTATGTCTTTTCCGACCGGTTCTGCAAATCCCTATGACGCACCAAGTGTCAATCCGTCGGCAGTGCCATTGGCAGAAGACACTGAGTTTTTGTTCAACGACAAGGTTGTCGCCGGGATTGGCAAGATTTCGCTGCCAGATATCTGCGTAGTGACAGGGGATCGCGAATCGCTAAATCGGCGTACTTCGACGTTCCTTTGGTGCAGCCGGTGGATCACCGTTTCAAGAAACATCCTGTTACTTCTGTCGGCGGTCGTCCTCCTGAATTCATTGCTGGTCAGTGGAATTGGCCCGCCTGTAGTCGCAGGAAACGGAATTGGAGCCTTTTTCACCATCATCAGGTATGCAATCGCATGGAGCATTCTTGTTGGGGCTGTTGTATTCGTTGTTTTGGGCTTTCTGCTGCGTGAAACGATTACCGTGGAATGGTCGATTTCACTCAGTGCGGTTCGCAAATACAGGCGAATCTGGACTGTGGGAATTTTGTCCGCAGTTGGGGTGATGGCTGCTTCAGAGTTTGCCGTATTTTCGCTGAATTTTCCGCAGTTTCTCACAATGTTCCTCGTCGGAACCTGTATTGCGTTCATGTCCATGTATGCAAAGTTCGCCGGACAGGACCCTTTGGCGGTATTGGGCCGCCATAACGGCCTGTTCCTTATCGGCGGCTTCCGGGAGCCGTTTCTGAAGGAGGTTCAGAAGTTGGCCGCCCTGCGTTCTTCGAGAGAATCGGGGACCGTGTCGAAGCCGGATTGAATGGAGGGGACTGGAAACCTACAATCCGCCGCTTTGGTAAATTTGGGCAGGTTGCCCCTCAAGGTGCATTTCCTGCCGGACGGGATTTATTCGCCGTCCAGAATCTGCGAAAACTCCGTGCCTGTCACGGTTTGCGAACAGATTGACGATTTGTGAGTGCAGAACCAGCGCCCGGATATTCGACATAATCGTCAATGTCGAAACTGGCATGGGTTTCCCCCATGCGCGCGGTGTTCTGACGTGACTGAAGCATTCGCGACGGTCTCGGCTCAAAACCTATCATTGCTCCTGTTGGCTGAAATTATCTCTGGGGAAGCGAATGTCGGATCAGGCATTTCAAGGTCAGATTTCGGGGATTGCTCCGGAAGAACTCGATGAATGGTACGAGTCTCTGGAAGACATCCTTCATCGATACGGTGAAGATCATCTGAAAGCCCTGCTGGTTTGTCTTCAGGAGCGTGCTTACGCTCGCGGCGTGAAACTCCCTTTCACGGCGAATACTCCGTATATCAATACGATCCACCATACCGATCAGGTGAAGTTCCCGGGCAATCGGGAAATGGAACGTCGCATCAAGAGCTACGTTCGCTGGAACGCGATGGCCATGGTCGTCCGTGCTTACCAAAGGGGTGGCGGAGTCGGCGGGCATATTTCGACTTTTGCTTCGTCGGCAACATTGTACGAAGTGGCACAAAATCACTTCTTCCATGCTCGCACAGCCGATCACACCGGCGACATGGTCTATTTTCAGGGTCACGCGTCACCGGGGATGTATGCCCGCGCGTTCCTTGAAGGTCGTTTGACTGAAGAGCATCTCGATAACTTCCGACGCGAACTTCCCGCGGGCACCGGTCTATCCAGCTATCCGCATCCGTGGTTGATGCCGACGTTCTGGCAGTTCCCGACCGTGTCGATGGGTCTCGGTCCGATCTGCTCGATCTACCATGCTCGCTTCCTGCGATACATGGAACATCGCGGTTTGGTTGATACTTCGAAGTCGCGCGTCTGGGCGTATCTTGGCGACGGCGAGTGTGACGAGCCAGAATCGCTCGGCGCATTGACGTTGGCATCTCGCGAAAACCTCGACAACTTGACCTGGGTCATCAACTGCAACCTGCAGCGTCTTGACGGACCGGTTCGCGGCAACGGCAAGATTATTCAGGAACTGGAAGCCGCTTTCCGAGGCGCTGGCTGGAACGTGATCAAAGTCGTCTGGGGAACGGATTGGGATGCATTGCTCGATAAGGACGAGAACGGCCGGCTGGTCAAACGCATGGGCGAAGTCGTTGACGGCCAGTACCAGAAGTACACGGTGTCGGACGGTGCATACATCCGCCAGCACTTCTTCGGTGCTGATCCGGAAGTGCTGAAGATGGTTGAGCATCTTTCTGACGACGTCATGCAGAACATTCGTCGCGGTGGCCACGATCCGGAAAAGGTTTACGCCGCGTATCACGCCGCCGTAAATCACAAGGGGGCTCCGACTGTGATCCTTGCCAAGACGGTTAAGGGTTACGGTCTTGGCGATGCGGGCGAAGGGCAGAACAAAGCTCACAACTCCAAGAACGTCGAGATGGCGCCGCTGCGAGCCTTCAGAACTCGTTTCAATCTTCCGATCAGCGATGCCGAACTGGAGAAGCTTCCGTACTACAAGCCTGCTGAAGACAGCCCGGAAATGGCCTATCTTCGCCAGAAGCGCGCGGCTCTCGGCGGTTTCGTGCCGTCGCGAACTGTGGTGCCGGATCCTGTGGAAGTGCCGGCCCTTGCTGACAAAGCGTTCCAGGCAAAAGGATTGCTGCCGGGCAGTGATGCTCCGGGTTCAACGACAGGAGCACTCGGTCAGATTCTGCGTGGTTTGATCAAGCATAAGGGCGTTGGAAAACGCATCGTTCCGATCATTCCGGACGAAGCCCGAACATTCGGGATGGAAGACTTGTTCTCCCAGTGCGGGATCTATTCGAGCAAGGGTCAGCTCTACGAGCCAGTGGATGCGAAGAACGCCATCTACTACCGTGAAGCCAAGAACGGCCAGCTTCTCGAAGAAGGCATCAACGAAGCCGGTGCGATGAGTTCCTTCATCGCTGCTGGTTCTGCATATGCGAATCTCGGGATGAACATGATTCCGTTTTACGTCTACTATTCGATGTTCGGCTTCCAGCGAGTCGGCGACTTGATCTGGTGTGCGGCGGATACTCGCTGCAAGGGTTTCCTTTGCGGAGGTACCTCTGGTCGAACGACGCTGAATGGCGAAGGTCTGCAACACGAAGACGGTCACAGCCAGTTGATGGCGTCAACCGTTCCGACGATCCGATCGTACGATCCTGCGTTTGGCTTTGAGCTGGCAGTGATCGTGCAGCATGGTCTCCAGCGGATGTATGCGGACGGTGAAGAGATCTTCTACTACCTGTCTGTCTACAACGAAGACTACATCCAGCCTGCAATGCCGGATCGTGGCGACGTGATCGACGGTATCATTCGAGGCATGTACCGACACGGCTCAACGGACAGCGGCGAAGGACAGCGTCACCGTCCGCAGTTGTTTGGCAGCGGCACGATTCTGCGAGAAGCCATCAGGGCTCAGCAGATTCTGAAGGACAAGTACAACATCGGTTGCGATGTGTGGAGCGTCACCAGCTACAACGAGTTGCGTCGCGACGCGATGGATTGCCAGCACTGGAACGATCTGCATCCGGGTCAGCCTGCGAAACGCAGCTACCTCGAACAGGTTCTGGATGGCGTCACGGGGCCGTTCATCTCAACAAGCGATAACGTGCGACTGGTGGCCGATCAGATTCGTGAGTGGATTCCGGGCGAGTACATCGTTTTGGGCACCGACGGCTTCGGTCGCAGCGAAACTCGTCCGGAACTTCGTCGTCACTTCCAGATCGATGCGGAATGCACAACCTACGCAACTCTGCGAGGCCTCGCTCGCATGGGTGCGTTCGATGCATCGAAGCTACCTGAGGTGCTGAAGCAACTGGAGATTGACGCGGAGAAAATCAATCCGTTGAATGCGTGACGCGAGTATTCAGTGTTCAGTTGGCAGTGTTCAGTGAATCGCGGTTGGACCACTCTAAGGCGATGCTGAACAATGAAAACTGAACACTTCACTTTTGCCCTACTGAACACTGAAAACTGAACACTGAGAACTAAATACGCCTATGTCTCTCGAATTCAAACTGCCGGAAGTGTCTGAAGGAGTCACCTCGGTTGATGTCGCAGAAGTGCGAGTCAAAGAAGGGGATGTCATCGCGTCCGGCGCGATCATTTGCGAAGTCGAAACGGACAAGGCCGTTGCGGAGATCGCGTGTCCGCATGCCGGCACGATCACGAAGGTCCTGATCAAGTCAGGTGACAAGATCAGTGTGGGGCAGCCAATCCTGCTGATGGAGACCAGCGGAGCCTCAGCTCCGGCGGCTCCCGCAGCAACGCCAGCACCGGTCGCTGCGGCTACCGCGCCGGCACCAGCACCCGTAGCAGCAGCTCCGGCTCCCGCTGCCAGCGCGGCGCCGGCAAGTGCGGCAATGGCATCTGGGCCAGTGGATTTCCGCCTGCCGGAAGTATCTGAAGGTGTAACAAAGGTCGACGTCGCATCGGTTGCAGTGAAGGTTGGCGACACGATCACCAGCGGAGCAGTGGTTTGCGAAGTCGAAACCGATAAGGCAGTGGCTGAGATCACTTGTCCGCACGCCGGGACAATCACTGCTGTTCATGTGAAGCCGGGTCTCAGCATCCCGATTGGTGCATTGCTCCTGACGATCAACGCGACATCCAGTGCAAGTGCCCCGGCGGCAAAGTCTTCGGCTCCTTCACCAGCAGCGCCAGTCGCACCAGCAGCGTCGACACAGCCAGCTGCTCCTGCAGCGAAAGTGGCCGCACCGGCTGCTCCAACTCCGGCCGTTACAGGATCAAAGTCTGATGGCCCGCCGGCAGCGGCAGGTCCGGCGACTCGACGACTGGCTCGCAAGCTGGGCGTGAATCTGAAACTTGTGAAGGGTTCTGCGGCTGGCGGTCGAGTCACGATCGAAGACGTCGAAGCGTTTGTGCGCGACCGAATGGCTCAACCCGCAGCGACATCGACTGCGGGGGCTCCTGGATTCGGAGTTGTGCAGGCTCAACCGCTTCCGGACTTCAGCAAATTCGGTCCGGTTGAAAAAGTCGCGATGAGCAAGATCTTCCGCGTTTCTGCGGCCAATCTGAGCAACGCGTGGGTCACAATTCCCCATGTCACTCAGCACGACCTCGCAGATATCACGGAACTTGAGTCAGCTCGCAAGCGTTATGTGAAGGCCAATCCAAACTCACCCAAGATCACGATGACAGCCATCATGATCAAAGCCGTTGTCGGCGCGTTGAAAGCCTATCCGAACTTCAATTCCAGCGTCGACATGGTGACTGGTGAACTGGTTCTTAAACAGTATTATCACATTGGAGTTGCTGTCGACACGCCGAACGGACTTGTTGTTCCGGTCATTCGTAATTGTGACCAAAAGAACGTGCTTCAAGTCGCGGCGGAGTTAACAGACATCGCCGGTCGAGCCCGCGATCGTAAACTGAAAACAGAAGAGATGCAGGGCGGCTCGTTCACGATCACCAACCTTGGCGGCATCGGCGGGACTGCGTTTACGCCGATTGTGAATTATCCGGAAGTGGCGATTCTGGGCATGTCTCGCGGGATCAATCAACTGGTTCTGGAAGACGGCCAGGTTGCCGAACGCCTGATGCTGCCTCTGTCACTGTCTTATGACCATCGTGCTGTCAACGGGGCGGATGCGGCTCGCTTTATTGTGAAGCTGTCCGGCAGTCTGACGAACTTCTTTGAGTTGTTCTGATAGAACGGTACTGAACAACCCTAAACGGGAAGCTCCAGACGCGAATTACCTCGGCTGTAGGCTGTCCGGACGACCGGCATTGCTGTTGGTTTTGATGGGGGAGAATTCGCCTTTTTCAGCGATTTTGGAACGGTGCGCGATCGATGCCGCAAGTCGATTGGCAGGCCCTGTGCGTGTGCTTTGACGAATCAGGCCCGTGGAGAAGTGAGCGATTCTGCTGGATGCGGCTGGTGTGAGGCCCGGCGGACAGCATTTTTCGGCAGGATACACGGTCTATTCTCTGAAATTCGCGGGAATTCAGACGTCCGCCCGTCATTCGCTCGAATGCAGCCGTGTCTGAGTTTTATCATGCCCCTTCCAAAGTCCCGGTTCGATGTACGCGCATCCCGCTGTCTGCCGTGCAGGCTGTGATCGGGTCCGGATTCCTGAAGAACGATATTGCACCGAAAGTAATGAGTCATGGGTAAGCCGACCGGCTTCAAGGAGTTTACTCGCCAGGTTCCCGCAGACCGCGATCCGCTGCTGCGAATTCTGGACTGGAATGAGTTTCACGAACACATGCCCGAGTCTGCTCTGAAAACGCAGGGCGCTCGCTGCATGGATTGCGGCGTTCCGTTTTGCCATACTGGCGATCTCATGGCCAACATGGCCTCGGGCTGCCCGGTCAACAATCTCATCCCGGAATGGAATGATCTTGTCTATCAGGGCCGTTGGCGCGATGCTCTGGACCGCCTGCACAAGACAAACAATTTCCCGGAGTTCACGGGCCGTGTGTGTCCGGCACCGTGTGAAGGTTCGTGCTGCCTGAGCGTCATCGAACCTGCCGTGACGATCAAGAACATTGAATGTTCGATCATCGATCACGCGTTCGAAAAGGGCTGGGTCATTCCAGAGCCGCCTCAGGTCCGCACCGGCAAGAAGGTCGCTGTGGTTGGATCCGGCCCAGCCGGACTCGCTGCGGCTGCTCAGCTGAACAAAGCCGGACATTGGGTCACCGTCTACGAACGTGATGATCGTGTCGGCGGTCTGTTGATGTATGGCATTCCAAACATGAAGCTCGACAAGCAGGAAGTTGTTGCTCGTCGAGTTCGCATTATGGAGCAGGAAGGGATTACTTTCTTCACCAGCACAGCCGTTGGGAAAGATGTCCCGGCGTCACAATTGCTGGAAGATTTTGACGCGATCGTGTTGGCCACAGGGTCGACTCGTCCTCGAGACCTGCCGATTCCCGGCCGTAATCTGAAGGGCGTTCACTATGCAATGGACTTCCTCCGTCCGAATACTCGTAGCCTGCTGGACAGCCAACTGACGGACGGCAACTTCATCAATGCGAAGGACAAGAACGTCGTTGTGATCGGTGGCGGTGATACCGGCAATGACTGCCTCGGAACGTCGTTGCGTCACGGTTGCAAGTCGATCGTGAACTTTGAAATCGTGGAACGACCACCACTACAGCGATCTTCCAACAACCCGTGGCCACAATGGCCGCGAGTATTCCGTGTCGATTATGGCCATGAAGAAGCCGCTGCAAAGTTCGGCGAAGATCCTCGTCAGTTCTGTATTCAGACGGCTGAGTTCGTTGACGACGGCCATGGCAACGTGAAGGCGGTCAAGACGATTGAAGTCGACTGGCAGGTCATGACCGAAGGTGGCCCTCCGTTCGTTCCGATTCCGGGCACGGAAAAAGAGTATCCTGCAGATCTGGTCTTCCTGGCTCTCGGGTTCCTTGGTCCTGAGCATCCAGTCGCTGATCAACTGGGTGTCAAAATCAAGGAAGGTCGAGGCGGCATGAGCTGGCTGGATGCGGAGCATGAAAAGTACACCACCAGTAACGCCAAGGTCTTCGTCGCCGGTGACTGCCGTCGAGGTCAGAGCCTTGTTGTCTGGGCCATCAATGAAGGTCGCGGAGCAGCTCGCGAAGTCGATCGCTTCCTGATGGGGACGACTGATCTGCCATAGGCTGTCGCGAGTTTGCTGCGACAGTATTCAAAGCGAAGCCCGGTTGATTTGATCACCGGGCTTTGTTTTTGGATCCTGGCCAACCGACCGTCATGTAGTGGATCTTGCTAAAGCCCCCCTGACTGCAGGACCTTCAGCTGGCTCCCGCGGCCGCAGGACCTTTAGCAAGGTCCACTACCCTTCTCGTCAGTGATTAAATCGAAACTCCGGCCCGGCGAGTAATGCCCAGAGCAGCTGAGTTCGGGCTTCATTCTTCTTCTCCGGGACTCGATCCAGCCAATTCTGCGCGGAGGCGATTTCGTCCGCCTGCGGTACTCGCCCCAGAACAGTGAGCCACATGAATTCAGTCGCCTGATCCTGGTTCTCGATCTTCTCGAGTGCTCCCAGCAGCCGATCGTCTGAGTCTCGGAGCATATCGTTCTGGATTCGCTGGCTGTTGCTAAAGAACAACGCTTCATCAACAGCCACCTGAAAGTTATCGCCGGGCTGTTCGAATTCTCGAACCCAGCCGTTGGCCTGATTCTCCAGATCTGTGCGACGCTTGATCCATTCCTCTGTGGCATCGATCGCTGGCCACTGCTGCGGATTTCTGACGGCCACATGAAGTGACGCGGCAAGTTGTCGCGGAGTCAGCGGGCGTGTTTTGGCGACGGCAAACAGACTGGCTGCTGGCATTTCTGACGGTTGAGACCATTCGCTCGACCGAGCATACGCCTCACTGAGCACGATCCCCTGAATCAGTCGCCGCAGGTCGTAGCCGTGACTCACCAGATCATTGGCGAGCCATTCCAGCAGTTCCGGGTGACTCGGTGGATTGCCGCTGTGCATCTGATCGAGTGGATCGACAATTCCAGTTCCCAGCAGCCGAGCCCACACACGGTTCACAATATTTCTGGCGAAGAAGCGGTCTTTGCTGTCGCGAAGAGCAATCTCGACCAACTCGTCTCGCGGCCGAAACTCCGGAACAAAGATCTCCGCTTCCACATCTTCCTGTTCGAGCTTTCGAATGCGTTCTTCCAGCGACTTACGTTCTTCAGCCGCAAACTCCGGCGTGCGGTCAGTCACCTGATCGCCCGTCAGAAACATGAACGCGGCTTTCTTCTCTTCACCGCCGGTCGTTGTGAATTTCACTTCTCCGAAGGGGCGTTCTGCCAGAGCATTCACTTTACGAGTCTGATACGTGCGTTGAAAGAAGGCCTGCATCCCGTAAAAGTGATCCTGCTTCCAGTCGGAAACCAGAGGATGATCATGGCACTTCGCGCAGCTGATGTTGACGCCGAAAAACAGAATGGCCGTATCGTTGGTCAGGTCATCCAATTCACGAACACGACTCTTCAGAAACTGAGCGGCCCCTTTTTCGGGACCATCCGCCACTCCGGCTTTCATCAGTTCTCGAAAAATCGTATCCCACGAACGATTCCCCTGAACGGCTGTCAGAAGATAGTTTCGAAACTCATCCTGATAAGGTTGGTTGGGGAGAAGCGTTTCGTCGAGCCAGTTGCGATGATGAAAATCGAAATCCGGGGACTGCATCAGACGCTCGACCAGCAGGCGTCTTCGATCGACTTCCGACCGAGAAAGGAACCAGTCTCGCTCTGCGGCATAAGGAATTCGTCCGGCCAGATCCAGCGTTGTTCTTCTGAGCAGTGTCGCCTGATCAGCGGGAGCAACGGGGGTCACTCCGTTCTTTGCCAGGTGGGCTGATACGTAATGATTGATCGCGATAACGATCTCGGCCTCTGGTGGCAACAAGTCTTCGACAGCGTTCGCTTTCTGGGAGACTACAACAACAGCCAACATGAGCAAGGCGACCGCCAGAATGCTGCGCGTTCTGACATTGCGAGCGGAGCCATCATAAACGAGCATGGGCAAGGTCCGGTGAATGGAGGCAGGACGTAAAGTTCGGGCGGGTTACTAATTGTAAGCAAATCGAATCGTGGAGCGAAACAGTCTGTCGGCTGACATCGTTTAATGAACGGAGATAACATAGTGGATCTCGCCGGAGATCCCTGTGTGCCGGGAAGTCTGGCGACGTCCACTACATTTCCTGAACGGCATTGCGGTTAAACGACCGAATTCTTTGCATGATCGGATCAGAATGCCCTCCCGGCAATGGAGATTGCAAGGGACTTCCGTACCATGAACTCGGTCAGACGTCCAATTTCTGCGTGTCGCTGGACCGTCTTCAGTGGTAGAGTCATGATTCTCCGGAAGTTGGTTTTCTGGCAACGATTCGTGTTCAGAAAATCGTTGATGCGGGATTGCTCGCGGGAATTCATGAGGGCTTCAAAGGTGATTTGTGAAGCACAAGTTTGAACAACAACTTCAGGCCGTCAGGCAGCGTCAGCAACAACAATGGCTTTGGCAATGCGCCTCCATTGGGTTGCTGTGCGGAGGCTTTGCAGGCAGCATGTTGGCCGTTCTTCGCATTGCCACTCACGGCGCGTTCTCGTGGGGATGGATGATTCTGGCGATTGCGGTGCCGGCGGTTGTTGCAGTCGGTTTTGCATTCCTGCGATCACCTACTCTTATGACGGCCGCAAAATTTATCGACAACGCCTGCCATCTGAAGGATCGTGTTCAAACAGCGTTACAGTTCCTGAACACTCCGGGTGACGATGCTGTGCGCCGGCTTCAGATTGAAGATGCGGCTGCTCATCTTTCCTCTGTGAACCTTCAGAGTATCCTCCCGGTCAAAGCTCCAAAGACCTGGAACGTTGCTGTGGTCGGCGCGGTTACCGTCTTCCTGCTGGGGTTTCTGGCTGCTCCGCAAGAAATTGTGCAGGCTTCGGTAACTGCCAATGAAGTGGTGGCGGAGCAAGCCGCGCAGGCATCGGAAAGTCTGGAAGAACTCGAGCAGTTTCAGGAACAGCATCAGGACGCAGATCTCGACAAGATGCTGAAAGAGATGAATCAGCAACTTAAGGTTCTTGCCGACCCCGGGACGACTCCTAAAGAGGCGTTGGCAAAACTGTCGGAGATGGAAGCATCTCTTCAGGAGATGCAGCAGCAATTGAATGATCCGGCCGCAGAATCACAACTGAAGGAAATTGGTGAGGCGTTGTCACTGGCAGAATCTACTGCTGCGGCGGGAGCGGCTCTTTCAAAGGGCGACATGCAGAAGGCAGCTGAGGAGCTTTCTCAGATGACGAAGCCTCAACTGGACCGTAAGACAGAGAAAGCAGTCAAAGAAAAGCTGGAGCAGGCTCAGCAGAAAGCAGGCGAGCACAAGCAGACAAAGGATATCCAGAAGAGTCTCGACAAGATGGCAAAGGGACTTTCCGACGGTGGCAAAGAGCAATTTGAGGAAGGTGCCAAAGCACTGGCGGAAGAATGTAAGCAACAAGGGAAGAAACAGGAGCTGTCTGAACTGCTGAAGAAGCAAAGTCAGTTCCTTGGCGAATGCAAAGCCGAGTGCGAAAGTGAAAGTCGCAATCTGGCTCAGGGGAGCCGAAAGGGCGGGAACAAAGCCGGAAAAGGTTCGACCGGTATGGCTGGCAGCAAGACGGCTTTGCAGAAGACCGGCAATGAACTGAAGCTGACCGGGCAGGACTCTGGCCAGGGAGATGTCGACAAAGAAACGATTACCGGTGAAATGGAAGAGCAGGAGTCGGTCCGTCAGTATCGCGAAAAAGCCGGACAGTACGAAGCGCTCAGCGAATCTGCTCTGGAGTCAGAGTCGATTCCGTTGGGACAACGTCAGACGATTCGCAGATACTTTGAACTGATTCGGCCGCAGGGCGGTGAAGATGATGCAGTTCAGGAAAACATCCGTCGTACACCTACTGACTCCAGTACCGGAAAGCCGTGAGAGAACGACCACCGGATTGATGTTTCAAGTTCTTCGTAAAATGAAGTGCGTGGAACGGAACAGCCGTTCAGACCGCTAATGAACGCTTATAGACGCTTATGGTTGCTCGTTTCGAAAACCTGCTTCGAGCAGTGCGGCTGTAAAACCAACAATGATCCCTTCAGGATGAACCGCAGCCATTTCCGCATGTCAGGCCCGCGCTGATGAGTTCGCGTTGACCTTTGCAATTATCAGCGTTCATTAGTGTTTATCAGCGGTTGAAACTGATGTTTGCCTGCCATTTTCCGGTAGAAGATACATGGAAACTTGCACGCCTCTTTCGTCTCAGTGTCTCCGTTTCGCGTTCCGCATTTCGTTGGACGCAGAGCTAACTTTAGGCTGATTCATCAGGTCTTGTTTCCGGCGGTCCAATAGGCATTGAAAACCAGAAGCAGCACCCTTTGTCGGGGTTGTTGCGAGCATGAATGCTGCCATGCTGTCGTTCGATGACGTCGCGACAGATGGCCAGTCCAATGCCGAATCCTTCCGTTTTCGTCGTGAAGAATCGGTCAAACACGCCGTCAGGGTTCTTCAGCAGAATTCCCGGGCCGTTATCAGACACTTCCACGATCGCATTCTTTCGCGAGGAATCCAGTCTGGCGGTGATTGTGATGGCTGGATTCAGAACCTCCGCTTCAGAGCACGCTTCCATCGCGTTCATCAGGAGATTGATCAGCACATGCGTCGTCTGAACTTCGTCGACGTAAACAGCCTGACCATGCCGCGGATTCAGCAAGTCCTCGGGATCTCGGATTTGCACGATGGTTCCGAATCGCTCCATCTGAACTTCAACCATCGCCACCGCGTGAGTAATCATCTTGGCGAGCGGTACTGCAGCAATTGGAACGCGTCGATTCGTCACGAAGTCTCGCAGACTCTTAATAATGTCACCGGCGTGATTAGCGCTGGTTTCTACGGCTTCAACGCACTTGAGAATCGACTCCGGAGCTTCGCTCTTTTTGACTCGCGATATGATCGTAAAGACGTGGTTTGAAATCGCCTGAAGCGGCTGAGCCAGCTGATGAGCAAACTCCGTCGCAATGTTGCCCAGAATGCTAAGCCGTGCGGCGCGACTCAACTGGGAACGAAGATCACATAATTGAGCTTCGTGGGCACGCTCTACATCATTATTGGTCAGATACAATGTGACGATTCGTGAGCGAGACTTGTGTGCGGGCGGCTCGACGCGCACAGAATAAGAACATGGTCGCCCATTCGAGTTGATGCCAAAAATCTGCAGCGACCTTGGCTCAGCCTTCTCACTCGCATCGCGAATCATCTCACGAATGGCCTCGGCAGAACTTGGAGAAACGAACTCCGAAAGCAAAAGCCCTTTGACATTCGGAGGATTGGTTTGCCGAAACGGTAACGCCCGAATGATCTCTCCCTGTGCGTTGATTCTCAGAGCGAAATCACAGGCTCCATTGGCGACTCGCTTCCACTGGATATGGCTGCGCCGTCGTTTCTTCTCGCGACGCGCAAAGAGGACAGACTGCATCAGGACGCCGCCGGTCAATTGTATGAGTCGTCGGGCCTGATCGCACAGGAATTCACTGTCACCATTGTGAGCCAGCCCAATGATCGCCGTCAGTTCTCCCGCTGATATCACGGGAATCATCTCATAACTGCTGAGATTCAGCTCGCGCAGAAGACCGGAGACCAGTTTGCTGCAGGCGTTCTTTCGCTCGTCAAAAGTTGTGAAGAAGGCACTTCCCTGCTGCAGACACTTCATCGCGCATTCACCGAAGAAGGGAATTGGGACATCCTGCAGTGATGGCCCGATTGGCAGACTTTCGGTGGATGACCATTCAGCTCGCAATGTTGCGACTGGCTTTGATCGTTTGCGAGATTTGATGATCAGCAGATGGGCATGCGCAACGTGGGATAATTCACCAACAACGCGAATGGCTTCGCTGGCAAGAAGTCCTACTCCCCCGCGACTATTGTCCGGCAGCGTACTGCTCAACTGCAAGGAGTAGTCGAGCATCGCCTGCTGATCATCGTGAGACACTGCCATTATGCACTCGCTGCTATCTTCCAGAAATGAACAAAGCCCTCACCGCATTAATTGGTGAGGGCTCTGAAAATTTTTGTCAGCCAATGAATCGAACCGTTGGTTCCAGATCACGACTCCTCAAATGACCGAGCATTTTCGTCGCGTCACCCATTAGTCGTCGTTCAATTTCATCAGGATGTACAGGATCTGACGAAACAGAACCGCGATTGATCCAAAGATCATCAAAGCACCGGCTACGTGGGCTGAAGTTGGAAGACGGTGCATGATCAGAGAAGTCTCATAGAGAATGTACCCACACATCAGCACGACGACACCCACGGCGAAACCAAGACCAAGGCTGAATCCGAAGAGTGCGGACGCAATGCTGATCGCAAACAGCCCCAACCCCGCCAGGAACAGAGCATTTCGCATAAACGAAAAGTCTGACTTCGACAGAACTACGAATAGTGTGAGCGAGCCTGTAATCAGCAGCGTCACAAACGCCGCCTGCCCGATCAGATTCGGATTTGTCATCGTGGCGATGGTGAGGACCGGAGCAGTAATCAATGACTGCACACCGACAAACAGCCCAAGCCCTGTGTACTGAGCAACTGCTGACGCGCCACTATAGGCCAGGCGTTCCGCCAGCCAGGATACGACCATAAACACCAGAAGACTGATCCACCACGACTGGCCCATCAACATCAGCAGTTTGATGTTCATTCCCGTCGTGAAGAGCAACGTCTCGATCCCAATCATCAGCACAATCGCGCCGAAAACGTGACCGTAGACCCGACGAAGAAACCCCAGACGCTCGCTCAATTGCGCGTCCACGACGAACATATCTCGCGGGGCGGCGTACGGATCATAGTTCTGATAAGGCGAACTCATGGGAATTCTTCTCCTGAGAAAGCAACTCTGACTTTTCAAGCCTTTTGTTCGCTCAGGCAAAACCATCTGCCTGTCAAACACACTCGACACAAGTATAGTCACCCCTCGGGCGAATGCAAAAGGCCGGTCAGAGAATTGGCTTCCAACCCGGGATCAGCAGTCAAAATACAGCGAAAATTCGTACGGATGTGGGCGCTGATTGATCGCTTTGACCTCATTGTCTCGCTTATGCTGAATCCAGCGTTCGATCACGTCCGGTGTAAACACGTCGCCTCGCAACAGGAAATCCGGACTCTTTTCCAGAGCATCCAGGGCAGCTTCCAGAGACGACGGAGTGCAAACCAGGCCAGCTCGCTCTTCCGGAGCCAGATCGTAGAGATCCTTATCCTGAGGTCTCCCCGGGGAAACTCGACTCTGAATCCCGTCAATCATGGCCATCAGAATAGCCGACATTGCGAGATACGGATTGCACGCCGAATCCGGACAGCGGAACTCAAAGCGTCGGCGAGATTCCTGGCCGGAGTTTGCCGGGATTCGAATCGCCGCCGATCGATTGCGATAGCTGTAAGACAGATTCACAGGAGCTTCAAAGCCCGGTGTCAGTCGCTTGTAACTGTTCGTTGTCGGACAACAGAACGCCAAGAGTGCTGGAGCATGTTTCAGGAGGCCACCGATCGCGAACATCGCGGTTTCGCTCAGACCGCCATATCCGCTGCCGGCGAACAACGCGTGATCGTCTTTCCACAGAGACAACGTCATATGCAGACCAGAACCGTTATCGTTCCAGATCGGTTTGGGCATAAACGTGGCCGTCTTGCCATGACGATGAGCAACATTGCGGACGATATATTTCAGTCGCACAAGCTTATCGGACATGCGAACCAGCGTGTCGCTTCTCAAATCAACTTCGCATTGCCCG
>JBILXT010000617.1:0-3391 GCA_044378235.1 Planctomycetaceae bacterium
TCCATGGTGTCGCATTCCCAGTGACCGCATTCCGTCCGTTCGTTGGCTTCATCAGGACGCTCCGAGATGGGAGTTCGATTCCGAATTCGACCACGCAAATCCTTTGAGCTATAACGTTTTCTGCGTTGACCACCAAAGCGAAGATGATGGATCCAGAAAATCCCACGTGAAGCCTGATCACGAATCCACTCATAAATGGATTCGAGGGGTACGATTGGGGCCATCCAAACGTATAACGCAACAGACTGCTCGACCAACTGCAACCACCGGGCTTCTCGAACAAAGGCTTTTCGAAAGGCTTCGGCTCCACTGGCTCGCTCAACGAAGAGATCTCTCCGCTCCACCCCAATCCGCCAAACCACGCCCTCACTCCGTACGTCGCGAAGTCAAAGCCTTAGTGGTTCTGCAGTTCCGGGCAGTTGGACGGCGTTTGTTACGAGTGTCGTCAGTGCATTCTGAGTTCGTGTCCGCATCATCTTGGACATCATGGGTGAAAGGAAAAGCCAAGGAGTAACGGGAAGCATTGAACCGCCGATTGCAAGGAGCATCCAGGTCAATCCTTGAGCCCAAGGCACACCGAAGCCAACGCCGAATTGTCGACCAAACGCAATGCCGCCAACAACCCCGAAGAACAATCCAAGTCCAAGTCCGAGCATGAATGGGAATCGCATCAAGAATCTTCGCATCGTTTCGACGCCACCGAGTTCTGCGTCAAGAGACAGTTCATGCCCATGAAGTTCGAGGCGAATCCTCGAAGCACCGAGCAAAGGATTTTGTCTTGTACTATTTAGACCAGGGCCAGTCAGTTCAACCGACTTGCCGTCGCGTTTGACAATGGCGAATCCGTTGTTGGTCAATTTCACGAGTACCGCTTGCAGCACATCTTCGGTTGGCTTTGTTGTGACAGCGGACGTCGAAAATGTATTCATGGTTTCTCCTGCCGAATGTCAGCGTTGACCGGGCCGCCGCCAATCAACATTGACGTCAAGAACGACGCGATCGGCGGCTCCGCGTCCAACGAATTGTTCGGCCACGGTGCGTCTGAGGCTTCGTTCATTTACGGTTTCTTGAACGTCGCATTGTATATCCGATTGCTGCGTCCTGATTCGTCCGTAAATATGGTAATTCCTTCGAGATGAATGACATCGTCACGCAAACGTAACGTGAAATGTTTGATCGCGAAGTCTGCGGTATGCGTCGCGAAAGCAACCGCCGTGTCTTTCGTAGCTACCTCAATGTCGGCGCGGGGCGAAAGGACGTTTAGTTTGTCGGGCGGACCATATGGCGAATCTTTGGGAAGTGTACGCCCCCAAATTCGAATCTTCAGCGTGTCTTCTTCGACGAGAATTTCGATCCTTGGAATAGAATTGGTCTTTGTATTGGTATTCTCCCACGTTCCCAGCAATGCTTTTTCTGCCTCATCGAGCCATTTTGGTTTGGCATCTTGGGCAATTGCTAATTGTGTTGTAATCAGCACGAGTGCGGCTGCCAGGCAGCCATGAATTGTCGCAGTCATGTAATTCCTCATCTATACTGAAGGCACGTTAGTAAGTGGCAGAACGATTGCGGTAACCGGTGTTTCCGCGATTGACTGTCCATTTCAATTGGGCGTGAACGGCAACTCCGGTTCACCGCTTTGTTCGCGACTGGCTTCGCACGTCTGGAAAGTAGCCACCCGATTTCCCAACATCAACTACAGCTTCTCCAGTTCCGTCCACTGACACACACATCAATTGCGGTGTTGATGTACCGGTGGACTGCGGCTGATGATAGAAAAGAACCTTGGTGCTGTCTGGCAACCACCTTGGAAACATGCTTTGACCTGGACGATTGGTCAGCCTTTTCAATCCAGTGCCGTCGATATTCACAACTTGAATCTGGATCTCTGAGAGATTGGCTGGTTGTTTGGTTAATGCAAAGGCGATCTGTTTGCCGTCTGGTGACCACGAAGGCATCATCGCCATGTTTCCTCCTTTTGTGACGCGACGCAAATCCATTCCGTTACAAGATGCAATGAAGACATCCTTTTCAAGGTCAATTCCAAGTTCTGGACGCGGAGCGTCCGGAGCGGTCACCCGTTCGTTTGCGCAGAAAACGACCTGCTCTCCGTCTGGTGACCACGAGAAATCTGCGATTCCCGAAATCTCCACCGGAAACTCCCGAAGATTCGTGCCATCAGACTCAATAAGCCAGATGCGGGCCGGGGTGCTGCGATCAGAATAGAATGCAATGGTCGAGCCATTGGGCGACCACACTGGATGAAAATCTCCATGGTCATCATTTGTCAATTGGCGCGTTTTGCGGCTATCGAACTCCATGACATAGAGATCCCAGCGCTCTTCTACTTTGGCCTGAAATGTGATCTTCTTGCCATCAGGTGACCAGCTTGGTGCCTCAGCCACGCTAAAGGCGGCTGTTACAAGCTGCTCCCCATCCTTGGTGTGAAGATAGATCCCCGATTGCCCTTTGCTGCGGTTCGAAGTGTACGCAAACTCAACATCGAGCTCGTCTGCGCGGACGCTTTGAAAGCTGAAGACAGACACGGCAATCATCGCGGAGACAGCACAGAAATTAGCATTTCGCATGTCTCATCCTTCATCGGGTGTTTGTCGCGAACGGCAGCGGCAACAGGGCCGCCGCCAAAAGAGTATGATTCCAAATCCCGCGTCATCGGCGGCTCCGGTTCACCGCAGGATCGCTCAGGGCCATCCAAACTTATAACGCCAGCCACAGCCCACTACGACAGCCCCCCCTGCTTTTCTCACACCCTATTGAACCGCCACTGCTGTTTTTCCCGGCTTCGCCGTTGCATTGAATCTTGAGGCCGGAGTAATGCGATTGGCCGACCGACGTTTGCCGAAGTGCTCGACGGCGTGCAGCCAGAGTTCCGCCGACAGATTCAGGCGATCCAGAATCGGTGGAGCATTCTTCGGGATCGCTCCTCGTTTCCCCGGTTTCAATTGGCGACCAGTCCAGTCGAGCAATTGCAGATACTCTGCCAGTGTCATGAACATGCAACCCTTGTTCGAAGCTCGCCGGCTGGAACATTTCTCACGAGCCTTCTTTCGCTTCGGCTCCAACTCCACAGGAGCAAGCCAACCTGCCTTCTGGCCATGCTCAATTCGCACATCCTTTGCATCCGCAGTCGAAACGTCATCAGCAGACTTCAGATCAGCAATGCGCTCCTGAGCACTCGTAAAGTCACTCTTCTCCGGAGTTGCCGCCAGACCGGCCCGCACCGGGTTCAGATCCACATAAACCATACACGCCGCGATCGCTGCTTCATCCGGCAGGACCGTCGCCTTGAAGCGGCCCTCCCAGAACCGCCCGGTGCATTCGTCTTCGGCGTTCGCCATGCGAGCAATCACTTCCGAAGTGCATCGCATAAACC
>JBILXT010000214.1:0-12038 GCA_044378235.1 Planctomycetaceae bacterium
CGTCGCTCTTCGGCATGAAGTACTGCGCCGGATCGTCGGCGTAGACCGTGCGAGCCAGATGTTCGAGCGGCGTCAGAGGAATGCTGTAGCCTTCATCCAGCTGGCCAATACGCCGATAACGCAGTGACACTCGAAGAACGGTACAGATCAGGGCTTCATGACCTAAAGCGGCCCCCATCCACAGAGCATCATGATTGCCCCAGATAAATTCCACGTTCGGTTGCAGGCGGAGGTATTCGACAACTCGGTCACCACGAGGTCCCCGATCCCAACAATCTCCACCGATGATCAATTCGTCGACGGCGAGATTACGAATCAGGCGCCCCACAAGATGAATCAGATGCAACGCTCGGCCGCGTTTGACCAGTTCATCCAGCATGGCCCCGATGAATTCGGGCCCACGCTCAGTGGAAGGAGAATGCAGCAGCTCCAGCAACAGTTCACTATACTCGGCGGGAAATAATCGAGTCGCCAGTCGCAGACTATAGTTGGAAACAAGATATCGCAGCAGTTCCAGTTGCGGCTGCAGAGTGCGGGTTGCATACGCCAGCACATCTTCGGGCTTCGTGAGTGTCTGCCGCAGCCGTTCAGTGACCTCCGCGGGATAAAACGTGAGCTTCAGAAACTCGGACATTTCTTCAGGGCTCATGCGACCGGCAAACATTTCCTCCACCAGTGGTCGAAGAGTTCCGGAAGCGTTGTTGATCACATGCTGCAGCTTCTTGTCTTCGCCATGAATGTCGCTGATAACGTGTACCGCCCCTTTGGGAAGGGTTTGCACAGCCGCCAGGCGAGCGACTTCGGCAATCGCCGCATCGACGTTGGGATATTCCAGAGCCAGCAGCTCCAGCATGGCCAGATCGGCTTCGGGGCGCTTAAACGACAGAGATGCGTTGGACATAGAGTGGGGTAGAATATCACTGCTGTGACGATTGATCAGGAAACGGCGGCGAAGCATATTGACTGGCCGTCATCATGAGAACTCCACCATGGCCGTGCGCAGACGTGATGCTGTTTTTAACAGGCAACCTTGCGGTCAATGGCCGCCAACTGTTGCCGAGAATGGAGATCAAGGCGCGACCGAAAGATTTGGAGACCGAAAAATTGAGGGCGGTTGCGCGTACCAGAAACTAACAACAGCAATCCCTCAGTGACGATTCGGGTTGGGATGGAGAAGCACCGCCAATCACAACCTGAAGCGTGTGTTTTGAAGTTGTTCATTTTCAGGCCCTGCGGGCCGACAAATCCAATGCCGGTGGCGTGAGCCACCGGTCTGCGAACATAAAGAAATCCAAAGCCTGAGAGGCCGATACATGATGGAATGTGTCGGCCCCTCAGGCCTGAAACACAGTTTTCTGGGGGTCCGGTGGCTCACGCCACCGGCAAAGGATATGCCGGGCTTCCAGCCCTGAATACAGTGCGCAACTTCAACAGGCGTCAGCGAGGGATGGTTCGTGGAAACTGGGCGACCTTTGTCGCTCACGGATGTCTCGTATTGCGAGGCTGAATACCCGCCATCGGATGAAAACAACCGGTGGATCGCATTACGCCGTCTTCTGTCCCGGGTATCGCACGCGGCCGTGATGAGCGGCCAGCAGAGACTTGATCAGAGATTCCTCGACAATCCGGATCTCGTTCATCTTCAGATTGCATTCATCAAACTGGCCATCCAGCAATCGCTTCATGGTGATTTCATGCACCAGAGACTGAATGCGACGAGGCGTCGGTTCCTTCAGCGTGCGACTGGCACTCTCCACGGCATCTGACAGCATCAGCACGGCGGTCTCGCGTGACTGCGGCTTAGGGCCCGGATAGCGGAAGCTGGATTCATCCGCATCAGTTCGATGGTCGCCGTCTTTCTTGCGAGCCGCCTCGTGGTAGAAATATTCCACCAGCGTCGTTCCGTGATGCTGTTCAATAAAGTCTCGCAGAGGCTCAGGAAGGTTGTGCTCTTCTGCCAGTTCCATGCCGTCTTTGACGTGCCCGATGATGATCAGAGTACTCATCGCTGGCGCCAGGGACTTGTGATGGTTCTCGGATCCTTCCGTCATATTCTCGATGAAGTACTCCGCCTTTGTCATCTTCCCGATATCGTGGAAGTAGGCACCGACGCGAGCCAGCAGGCCGTTGGCTCCGATGGATTCAGCCGCCGCTTCGGCCAGAGAAGCCACATTCATCGAATGGTTATATGTTCCCGGAGCACGGCGGGCGAGTTCCAGCAGAAGCGGATGAGAAACACCGGTGAGTTCCAACAGACTGATGTCTGTCACAACGCCAAACGCCTGCTCAATGAACGGCAAGCTTCCTGCGACCAGATAGCAGCACACCAGCGACCAACCGGCAAACTTCAGAGCCGTCACGATGACTCCCATGTTTCGCCAGGCATCATCCGCACCATGAGCCCGCATGACGCCGACGCCCCAGACCGCGTAGAAGGCCACAGCAGAAACCATGAAGCCAATTTTGATCATCACCAGTCGCGACTTGATGCGTCGCAGTGGAATGATGGAAGTAACGCAAATCGTCATCAAAGATACGAAGTGTCCCAGATCGCTGACAGTCGCCATCGAAATCATCAGCGACAAACAGAACGCCGTCAGAATGGCCACAACCTGGCTATAAGCAATCGCCGTGATCATGACAGCCGCCAGCAACGGAACGATCTCCGCACGCCAGGGGTCACGGCTCATTAATGTGCCAAGCAGAACGGTGCCGATGCACATCCCGACGAAAATGACCAGGCGACTGGTTTCTTCAAGCATTTTCGGGGATGAAAACTTCAGGAAGGCTCCGAACAGGATCACCAGCAGAATGACCAGCATGGCCGTACCGGTAACACGGCAGAAACGTTGCAGCCTGGAGATGCTGCCCTCATGCGCGAGATACTCCAGCCACAACAAGCCAAGCTGTTCGTCCGTTTCGGTTAGCATCGTTCCTTCCGGAACAATGATGCTGCCCTTTGTGTACTTGTCAAATTTTCGAGGAGCTGATTCGCCCGCAAGTTTCAATTCAGCGTCTGTAGCTGCGGGATCGAGTTTCAATTGATTGCGAAAATTCTGTTGCAGCCAGAATTCAATCACTTGCTGAATCGCCGACAGGTTCTGCAGGCTTGGCCATGATTTGCCAAGCCGCCCTGTTTCTCGCAATTGCTCTTGCAGCAACACGTCAGCCAGAACTCCGTTGTGGAGCACAAGTCCAGCAGAATCCACGACTTTGATGGATCGATTTCGATTCGCGGCCGTCGTAACGTCAGCATTGCCTCCCAGAACATTTCGGGCGGCGCTGTTGTCAATGAGACCAAGGCTGCGAGCATCCTTCATCAACAATTCGACTTCACTCATCAGCAAGTCGATGCGTTTGCCTTTGGATTCGTCTGCATCGCGCAGCTGGTTCTTCAACACGCTGAACGACGTTTCACGAGTGGCCAGATTCTGGGTCGTCAGACCAAACGCGGCCAGAGTCGGCAGTGCGACCTGTTCGATAGACTCAGCGTTTGCAATTTCGCTGAGTTGATCGCGGAGTAATGACTGCAGTCGATCGACAATGGCCGACTCCTGAATCAGCACCAGTGGAGCCGCTTTCACCGCTTCGTCAAATAGCCGCTGCGTTTCACGGACGTTTTCGACTTCGAAGTCAACGCGAGCCTGTACTCCGACATCAGCAATCTGACCGGCTCGATAAGTGAACCGAGAACGCCAGGCCTGTACGGACGCGAGCAGACCCACGGTGGCGAACGTTGCGATCAGGACGTGCGTCAGGACTTTGTAGTCGCGAAACGCCGACAGCAGACGATCCCAGATAGACGGAGTCGGACGAAATACACGCGTGGGACGTGATCGCCGGGTTCCAAAGAACGACATGGCGATTATCCCGCGCTGAAATCGAAAGACTGAACCGGCAACAACCGCGTCGCCAGTTTATGAGCCGAAGAATCCAGATGAACAACACGAGAGTTCTGCAGTGCAGGCACCGAAGAACGTTCTTGCAGAGATGTGGACATGAAAGCAACGGCCGACGGATGTGCGTCCGTCGCGCTGGCTGGTGCCGGAAAACTCACACTCAGGACCTTGAGGATTCCTGAATGGTGTCTGCTTCGTACGCCGAAACAATCTCCCGAACCAGCCGATGTCGGACAATATCCTGTCCAGTTAGCTTCACAATGGCAACCCCAGGGATATGAGAAAGACGACGAATACCATCCTGAAGGCCGCTCGCAACGCCTTTTTCGAGGTCAATCTGGGTTGCATCGCCCGTGACGACAATGCGGGAATTGAGGCCCATACGGGTCAAAAACATCTTCATTTGCGTGGTTGTCGTGTTCTGGGCTTCGTCCAGAATCATAAACGTGTCATTCAGCGTTCGGCCTCGCATAAAGGCCAAAGGCACGATCTCGATCACGTCATTGGCCATGTATCTGCGGACCTGCTCGTGGTCCAGCATGTCATTAATGGCGTCCAGCAGAGGCCTCAGAAATGGGTTGACCTTGGCAAACATGTCCCCGGGGAGAAACCCTAACTTCTCGCCAGCTTCCACCGCAGGACGCACGAGCACGATTTTTCGAACCTGCTCCGCTCGCAACGCTTCCAAAGCCATCGCAACCGCGAGATACGACTTTCCCGATCCGGCCGGACCGTCGCACAGCACCAGTTCGTGCTTGCGAATGGCGTCCATGTAAGCCTTCTGGCCGTCCGTCTTCGGACGAATCTGTCCGACACGATCTTTGCCAACACCGGTTCGCATTTCCTGCACGGCTCGGTTGGGCGCAAAAGTGTCCACAGCCGAGTGACTGCCGTGATGACCATCAGTATGTAACATTCGATGAATTCCTGAAGGCTCCGGCGCGAGAGAAATCTCGACGTCTGTTGGAGTCAATTCGTGACTACTGTGAAGAATGTCTCGCCATCGAGTCAGCAAATCCGTGCAATGGCGAACCTGCTCCTGATCCCCGGAGATGCGGACTTCGTTGCCTCGCAGTACAACCTGAGCACCGGTCAGCGTGCACAATCGACGAAGATTCTCGTCGCGAAACCCGAAGAGTGCTCGAGCTTCGTCGTGGTGCGTCAGTTCAACAATGGAGTCAGCCATGGATGGCTCAAAGAGGGCAACCGGTAAAGAAAAGCATCAGTGGTGCAGCGTCGTTGTAGGAGACTTCAAGCCGCTGTTCAAGCAGGACGGTTTTTCTTCAGTGAACCAAACAAAGAAGAAAACGTTTTTCCGGCGACACATCCGGACAAAGAAATGTTCGCGGAACAAAATGAAAGAGATTCAGCAGGATGCCATATTCTCCCATGGTTGCGATGACGGCTCATTCAGCATTTGCCGCCTCAGCCCATACACGAAGAGGTTTCAAGCAGAAGACGCCACCGTGCTCATCCCGAATGGCGTGGGATTGCGTATGTTTTAGTCGGTTGCTTCGCACTGGGTTCCGCAGCGTAGCTGCGGCCGCATTTAGCCCCAGGCTTCAGCCTGGGGTGGGAGGAGAAAACACGATCCTTCAGCCGTGAAACGGCGACAGCGATGGTGTTTTCAACGAGATTGCTGTCGCCGTTTCACGGCTTGAATGTTCATTTTAGAACTTATTCCCCAGGCTAAAGCCTGGGTCCAACTGCTGCCGCCTCTACGAGGCCAAATCAGAACGATAGTCGTCGCACGGAAGCTCGTTGCAAAATATGCGAAGTTAGGCAACGCCCGCCGTTTGATTCAGCCTAGCCGCCAATCAAATCGGCTAGCGCCTCAGGCTCAGGAGAAAATTACTCTTCGTTCAGCCAGTCCATAATAAAATCATCTTCGCTGGCCGCGCGGCGAGACTGCTTGCCCTTGTTCTCGGCGGCCTTCCGAGTTGACTCCGGCATTTTGATTTTCTGGCGGCTGCGTTCGACTTCCAGTCCGGCTTTTTCCATCAGGCTGCGAGAAAACGTGCCTTCTTCTTCCGGGGGCGGCCCGTCGCCTTCTACGGTGTATTCGACCGTGAACGAATGCTTGGCAATGGTGATTTTGTCACCGGGTGACAGGCATTTCGACGGCGTTCTTTCGTCGTTGACCTTGATGCCGTTGCTGCTGCCGAGGTCACGGATGTGCCAATATCCCTCTTTCAGCTCCAATTCGCAGTGATGCGACGAAACATTCTGGAAGTCCAGTTTGATGTCGCACGACGAACGCCGCCCGATCAGCAGCTTCGGGCTCATCAGAGGAATCGGATCTCCGCCGCCGACAGGAATAAGCTGGCCCAGCATTTGAATGGCATCTCCGTTGTCGTTCAGATGCTCAACATCCTCTGAATCGCGTGAATCCAGAAGAGTGATGCAGAAGAATGTTCTCAACACAAAATCGATCGGCCCGTCGACCACTCGGTCTACACGACTTACGGCGAATTATCCGGCAAAGTTTGAGCAGAATCCGGAAATCCGCTGCCAACAATTCAGAAACACGACAAGCCTCGGGGAGGGTACTGCCTTTGTTTCCCCCGGTCAAACTCTTTGACGCGAGACAAGAGAAAATTCAACACGTGGCCGTCGAAATAAACTCCCAGCAAGATTCTGAGGGCTCTGCCATCATGAATTGAGTTCACCCAAAGCAACGTGTGTTGCGATTCCGGCCAGGATCGCGACAATGCCGCACACAGGCAGAGGAACAGGCGTTCGCTGGGCTTCACAGTTCAGAGGAAAGTCCGGGCTCCACAGGACACGATGGTGGGTAACTCCCACCGTCCGCGAGGATCGGGAAAGTGCAACAGAAAGCAAACCGCCGAACGTCGAAGTTGCACTCGGAGCTTGCTCCGGGAAGGCTACGACGTGGTAAGGGTGAAACGGTGCGGTAAGAGCGCACCAGCGATTCGGGCGACCGAGTCGGCTGGGTAAACCCCATCGGGAGCAAGGCCAAGCAGAAGGAACGGTCGTCTTCGGACGGCCACGAGTCGGTTCGGCTCGTCATACCTTCGGGTCGGCTGCTGAAGGTGTTGAGTAATCAACATCGTAGAGAAATGAACGCCCTCGACAGAACCCGGCTTATCGTTCCTCTGCCTGTATTAAACTTCAAACGAAAAATACCTTAAAGCGCAACGGCGCGAGCCGTCCGGTGAGTGCCACCGCAACAATAATCCTGAGTCATCGAACGGAGTCCTTGAATCATGCCGCGTTCAGTTTTACTGCTGGGTATTGCCCTCCTGTGCTCAGTCACCATCAGCAGCCCCTTAACATCCGGTCTTGCTCACGCTGACGAAGCGAAGTCGGCAAAGAAGGCCGCGCCGAAGGGAGAGAGCGAATCTGAAGAAGAAGGCCCACTGCTGTCCATTGTTTTGCTGCAGAAGAAGCTTCCGACGGTTTCAGAGAAAAGCATTGCTGCGTCCATTCAGAAAGCGTGGGATCAAAAAGTCTCCGTTGGCGACGATGGCAAAAAGGATGCGACGGATTTTGTGATCAAAGGCGGTCCCGGCTTCATCATTCAATGTCAGGACACGTTCTGCATGATGATTGTGGCCAGCAAACCTTATCTCGAAGCTGACGCCCTCAATGAGGTTCAGGAATTAAGAACTCGCAAGATGCTGCGAGAACACAAAACGTGGGTATCATTGGATCTGGTCGGCGACGTTGGCAAAAAGCCAGCGGCTGAACAAGAGCAGGAAATGAATCGAATCATTCGACTGGCTGCCGAGATGGTCGACAAGAACACCGTTGGAGTGCTGCTGCCATCTGAGAACATCGTCCTGCCCATCAGCGACGATGTGATCGCGGCAATGAAGGGTGAAGATTCACTGAAGGCCTTGCGAAACTCATCCAATGCCGCTGTGATCGGTGCCTCGGGTGATGATCCGGAGATGATGGCCGCTACTGCTGAAGCGAAGAAAACGTGGCCCGAGTTTGTAAAAGCCTTCCGCAACAAACCGGAGAACTCTGAGAACTTCGCAGCGAAGTTTCCTTTCGACGCACCGGATCAGAAAGAGTTCATGTGGGTTGAAGTGGTCTCCATTAACGGCGATACCGTCGTCGGACGATTGGGAAATGATCCGGTGTGGGTCAAAGACCTGAAACTCGGTGACGAAGTCAAAATGAAGGTTTCGCAGCTTTCTGACTGGATGTACGTGAAGGACGGAGAAATCGTCGGTGGTTACACGGTCAAGGTACTGATGGACAAGCAAAAGCAGAAAAACGAGTGACCAGCCATCGCAAGCTTTGCGGATACGCGGGACTTTCGCGTCCTGTTGAGTGAGACCGCGCCGGGGGCCGGGTTTCTCAATCTGAAAACATCCGTGAAATGCGAAGGCCGCTCGCATATGATGCGGCGAGAAACGTGCTCGCAAAGACACTGGAAATTGCTGGAAACTTCCCCGACTTTTTCGGCGGACAACTTCCGCAATCATCAGGTTGCCTCTGAGGCAAACGATTTTCAAAAGCTGATAATTTCACTTGCTGACAAAACGGAAAGAGATTGCTGTGCAACGCCCTCACGGAAACTCGGCTCCACTGCCTGATCCCACAGTTCTGATGACCGAAGGCTGGCACTGTCTTCATATCTATTATCGTGTCAATCAGCAGGCCTTGAAGGCGATAAATCCGTCGGAACGCGCTCACGGTCGTGCAGAGATAATCGAGATTCTCAATCCGGAAGGAGACTATGTTCCGGCTCGTATGCAGGTCTCGATTGTATCGGGACATCGAGCAGATTTCGGTCTGATGATGATGGACCCGGATCCCCTGAAAATTGACGCCATCACTCAGCGCCTTCGCGCCAGTGCACTCGGCACAGTTCTTGAACCAACCTACTCGTTTGTGTCGATCACCGAAGTCAGCGAATATGTTCCAACGATTGAACAGTATTCAGATCGACTCGTTCGAGAAGGAACGAAGCCTGAGGATCCGGCGTTTCAGGCCAAGCTCAATGCCTACAAGCAACGCCTCCCGGCAATGAATCAACAACGATTGTATCCGGACTTCCCGCCATTCCCGGTAATGACGTTTTACCCTATGAACAAGGCTCGCCACCCCCTGGCCAATTGGTATGCAGAGCCGTTTAGTTTCCGCAGCGACCTGATGGCCGAACATGCAACATCAGGGATCAAATTTGCAGGACGAGTCTCTCAGCTGATTACAGCATCAACCGGCTTCGACGACTGGGAATGGGGCGTGACATTGTGGAGCCGCGCTCCGGAACACATCAAAGAGATTGTCTACACAATGCGTTTTGACAAAGCCTCGGCCAACTACGCAGAATTCGGCCCGTTCTACGTCAGCTACATCATGTCGGCAAAAGAAGCGCTCGAGCATCTTCGGATCTGATCAGAACCATTTCCGGACTGAGCTGACTCAATACACACGGATTTCGTCGTTCAGAAACCGTCGCGTGCCCGCGCGATCTCTGTAAACGCGGAATGAGTGGACTGGTGTGCGTCGTGAGCGCCTTGGACACCATGGCTCGTCTTCGTCAAAGACGGTCTGGAGTACCCATTCTGCGCGAAAATCTGGCGTTGCTGATCCCCAGAGACGTTTTTACCGTACATCCGTGCGCTTTGGATTTTGATGTGAACGGGATTTCCAGGGCAAATCCGTGCGATTGGGTCAGGTTCCGGATACAACTTGCCGCTCCACGGCTCAAACTGGAGTCGTGTGAATTGTCGGCAATCCAGAAACTGCACTGACCCTGATGAACGAACTTACCACGAAATCGGCTGAACTTGTGCGCCTTGAACAGGATGAGGCGCGGTCGGAGAACGCAAACTGGAAGCGCTGGGGGCCTTATCTCTCAGAACGGCAATGGGGCACGGTTCGCGAAGACTACTCGCCGGACGGCTCGCCATGGGCATCGTTTCCCCACGATCAGGCACGAGGTCGAGCCTATCGCTGGGGCGAAGACGGTCTGCTGGGAATCACGGATCGTCAATGTCGCCTGTGTTTCGCACTTGCGCTGTGGAACGGTCGCGATCCGATTCTGAAAGAGCGACTCTTTGGCGTGAACGGCCACGAAGGCAATCACGGGGAAGACGTCAAAGAAGAGTACTACTACCTGGACTCCACGCCAACGCATTCCTACATGAAGGCGTTGTACAAATATCCGCAGCTCGAATATCCCTACGCTCGGCTTGTGGAAGAAAATCAGCACCGCAGCCGACAACTTCCGGAACTGGAACTGGTTGATACCGGAGTCTTCGAACGCAATCGTTACTTTGATGTGTTCGCCGAATACGCCAAGGAAGACCCGGACGATATTCTGATTCGCATCACGATTGCTAATCGAGGTCCGGTTCTGGCATCCCTGCATGTGCTGCCGACGTTCTGGTTTCGAAATACCTGGACATGGGGCTGTGAACACGAAGGTTGCTGGCCGAAACCCAACATGCATCTGGACGAGCACGGGCGAGTACTCGCGGAACATGCGACGCTGGGCAAGTTCGTCTTTACTGCCGATCAGGCTCCGGATGGAAAATCACCAACGTGGCTCTTCACGGAGAATGAATCGAATCCCAGGTATCTGCATGATCCGTCCTTGTCCGGCAAATACTTTAAAGACGGTTTTCACGACTACATTATTGGTCGCCGTGTGGATGCGGTGAATCCAAAGAACACCGGCACTAAGGCCGCCGCACATTATCGAGTCACCCTGAGGGCTGGCGAGCAGATTACTTTGCAACTTCGCCTGTGGGATTACAACAGTCCGCCAAAGTCCGTGTTTGGCGATGAGTTTTCTCGGACATTTGAACATCGCATAGCGGAAGCCGACGCATTCTATGACGCCAAGATCCCGGGGAGTTTACCTGCGGAATCTCGACGAGTTCTCCGCCAGGCGTATTCGGGCCTGATGTGGACCAAACAGTTCTACAACTATGTGGTTGAAGACTGGTTGAATGGCGATCCGAACTTTCCGAAGGCCCCCGAGTCGCGCAAGTCGATTCGTAACACGGAGTGGCCTCACTTGTTCAATCGAGACATTATCTCGATGCCGGACAAATGGGAGTATCCGTGGTACGCCGCGTGGGACCTCGCGTTTCACATGGTGCCGATGGCGGATATCGACAGCAAGTTCGCGCGCGATCAACTGATTCTGTTCCTTCGCGAATGGTACATGCACGCGAACGGACAGATCCCGGCCTACGAATGGAATTTCAGCGACGTTAATCCTCCGGTTCATGCCTGGGCGTGCTGGCGAGTTTACAAACAGACGGGACCTCCCGGACGCCGCGACCGCTTGTTCCTTGCGAGGACATTTCAAAAGCTGCTGGTGAATTTCACCTGGTGGGTCAATCGCAAGGACCTGCTTGGCAAGCATGTCTTTAGCGGCGGCTTTCTGGGGCTCGATAATATCGGCGTGTTCGATCGATCGAAGCCATTGCCAACAGGCGGGCATCTGCATCAGGCCGACGGCACCGCGTGGATGGGCTTCTATTGCGCCCGAATGCTGACGATGGCTCTGGAACTGGCCAGTGAGAATCCTGCCTATGCAGATATGGCCAGCAAGTTCTTCGAACACTACATCGAGATCGCCGACGCGATGAATTCGATCAGCGATGTGGGCCTGTGGGACGAACAGGATGGATTCTACTACGACCATCTCTACAACAACGGCGAACATATTCCACTGAGAGTTCGTTCGCTGGTGGGAATCATCCCGCTGTTCACAGCGATTATTCTGAGCGACGTCGTGTTGCAGAAGCTGCCGGGCTTCCGCCGCCGCATGGAATGGTTTGTCGAGCATCGCAAAGATCGCATCAAGAACATCACATTCATGCAGGTCTCCAAGGAAGCCGATGAAACTCGCCCGGCTCGCGGCTTGCGTCTGCTGGCGATTCCGACTCGCGAGCGCATGGAGCGGATGCTGAAGTATCTGCTGGATGAGAATGAGTTCCTGTCACCGTATGGCATTCGTTCGCTTTCACGCATTCACGAGAAGCATCCGTTTGTGTTCCATGCGAACGGCGTGGAACACCGTGTCAATTACGTGCCTGGCGATTCAGATTCCTCCATGTTCGGCGGCAACAGCAACTGGCGAGGACCGGTGTGGTTCCCGATGAACTATCTTCTGATCGAAGCTCTCGAACGCTACGATGAATT
>JBILXT010000618.1:0-3385 GCA_044378235.1 Planctomycetaceae bacterium
TCGATCTCACCGAGCAGACTGCTGAACAGAACGGTTTGCTGGATGTCGTGCATGTTTACATCGGTAACCCCGGCAGTCAGGTCTCATCCGGCATCGCGTACGGCTTCACTCCACAAGGCCGTCAGCTGGAGAACTTTTACTTCTTCTTCGATGCTAAAAAACAGCAGAAGGAGATCTGCGATAAGCTGGAATGCTCCGTCTTCTGCGACGCATGGCGACTCTCATTGGATGCCCTGTATCGCCCGGAGTTGCGTGAGTGCCATACGATTTGTCTTGCGAACAAACGAGCCTGCGACACGATCTACTTCTCGGGTGTGAACATTGATCAACTGCTGTTCTTTCTGAGCTGGCAGCAGTACCCCGAGGCGTATCGACAATTCGTTGAAGAACGCCATCATGAACTGGATCACTTGTTGTACGACGTCGGCGTCGACTACCGCGCCAACAACGGGACCATTGAATTCGTGAAACACGGCTTTTACGGAGTTTTCTGAAACGCGTGGAGTGCATGGCGACAATTCGCAATCGCCACTAACATACGGCTGTTTTGAGCCTGAGGCGCTAGTGGACCTTGCTAAAGGTGCTGCTGTGTTGGGATCTTTAGCAAGATCCACTACCACCATCCCGGTTTTTTATCTTGACAGAGCGCTAGCCGATTTTTTTGCAGAAAGTTTCGCTCACCTGTGTTCTCCTGGATCGTTCGACACTTTGGCCCCGGACTGGGCGCAATAGCTCTGGCTGCGGTTGTCCTGCTGCTCTCCGATCTCCCGAAAGCGGCGAGGAGCGAGAAGACGTTTAAAGTCGCGATGCTGCAGATGGCGTCGCAACCCATCATGGACGATGGTGCGAACGGAGTTATTGCAGGCCTGGAGAAAGCCGGTTTTGCTCAGGGTGGCTCTTTGATCTTGTCACGATTCAATGCTGAAGGCGATATGGCCACAGCGAACTCGATGGCCACGGAACTTGTCAGCGGGCGATATGATCTGGTGATTACTCTATCGACGTCGTGCCTGCAGGCGGTGGGCAATGCGAATCGGCGAGGCAGCGTCAGGCATGTCTTTGGACTCGTCTCTGATCCCACCGTTGCTGGCGTAGGAATTGAAAAAGAACCGCTGTCGCATCCGGCTCATATGGTCGGTATTGGAACACTGCCGCCCGCGGATAAATCGTTTCAGATTGCCCGCGAGATGAATCCAAAGCTGAAGCGAGTCGGCTGCGTCTGGAATCCGGCGGAAGTCAATTCAGAAATCGCGACCAAGGTGGCTCGTGAGACCTGCAAACAACTGGGCATTGAACTCATCGAGGCCAATGCCGAAAACGCTTCGGCGGTGAAAGAAGCGGTTGCTTCGGTGGTGGCTCGTGACGTCGATGCACTCTGGATCGGCGGCGATGTGACGGTGCTGGCGGCTGTGGACGTCGTGCTGCAGACAGCGCGTCAGGCGAAGATTCCGGTCTTCACCTGCATGCCCGGTAACGCAGCCAAGGGTGCAGTTTTTGACGTAGGAGCGAACTACGCCGAAGTGGGGCTGCTGGTCGGAGCGATGGCGTCCAAGGTGCTGAACGGAGAGGAGATCGCAACGATTCCGTGGGAGACCGCCATTCCTCCGAAGTTGTTTATCAACACAACAGCGGTGAAGGACTTACGAGATCCCTGGACGATTCCTCAGTCGCTGCTCGAGCAGGCCGATTCAATCATTGATGAAGCTGGCGAACGCAAACGGGAAACGGCTGCACCGACTCAGGCGAAGAGTTCGATCGGGAAGGTTCGAGAGCTGTGCGTGGTGTCGTATATCAATTCCTCCGATGTCGAAGATGCGGAACGAGGACTCAAGGCCGGACTTAAGGAAGCCGGGTTTCTCGAAGGCGAACATTATCGACTGAAGAGCCTGAATGCTCAGGGCGACATGGCGGGGCTGAATGGACTTGTCGATTCCGCAATCGCCGATCAGCCCGACTTGTTGCTGACGATTTCGACGCAGGCATTGCAGGCCGCCGTGCAGCGTAATAAAAACATCCCGATGGTGTTTACAATGGTGGCGAATCCATTCTCCGCTGGCGTGGCCAAAAGCAACTCGGAGCACCAGGCGAATCTCACCGGAGCCTACGGAGCGCCGGATGCCGAAGCCATGATGCCGATCATTCGCCAGTTGATGCCCAAAGCTCGCCGCCTGGGAACTCTGTTTTCTCCGGCCGAAGTGAACTCGGTTTACAATCACGAATTGGTGGTGGCCGCAGCAAAGGCGGCTGGCTATCAACTGGAATCCAAAGGCGTCAGTACACCGTCGGAGATATCTGATGCGGCTCAGGCGATTTGCGATCAGGGCATTGATGCGATCTGTTTGACGAATTCCAATCTGGCAGGTTCCGCATTTCCTGGCATCATCCAGGCAGCTCGCAAAGCCAAATTGCCGGTCTTTGCGTTTCTGGGCAGCATGTCGAAACAAGGCGCGACGGTTGTGCTGTGTCGGGATTACTACGACATGGGACGCGAATCCGGTTTGATGGCCGGGCGAGTTCTTAAGGGGGAATCTGTGAATCGCATGGATCTCAAACCGATCACCACTAATCGTCTGATCTTAAATCCCGAAGCGGCCAAAGATTGCGGTCTGGTGATTCCACCGGCATTGCTCAAGGCCGCAGATCTCGTGGTGGAAAAATAGAAGCGTTCGCCATGCAGATCAAAACTCACAGCGACAACGATTTTCGAGAACTCCAGGTGTCGGGCCGACTGGATGCCGAATGGGCCGACACGCTGCAACAAGCTATCGATGAAGCTCTGCGCGAAGGGGCTCATTCGTTGCTGCTGGATTTGTCGGACGTCGTGTATATCAGCTCTGCGGGACTTGGCGTGCTTGTAAGTGCTCAGAAGCAGTTTCAGAGCATTCGTGGAACCTTTGGGGTGAAGGATACGGACGGCCCGGTTGGCGAAGTGATCCGTCTCACCGGCCTTTCGAAGATGCTGCTTTGGAACGCTCAGATTATGAGCACGTCCATTATGGCTCCACCGGGAGCGATTCAGGCGATGAATCGCATGGTGTACGCCAAACATGCGGACTACACGGTTTACGAGCTCACTCCGGACGCAAAGATGGACTGGAGCGTGATCGGCAATCCTGCTCGTCTGGAAAGCGGGCAGTACGAAGCGGACGATGCTGCTCCGACGGAGATCACAGAGACGACGATGGCGTTAGGGCTCGCAGCATTTACGGAAGAATTCACCGACCAGCAGACAGCGTTTGGTGAAATGCTGGCTCTTGCCGGAACAGCGGCGGTTCAGCCCGCAGGCAAAAGTCAGCGAGCTGATTACCAGTCGATTCAGGGCGAGTTTCGCCCGCAGCCGGAAATGTTATACGGGATCAAGATGACCGGCTCGCCGTCGCATCTG